>JBBRFK010000190.1:0-8074 GCA_038224435.1 Cytophagales bacterium | reverse complement strand
GCCGCCCCCCTGCCTCTTCCACTCAGGTTGACCATTACACCCATATTGAGGTCATCCATTTCTTTGACAAGTCTGACTACGGTTTCCTGAGCGACATTCCACTGATGACTATGGATGTCAATAAAGGGGAATTTGGCTCTTTTGATAGGGTGTTGCGGGACAACCAAGGTTGAAGGTGGGTTGTATTCCTCAAAACTCATCTCCTGTGCCTTGGAGAAAAATGAGCAAAAAAGAAATAAAAAGACAAGGCAAAAGTTTGATTTTTTCATCGGGAAAGTGATCAGATTATAAAGTTGTTGATTTCGGATTGGATACCAAATTCAGAATAAATATGATTTTGGGTATTTTAGGATAAAAGTGAATTGTGACAATCGGGGTATTTCATTGGAAATTTGTGAGATCAGTCTTGAAAAACCTCAGAAAATCTCTTTCAAAGCAGCTTTGAGAAATGTCGGAATATGGGTGGAGTTCATGACTCGGATATCGGTCAAAATATTGGTGTTTTCATCCAAGAAATCAAAAACAGTTTTGGGTGGAAGTTTTTCGAAAAGCTCACTGAAAACACGCCATGCCGGAAAATTCTTTTCAGACAATACCCTTAAAAAGATAGAATCATACAGGAGATATTTGTCAAACTTGCTGTCCAATTCCTTCAAAGGATGGGCGTTTGCTGCCAGGTTTTCAGCTATTTTTCTACATTTTTTTTGGATGAAAGCAAAAGTGTAGCCTGTGGAAGCTTTGGTATGTCCCCCCGCTGTGCCAATGTTGATGATGTGGCTGCTTTGGGTTTTGGGAATGGGTTCGTTGGTCATAGGAATCACCCCAAATTCCCTTTCTTCGATTTCAAAATTTTCCAACTTCAATTCCTCCCTGCAATACACTTCCAAAGCTTCCTCGTATTCTGCCTTTTCAAGGAGGTTTTCAGAGAAAATGGTATACTCGACCAATGCTTCATACTTGCTTTTTGGCAATACATACATAAACCGGCAATCTCCCTTTTGGTCAATCCTGAAATCCATCAAAACAGGCCTTTGGGGATCAAAAACAGGCTCCTTGCTTTTGACAAACCACCCGGTGAAATGTTGGAGCAAGTGGTACTTGCCTTCCGTCTTTGGGATAGTTACAAATGCACTGTTGAAAACATACTTTCCTTTGAAAGTTTGGTTTTGACAGACCACCGTTCCGTCAGCCTCTATTTCCTTGATCTCCTCTGTGACAGAGGTGACATTTTTTGACTTCTTTATTTTGGCAAAACAGAGTTCATAAAAATCCCTACTTCGCAACATTTTGTAGGAATATGGTTGGATTTCCAAGACTTTTGAAAAAACCGGGGAATGGAAATAGAGTTCATTCCAGCTTGCGTGTAGGATATCGTCGAATGGGCTTGCTTCCTTTTGCCAAAAGCACCAAGTTCGGTCATTGCTGTTTTTGACAAATTTATCAAGGATCAAAATCCGTTTTTCCTTGAGGGCGGGTTCTTCCAGAATATAAAGCGCCAAGCTCAATCCTGCTGCACCTGCCCCTGCGATGATATAATCAAACTCCTGGTTCAATGATTGATGATTTAATGGGAAAGTTTTGCTTTTAACTCCTTCTCAAAACAAAGGCTGTTGTCCATTCCAATATACTGCCCATAATTGGGAATGATACGATAGCCACATTTTTTATACAGCGCTACAGCCTCTGCCTGCCTTTTCCCTGTTTCAAGGACACACTTGGTATAACCCATTTCAGCAGCCCAAGTTTCAAGTTCGGACAAGATTTTTACCGCAATTCCTTTTCCCCGATGGGATTCAGACACAAACATCCGCTTGACTTCCATGGTCTCTGCTTCAAATTCTTTGATTGCTCCACAGCCAACTGCCAGGCTTTCGTCATAGGCAACTGAAACGTATTTGATATGGTCTATTTTATTGAATTGGTTGTAGAAAGCATGTTCATCCCCGTCAGTGACAGCAAGACCGGCATCGAGGTGCTTGACAAGCCTGATGAAATCAGGGTTTTGGGAGTCGGTTCTAATTAATTGTAGCATTGTTAGTTTCTTGGAAGGTGGAATAAAAACCTGTGAAATCCATGGAATTCAATCTTCCTTTTTCTGGTCCGTTTTGATTTTAAAAGAAGGCGCTTGGTAATTCTCAGGCAAATATTTGGCAGGAATGGTGGCCATGTTGCCATCCCTTGCTGCCCGGTAGTGTGGCGACATGATCTCGATTCCCCTCTCAAAAAAAACATCTTGGATATTCTGGTGCAATTCAGAATATAACTTTGCCATTCCAATAGATTCGCGGGTAAATCCATTGAGCTGGTAAGACACATAGAAATCATCGAGACTTGTCTGAAATACGAATGGAACAGGCTCCTTCATGACCAAATCAGTCCTTACCGCAGCTTCTATCAATGCTGCATGGGTTTCCCTCCAAGGCACATCATATCCGATCGTTACGGTGGTATAGATGATCAGGCCTTCTGTTTTTGCCATAGTCGTATAGTTGGTAGTATTCCCACTAAGTACTGCTGAATTGGGAATGGTGATCTCTTCATTTTTGATGGTCCTTATACGTGTAACCAAAAGCGTCTTTTCCAAAACAATACCTGTGATGTCTCCGATTTTGATCTTGTCTCCTATTTTGAAAGGACGCATATAGGTGATTACCAATCCTGCCACCATATTGGCAATTGCGGAAGAAGAACCCAAGGAAAACAGAATACCGATAAAAACAGAAACTCCTCTAAACACATTGGAGTCCGATCCAGGAAGGTAAGGAAATACCAGAACAAGCGTAAAAGCGTATAATAAAACCCTTACTATACCATAGGTCGGCATCGCCCAGTCGGCATGAAAACCTGAAATCTTAAGTTTCTCTGCTTCAATTTCCAAGAAAACATACCTGACAATGCGGATCACATAATACATCACAAATGAAATCACCAAAATGGTAATCAGGTTTGGCAGGTATTCCCAAACAGCAAAAAAGATGGACCTAAAGGGAGACCACACCAATGCCAATAAGGTATTGGCCCAACCTCTGGTAAAAGGAAAAATGCTGAAGCCAATGGATAAAACCGAATATCCAAGCACAATGTATAAAAACAAGCGTAATCCTTTGAGAAAAATCAGAATTGCCCTTAATTCCTGGCCAGCGGTCAAAAAAGTATATTCCTTGTATGTCAGACTTTTAAGCAGCTTGTCCCGATTCTTTCCGAGGTATTTCAAAACCGCCGTGTAGCCCTTATTGAGGAGCCAATAAAGGAATAAAGCCACCAAAAAAACAATACTGGTATATAGTATCCTGAAAAGGATTTTGCTTGTTTTGTTTTCTTCAATGGCATTATTGATGGATAGGGATATTCTCCTCTTTGTTTCCTCGGATATTTCCCTTATACCCAAATTATATATCTCAGCGTCCTGAGGCATTACACTCGTCACTATAATATCCTGATAAACAAGGTCAACAGCATATTCAGACTCAACAATGGTCAATGAATCCACATTGAAATAAGGATCTTCGTACAGTCTCCTTATTTTTTCCGAAATAAGCTTCGCACGTTCACTTGCCTGCGAAGTCCCTATCTTGATATAAACATAGAAAATCGTGTCATTCATGACGCCCAATATGGGAAATCCTTTGATTCCTTTGCGCAGCCCTTCCCTATCCACAGCCACACTGTCACTTTGGGAATATGCCAAGAACCCAAACAAGTGAAAAACCAATACAAAGAGGGAAACTCTCAAAATAAACCTATTGAATCTGGTCATATGGAAAATTACAAATTATGGAAACATTTATTGATTTGAAGGAAGCATATTCCTGATGGCGGAGATTTTCCAAAGACCATCCTCCCGGATGACCACAAAGGTGCTCCACATATTCCGGATAGAACCATCTCTGCTTTCAATCTGATAACGTACATCAATTAAACCGACTTCAGGATGTAGCAACCGGCTCTTTTCCACAGTCAAAGTTCTCGTACCCAAGTTGGTATTCGAACTTCGCTGCATGCCTTCCACCGCCTCTAATATACCTGCTCTCCATTCCCCAGAAGATACCAATTGATCCACTTCCATTGTCAAAATTTCTTTGAGCAAAAGAGTGTCTTGATTGTCCCTTGCTTCCGAGTACAGACCAATCAAAGCAATAAGTTCGCTTCTGGTTTTCTCCGTTATCTTGGAGCTTTGGGCATTCAAAAATGGGATAATGGAAAATTGGAACAGGAAAATCAGGAAAAAGAATTTCTTCATGGAATTGATTATTGGATTTGGGAAACTTCACGGTGGAAACCTTTGATCCTTTCACCTCAGAATCAAAATCAATTTATGAAATTAAAGTTGATTCCTGGAAAATTTAAGATTGGCTATCTTTTCTTTCGGTAATCAAGAACATGAAAGGCTGTCAACCTGATGGAATGGATATCCTCTACCCTATCCAAAACCGGTTGGTATTGGAAAATCAATTGGTACAAAACAGCAAAATCCAGTTTGCGGTTCGGCGAAATCACCAACCCTGCCAAAGTTCTGTTTTGATTGAACAGCCTGTCGCTGAGGATATCTCCGGTATGGAACATGATTTCATTGGCAGCCTGCCAACTGAGTTGAAATCCATTCGGTGTCTTTGGAGGCAATATCAAGCCTTGTACCTGAACCATATACCTAGCTCTCGTGGTATAGGTATGGTCAGGTTCTGTATTGGGAAATTTCACCAATTCCTGACGGAACCTTTGTTCCAACCTGATACGGTGTACCCATTGGATTTTACCTTTTGGAATATTCCATTGAACCTGCTGCCAAAGCCTGTGTTCAGGCAACAAGCTGAGGTCTTTGGTATTGACAATTGTTCCAAACCAAGCATATCCAGCTGTGATCCGCAATCTGTTGTTTACAAAATAATTGGCACCGACGCGGGCAGCAGTTAAAGTTGAATTGAAAGGGAAAAATCCCCTTGTCCTGTAATTGACGTCAAAGGTATAGCCCCATTTGTCAGAAAGTCTGGTCTGGTTGTTATAGGTCAGCCAAAGCTGGGTATCGCCCTGTGCGTAGGAAGTATTGCCTATCAAGAAAAAAAAAGTAAAGAAAATAAGCGATAGGCCTTTATTCATATTTATAAATCAAAACCAAATATCGCTTTTTGGAAACAGGGTTTGCCTCAATGGCGGTAATAAATTTCTATTTTCACATAATTACTTCTTCATTATTCCTTACATCAGCTTAAATTGGAAGTTTCAATTCATCCATATGAACCAAACGATCACATACAACCAAACCTACATTTGGCTTATCAGCATGACCGCCGCCTTGGGTGGTTTCCTTTTTGGATATGATTGGGTGGTGGTCGGAGGGGCCAAGCCATTCTATGAACCTTATTTCAACATCACATCACCCGCCGACCAAGGTTGGGGTACCAGCTCAGCCTTGATTGGCTGTATGGCCGGGGCCATACTTTGTATTGTCCTCAGTGACAAACTGGGAAGAAAGAAACTTCTTTTATTTTCAGGTTTCCTTTTTAGCCTTTCCGCTCTCGGGACGGCGTTTGCGGACACGTTTTGGTGGTTTAATTTTTATAGAATCGTCGGAGGCGTAGCCATGGGAATTGCGCTCAACCTTTCTCCACTCTACATCGCAGAAGTCTCCCCTCCCGAAAAGCGCGGGATGTTTGTCACTGTCATGCAGCTGTTGGTAATGGTCGGAGTCCTACTGGCACAAGTCGTGAACTGGCAGATATCGCTTCTCGATACTTCCCTCCCTGACTCGCCTGATTTTGCAACCATCGCCGCAAGCTGGAGTGGTCAATATGGCTGGAGGTGGATGTTTGGTCTGGAAGCGGTGCCTGCATTACTTTTTTTCACCCTCATGTTTTTCGTGCCTGAAAGTGCCCGTTGGCTGATCAAAAACAAGGAAGAAAATAAGGCAAGAATAATCCTGACACGCATCGGAGGCCAATTTTATGCAGACAAAACCGTCACTGAAATCAAATCCACCTTGGATGAAGATAACCTTGCCAAAGTGAATTTCAGGGAGCTTCTCCACCACCGTGTTGTCAGGTTATTGGGAATAGGCATTTTCCTTTCCTTCCTCCAGCAATGGAGTGGGTTGAATGTGGTGATCTATTATGCGGCGGACATTTTCCAGGCTGCCGGCTATAATCTCAAGCAGATGATGCTCAATATTGTAGTGGTTGGCGGGGTGATGGTACTTTCTGTGTTTATCACGATTTTGACTGTGGACCGGTTTGGTAGAAAAAAACTCCTGCTGCTTGGTACCTCTGCCATGGCTGTCATTTACCTGCTGATCGGGTATTCGTTCTATATCGATCAGGGAGGATGGGTGGTGGTCTTCTTGGTACTGGCCAATGTCATGTTTTATTCATTTACTCTCGCACCGCTTTTGTGGGTGGTGCTGTCAGAGATTTTTCCAAACAGAATCCGCGGCGCTGCTATTTCGATTGCGGCATTGGCCCATTGGGTGGGGAATTTCACCTTGACTTATTCCTTTCCTACGATCAAAGAAACCCTCGGATGGGCCAATAACTTCTGGCTGTATGGAGCAATCTGCGCCGTTGGTTTTGTGGTGATCTACTTGGTACTTCCAGAAACAAAAGGCAAAACTTTGGAGCAGATAGAAAGGGAATTGGTAGGATAACATCATTCCCGATATAGAATGCTACTTTTTGACAGCGACAATGATTCCGGTAGCCCAGACTTGCTTTGTAAGAAATAAGTCCTCCCTTTGCTCCAAAATGCTTACCAGATCAATCGCCTTTTGATCATGCCCCTCAGGCCAATTGGGTTGAGGTAGCATGTCATCGATGATGTATATTCCTCCGGGAGAAAGCATTTCCAAAACTTCATCCAAGAGAAGGTATTTGCCGTGCCAGGTATCCGCAAAGATATAGTCAAACTTTTTGCCTTTGTTTTGCAAAACCCACTCTTCCCCATCGATGCAGGTCAAAGTCAGTCTGGTATCATCACCTAGGTATCGCTCCGCAATCTCTAGAAACCTGGGATCGTTGTCAATCGAAGCCAAAGTCGAACCGATATCCATCCCATCAAGGATCCATGAGGCTGAAAGGCCAGTACCGGTGCCGAGTTCAAGAAATTTTCCACCCGGCTTGGAAGCAGCCAATGTCCGCAACAAACTACATGTCAAGATATCAGAGGCCATCGTGAAACCGGAATTTTTGGTTTCGGTATCAATGGAAAGGTATTGTGCGGGTATTTTGTCGGGTATTGGAGCCCATAATTTTTTAACCATTCTTTAAAAGTAGAAGTTTTGAAATAGGATCCTGACTAACATTTTGAAAATTTTGCTTAACTGATGGCACGGTACTCTCCTATCGTAAAACTACCGAATAGTTTGGTTAAAATAATGCTGATTATCATAACCGAAGCGCATTAATAATGATTGCTATGTGCATGGTGATTGAATTCAAAATGGAAGAAATTCATTTTTGTTAAAACGACATTGCTCTCCAATTTTGCCATCTGATCGAATTCCAAGTGTAATTAAAAGATGGTCGTTAATCTCAAATGTCACTAAATAGAGGGAATAGGGTTTAGAAATAAAATCATTTGAATCTCTGTCTCTTAGCATTTTGCTCAAGTCCTTACTTACAATTCCCGATTGCATAATTACCTTCAAGGATTCAATGTTAATTTTCTTGGATAAATATTCTATTCCAAGAATCTTTGCTCCGTCTGGGTCAACGTATGGTCGTTCTGACATTGAAAAAATATTCTTTAATCGTTCTCCGATTTTAATGCATCCAACAATTCCAGTATTAATTTTATCTCCTATAAGAAATATTGTTGTCAGACCATTTAAAACAGCAAATAGCATCATCCAATCAGCGTCATCTCCGAAATTTCTTTCCTGGATTTCATAATCAGAATCTATGGCTGAAAGATCTTCTTTAATTTCTTCAAGTTCTTAAGAATTGATTTGATCCAATGCGTAATTGATTAAATCTTTGGATTTTCCGCTAGGAATGTATTATCTGCATATAATCGTTTTATTTAAATTTTTTCTATCTCTAAGGGTTTTGGCATTCAGGCATTTGCCTGCGAGTTCAACTTTGTAAAT
>JBBRFK010000189.1:0-8087 GCA_038224435.1 Cytophagales bacterium | reverse complement strand
CTTTCCAAGGCCCATTTTTCAGAAAATCGGTATTCCAACCTTGGGGCAACAAATCCCAAGAAACTCAACCGTGAAGAGAAAAACACATTGTCGGGATTGTCATTTGGATCAAAAACCCTGTTGAGGTAGCTCGTGCCAATGCCCGACAAGAGGCTGAGCCTTGTTTTACCTTTTTTCCAAAGAATAGGCTCAAATGTCGCAGACAGACTCAAAGCCGAACCCAATACATCCTGGTTTCCAAAGTTATGCCACGACAACTGTAGCCCCAGATAATGATAACAGTTGCAGATTTCCCAATTTTTCTTTTCGGGTTTCAAAAACTGATAATGAACTCCAAACCCTGATATATTCGATTGGGCGAGCGGCCTGAGCTCGTTGGAATGTGGGATAATGACCCCATAGTTGACCATCATATTCAACCGTTGGGTGTTTTGCCCAAAAAGCGGAATTTGAAAAATTAAAAATGATAAGGTTAGTAGCAACTTTCTCATATTTGTTTTACCCTGAAAAAGAAGTAAATGTTTTGGAGAGTTAAATTAATGTGACTATCCGCAATGATGCCACTTAGTTTATTTCGATCGCTTTTGGTGCGGATAATTGTCCCTACATAATGGAGGCAGGTATGGACTAGGGACGAATTTATATCGCCGCAAACATTTCCAATTCCATATTGCCAGGATAAATCCCAGGAAAAAGGACCGGAGAAAATCTGATGGGGTATTTGACATAATAATTGATGTGGATTCCTTCCTTTTTTGCCTCAAGCAATCCCAAAACAGCCAATGAATCAGTTAATAATTTTAGCGTTTTGTCAGAGAGATTTGTGATCTGCATGGCTTCGGATTTGGTGATTTTCCCTTTCAGGAATATATCAGACAAAATCAACGCCGCCTCAGGACGAAGTTTACCTTTTTGGGCCATCAGTTCTGTAAATTTCTTGATGCGTTCCAACATATGGTCAATATCCAGCATCCTATACATAAAGTCAATTTGGTCTATGGCTGTTTCAAAAAAGAACTCACAGAATTCCAACAACATCCTATTGGAAAGGTTGCCCCTGCCATCATAATCGTTGTACCGCTGCAAATCCGCATTTGCCAACATACTTCTATACAATGAATTTTTACGGGCAAGTCCCCTTGAAATTGACCAAAGCCCAGATGCATCCAATCCTTCAAAAATAAAATTAGCATCTGAATACAAGCGGACCACCCTTCCATTGCCATCCAGAAATGGGTGAATCCATGCCAACCTGTGATGCGAAGCTGCTATAGAAATAATCCTCCTGATTTTTGACCGGTTTAGTGGGCCATTGGGGTTGTAAAATTCCTCAAACCGATCCATAAATTTCTCCAATGAAGATGAAAGCGGGGCAATATGCTTTCCAACCTCTACTTCATCAAGTCTTAATGCCCCGGGAATTACTATTTTGACATCACCGGTAAGACTCGTTACTTTCTTCAAATCATCAGACAGGTATTCATAAAATCTTTGGTGTATACTTTTGATAAAATCAGCAGAAGTAGGATTGACTTTACTATTGTCAGCTTTGATTTCTTCTTCTATTTTTTGGTAAAGACTGATATGTGCAAGCGCTTCTTCTTGAAGGATTCGTTTAGACTTATTGTCAGAATAGTCATTGTTCAAAGCTTTTTCGATATCAATAGGATGGGTATCATGTCCCTCAATCAAATTGGAATAATAACTGTTCATAGGCCTAAAAACAGCTCCCAAAGCCTTTTGGGTAATTGGATGCAAGGCACCCGAGAGTTTTGCTGACCTGCTGATCAAAATCGTCACCAAGTTCTCCAATTTCCCACTTGGATCTTCAGGGAATAATGGTTCCATTGAACTTGGACTTGAATAAAACTGAATGTCATCATCCATCTGGCAAAGGTAAAAAAAAATTATGAGATATTCCGATGGTTATTCCAATGGCAATTTCCATTTATTTTCCGAAGGTATTTAAAGAGAGTAATCTATTTATTTTCAATACTTTATGTTATATAAATCATTTATTATTCCGATGTTATTTAGATGCACATTATATCATAATTTCCGATGGTTATTCCGGAGGATGACAATGCATGTTTTTAGGGAAGAAGTTCAAGAAAAATGGTATTCGGACTATAAAACCAGGATTTGTCTGGTGGAGCGGGATTATGGATCTGGGGATTGAAAGATTGGAAAATTGGGGAGTGGAAAATTAAAAAGATAAATGACCATATACCCGTCATTACGCAAATGGGGAGTAAAGTAGCTACTTCAAAAATTTTCTCGTCTGCAATAAGGGCAATGGTTTTGGTCAAATCAAAAAGCCCTTTTGAAGTGGTTGGATATCTGACAAACTAATTAGACATTTAGAATCTAGCTGCCTTAAATGGCTTCCGTCATTTCCCAATAGGCTTGAATGAGGCCTCAAAGGCCTCGATCGAATGGCACGTGGTTCTTGAAGAACAACCTCCATAACAACAAATAAATAAAGGAATGGAAAAAATGATAATACCCAAAACCCATCCTTTCCCCTACAAATGACTATATTTCAACCCTTGAAAATCTAAAAATCCATGCAGCAGCCCATCGTCGCTGAAGTCAAAGCGGCAGGTAAAGTATATAAAATGGGCGATACACAGATAGTGGCATTGCAGCCCTCCGATTTTTCGATACAGGCGGGAGAATTGTTACTCATCATTGGCCCCTCAGGAAGTGGCAAAACCACCCTGCTTTCCCTTATTGGCTGCGTTATTTACCCCTCAGAAGGAAAGGTATTCGTCCAAGGCAAGGAAGCGAGTAAGATGAATGAAAATCAACTCGCCCATCTCAGACTCAACAGTATTGGTTTTGTCTTCCAAAACTTCAACCTCATAGCCCCCCTCAATGCCCTCGAAAATGTCATGATGCCTCTGTTGCTTCTTGGCATTAATACCAAGTCTGCCAAAGAAAAATCAATGGCTGCCCTCGAGCGTGTAGGAATGGCTGACCGCGCAAAAAACCTACCGAAGCAACTCTCAGGTGGACAGCAGCAGCGGGTAAGTATCGCCCGGGCATTGGTCACCGATGCACCCTTATTACTTTGTGATGAACCTACCGCCTCCCTGGATGTCAAAAGCGTCAATGTGGTCATGAAGGAACTCAAAGACCTTGCTCAAAGCGGTAAAGCTGTAGCAGTAGTCACCCATGATGTACGGTTGCGCCCCTATGCCGACCGCATCATCTATGTCGATGAAGGAAAGATTACCAACGAACCACCCTCTGAAGAATTTCATTGAAAAGCCTGAATTTATGATCTACCGAATATTATTTTCACTACTCCTACTTTCTTCCTGTGGCAAAAAAGACCAAGCCACTACGGAAGAAACAACTGCAATTCCTCTCCAAATAAACGAGGTTATCGCCTTGGGCAGGATCGAACCCCAATCCCAAATCGTAGCACTCGCGGGAGAAATCAGCGGGATCATCTCCGAAGTCAATGTCCCTGAGGGAGGACTTGCCAAAAAAGGCGAACCGATTGTCACCCTCCGGCATGAGATCGAATCGGCCAAGCTTCTGGTTGCCAAAGAGCAATACCAAACCCAGCTCGCTCAGATCAAGTCAGACCAATTGCTCGCAGACCGGGGAAAGGTAGATCTAAACAATCAGGAAAAAACGCTCGAAAGGCTACGGGCCTTGGTGAAAAACCAAGCAGAGACACAGCAGACCTTGGATGATGCGGAGAGTACTTTTCTACAGCAAAAACTTCAAGTGGCGCAGCTTGACCAACAGGTCCAACTCAACAAGCGAAAACTCGCTGAACTCCAAGCAAATATCCAACAGGCCCAAGCAGAGTTGAACCAGAAATTTATTTTTGCGCCAATGGACGGAAGGTTATTGAAGCTGGATGTCATCCCGGGTGATGCCGTCACCGGCGGTGGAAGTATCGGAGATTATGCACCTGACAGTCCCATGTCGGCCATTTGCGAAGTGGATGAACTCTTTGCATCCAAAATAAAAGTCGGTCAGAAAGCATATGTGCGCTTATTCGGAGAAAACGGAAAACTAGCGAGTGGCAAAGTGATATACGTCGGCGCCTATCTGAAGCAAAAGTCACTTTTCACCGAGAATGCCGGGGAGTCAGAAGACCGTAGGGTGCGCGAAGCGAGGGTCGTGCTGGACAATGCAGAAAATCTCCTCTACAACACCCGAGTGGAAGTAGTCATCGATATTTCCGATAATTGAGGGGCGATGTTTAAGACAGCACTAAAATTCATTCTATTTGACAAGGCCAAGAGTTTTGGGGCATTGATGGGAATCATCATCAGTACTTTTCTTGTGGCGCAGCAGACGGGAATATTTCTTTTTTTGACAGACTCCATGTCCAGGTTGGTGGACAAGTCCGACGCTGCCCTTTGGGTGGTAGACAGCTCTACCAAAAATGTAAATGCGCTGATTCCCATAGATATCCGCGTCCTGCGTCAAATAGAGAGTATTCCGGGTATCGCCAAGGCTTATCCTTTGTTGATAGCAGGTGGTTCGGCCCGTTTTGCAGATGGTACAGCAGCGGGGATTCAGCTTATAGGGATTCAGTTGCCAGAAGGCAAAGGTGGTCCTACCTCACTGGAAGATGGCACATTTGATGAGCTGGTGCCCGCCGGTGCCGTGGCATTTGATGTCTATGACCGACCGGCTTTTGGCGGGGCAGGTATGGGAACCAACTTTGAAATTGGAGGCAAGCGGGTATACTTTGCGGCAGCTACCCGGGGGTTTAGAGGATTTGGAGCCCAGTACTTATTGACTTCGGTAGAGCGGGCCAGGTACTTGGGAAATTTCAGTACTTCCAAAATCAGTGCCGGGCTTGTTTACCTTGACTCCGCCCAAAATCCCATTCAGGTCAGGGATCAAATCAATTCAACTATCAATGGTGTAAGGGCCTGGCTTCCATCTGAATTTTCCAAACAGACCAAGCTTACTGTGCTCAGTACTACAGGTATTGCGATCAGCATCGGCACTTTATTGATATTTGCTGTCATTTCGGGCTTTTTCATCATAGGCCTGACCTTGTATTCGGCAGCCATAGACCGGATTAGAGATTATGGTACACTAAAGGCAATCGGTGCGACCAACGGCTACATTACCCGATTGATTTTGCTTCAGGCGACCATTTTTACGATAATAGGTTTCCTGTTTGGAATGTTATTGGCAGAAGGGTTCCGGGCAGGAATCGCAAACGCAGGCACGATCTTCTTTTACACTTGGCCGCTCCGACTGGCATTCTTGGGTATTACGATGCTGATCAGCTTTGGTGGGGCGGTCTTTGCCATCAAACGGATCAATGGTGTGGAACCTGCTTCGGTATTTAGATAAGTCAATAGAATTGAGAATCACATGAATTACGATAAAAAAAATATGCTGATGAAAAAGGCAATATTATTCTTCATCACCTTGCTGGGCACAGGGTTTTATTCCCAAGCGCAACAAACCTTTTCGCTAAGTCTCCAACAAGCCATAGACCTGGCCAAAGAAAACCGTCCGGCATTGCTGCTAGCAAGGAAAGACGTGGAGTCCAGTATGTTGGCTACCAAGCAGACACGCGCGGGATTCTCACCGACACTCAGCTTTGACGCTGACTTTCGATACAATACCATACTACAAACGATTATAGTTCCAGATTTCAATAATCCCAGTTTGGATGCCCGCAGGGCCGTGCAGTTTGGTACCCCACTCCAAGCTGCGGCAGGCCTGACGTTGAATCAAGCGATCATAGATCCAAGTAAGCGTGAAAACATCCGGTCCAGTGAGGTGAATCAGGAAATTGCCCTGAATACTGACAAACTTACAGAAGTTGACCTGGTAGAGGCGGTTACGGCAAGCTACTATCAAGTTTTACTTTCTGAGGCTATTTTCGGGTATTCGTCTTCCAGTTATATTCGGGCAGAAGCACTTTTGAAGGACTTGGAAAATCGGTTTAAGGAGCAGCGTGCCTTGCCTACAGATGTCAGCACCGCATTGATTGCCAAGAAAAACGCAGAAATTACCAAGCAGATCGACCAGGAAAATATCCTGCTCAATATAGAATACCTGTTGGTTCAGATTGGTCTTTCCAATGTCAATCCTGAAGATGTGGTTTTGACAGATGGCCTAACCGCTATGATCAAATCCATGAAATTCGACTCCGACGCAGAGTCAGACCCATCGCTGAGACCCGAGTACAGAGAGACTATTCTCAATCAGAAACTGGCTCAAACCAATGCTGAATTTGAGCGAAAGTCAACGATGCCTACCCTCGACCTAGTAGGATATCTTGGAGCAAATGGATTTGGAGACCGGCAAAGCAATATTCTAGATGTTACCAAAAATTGGTTTGGACTCAGTTATCTTGGCCTCCAATTTTCTGTTCCTTTCCTCGATTTGACACGGTCTAGCAGAATATCGATTCAGACTATTGCCAGAGAAAAAGCGGCTATCCAAGAGAAAGCCCAAGAGGCACAGATCAAGTACGAAGTGAAATTGGCGGCTACCAAACTTTCGCAGGCCGAAATGGCACTTGATATCCAAGCTACAAACCTGGAAATAGCCAAGTCCAATCTGGGAATTTTGACCGATAGGTTTGACAAGGGCAGAAGCCTGCTATCGGACGTCATCGATGCAGAGAATCTCCTCAAGCAAGCAGAGCGAGATCAGCTGCAAGCGATCTATGATGTACTGACCGCTACGCTTAATCTCAAAAAAGCAAAAGGCACACTGGTGGAAATGCATTGATCAAATTATCCACAGTCCTTGCCTGCCTGTCGAAGGCAGGGTTCACTGCAGGTTCAACTGAAATCAAACCCTATTTTATTTGGGTGGTGGCAAGAAAGTGGATTTATACAAATTAGAATATGATTATCCCCAATCATTATTCCGGTTTGAATTCAAAAATTAACCACCCTATTTTTTTATAATAGCATATTCTGAAGGAAGATTTGATCAGTAATACTTACCAATCCAGAGCATTTTGGATGCGTCCATGACATTTGTGATTTTAACTTTTGAAGGGAAAGAAGCCCGGATATTGGGATCAGTTTCAAACACTTCTTCTATTGTATATTCCACCCAGTTGAACCCTGCATTAAGTTTAAGATCATAGTGGTAAGCCACTTCCACTTCTTCCTCCTCTGTGGCAGATATAGTGGTAGTGCAGGAAGCTTTTATCGCAATTTCATTGGGCACATACACAATCTCGTAAAAAGTCCCAAGCACAGCATCGTTAAAGGCGGAATCTTCAATCCAAGGTATCAAGTTTTCATCAGAAACGAGAAAAACAGTTCCTGCCCACTCCCCTTTTGAAGTCAGCCTGACAAAATCCTGCCGTAAAGCCGGTTTGTCAAAATATTCTCCAAAGGTTTGGGGATCGGCACAACTGAAGAAAAAATTCAAATACAGATCACCTAATGCCATTGAAATGTCATCTTCGGAGAATTGGTCTATTTTTAGATTTGATAGATTTGCCGTGAATTTTCCGGTTTCGTCTACTTTCCCTATTGAAATCGGAGTTTCCGTACCAAATAGCATCAGCACCATATCCATCTCAGAATTACCATGGTTTTTAATATTTCCTGTAACTTCCTGCCCATTTGCTTCAAAAAAACAGAGCATAATACATATCATTAATAAAGCTCTCATGTTGGTATAGGTTATTTTTTTATTAAGATTGGAATGATTAGATGTATTTCAATTCAACTTCCTGCAATGGATATCTTTAACCAAATACCCATGATTATGTAATATGCGGTTAAAAAATGATAACTCTACCCTTTTTGAGAACCTTTGTGTGCTAAAAAGCAAAAAAGGGATGATTAATTCTGGGCATAGAGATTCAAGAAAAAATTAGGATGAAACCAAATAGTTGTCAGAATTTAATGACGCAGTTCCCCTTTAAATATTAATTTTAACAAATATTAGCTGCTTCCTATCCGCTGCCTTTTTTTTTCCCCAATCTCCAATATTCAAGTCAATGAAGAAGTTATTCAACCTATTTTTATTTTCTACTGCCCTGTTTGCCTGTGGCCAGCCTGAGGCAAAATCCGTCATCAACTTAGAACCCGAAGAAAAACCAAGCTACCAGGTAGAAA
>JBBRFK010000188.1:0-8121 GCA_038224435.1 Cytophagales bacterium | reverse complement strand
ACCGAAGCTATTTGGTCATTGACATCTGTCTCAGAAAAATTATTGGGTTCATTTCCATTGCCGATACTGCTTTCATCTATGGCCATCAATACCATATAATCTTCATAAACAGGGCTGAGGTTCTCATTTTCAGAACCTGTCATACATGATCCCAATACAATGAAAATCAATAGAATGTAAAAGCTTGATCTATTACTCATGGCTATTTGGTTTGGAAAAAAGATTGGGATAAAAAATATAACAAATAGTATGCCAAATAGTTAATCATCTTCAATTAAAGTAACACTTTAATCATTGTTGGTGTTTTGCAAGATATTCAGTAGGTGACAAAGCCATGGAAGATTTAAATTGTCTGTTAAAATTAGACAGGTTGTTGAACCCTGATTCATAGCCTATTTCAGAAATATTCATCTTCTCTTCCAAAAGCAGCTTACAGGCATACCCAATCCTGATTTCATTCAGGAATTTAGAATAGTTTTTCTTCGTGTTTTTCTTAAAAAACCTGCAAAATGCCGTTGGATTGAGGTTGGCAATGTATGCTACCTCTTCCAACGTGATGTTTCTATGGAAATTGTTGAAGGTAAATGAATACACTTTATCGATCCTGGTATCTCCATTTTTTTCTTTGGGATGTTGGAAACCTTTTGAAGACAGATAGCCGAAATCGGATTCCTCTGAGAGTTGATGAAGAAATTGCATCAAAGCGATCCATCTCGAGAAGCCCTTTGCATTGTGTATGGTTAGCATTTTCTCTTTTGCAGATTTTAGGACGTCACCTCTAAACACGATTCCTTGGGAAGCCCTTTCAAAAAGTGCTTTGAGCTGGATCATTTCGGGGATGTGAAGCAATGCTTCTCCGGCAAAATCCTTTCTAAAATGAAGTGTGATGGCTTCAGCTGTCAGAGCGCTATCTTTTTCAAAATAGATTTTGTCGTTTTGCCACATGTGCGGAACGTCCTCACCGATCAATACCAAATCACCTTCCGCAAAAGGAAGGATACTGTCACCAACAAAGCGTGTCCCGGTGCTTTTGATCATCAATACCAATTCCAATTCGGGATGGTAATGCCAGATATTGAGAAAATGGGAATAGCTGTGGATGGCAGAAGTAAAAGATTTATCGAAAGGATTTCTTCTCTCAAGTAATTTTGCTTTCATGGGGAAATTTTGGATGATTCTGAAGATTCAAATTCCACATTAATATTATGACAATCTCCCTGTTTTTTTGCCGATTCTAACTGTATTATGTTGAAATTTTTGATTTTTTGGTATTATTTAATCATAATTAACTAATGATGGAAATTACTATTAAAAAAAATATGATTCCAAAGGGTAAGTTTTTGGCGACATGAAGCTTGTTGAACCCTTTTGACATTGATTGGCAATCTGATAAATACCGGGTATTATTTGTGATGTCAAATTTTTTGCAAAAGCGGGTTCTTAATAAAATAAATTCAAAATAGCCTCTCCCCCACTCCACCACAGGTTACTATTTTCGGATCACGTTCTTATATTTATGCTATGAAAAACATCATCATCACAGGGGGAGCGAGTGGTATCGGCTTGGCCATCACACAGCTTTTTGCTTCAAAAGGAAACAACGTTTACTTTCTTGATTACAATGAACCTCTAGGAACTGAAATTGAAAAAGAACTAGTTGATAAAGGCTACAAGGTCACTTTCCTTCAGGCAGATGTTTCGAAATTGGATGAGGTCAATAAGACCTTTGAAAGATTGCCTGAAAAAATCGATGTAATGGTCAACAATGCCGGAATCTCACTCATTGGAAACTTAGAAAATACCACAGAGGAAGATTTCGAAAGGGTTTTTCAGGTCAATGCAAAAGGAGTATTTACCTGTAGTCAGGCTGCCATACCCAAACTCAAAGCCAATGGCGGAGGCAGCATCATCAACATGTGTTCTGTCGCTGCTATAATCGGTATTCCAGATAGGTTTGCTTACTCGATGACCAAAGGTGCGGTTTATTCCATGACGCTTTCTATAGCCCGTGATTATGTCAGCCACAATATCCGTTGCAACTCCATTTCTCCGGGGAGGGTCCATACACCGTTTATTGATGGGTTTTTGGCAAAAAATTATCCAGGACAGGAAAAAGAAATGTTTGCCAAATTAGCCGCCACCCAACCAATAGGCAGAATGGGAACCCCCGAAGAGATCGCCGGCTTGGTCTATTACCTAGGTTCAGACGAAGCATCCTTCATCACAGGAAGCAATTTCAATATTGATGGTGGTTTTATGGGGCTGAAAGTTTGATCCAAAGCAGTAAGGAAATCAGATTTTCTCCAAAGATTCCCTGGTCAAGTCACCCCCGGTATCTCCAGTATTTAAGGTGGTGGCCGGTTCAAAAAGCATCACAGATACTTCTTCATCAGCTACAGGCCGGTGTTCTGTTCCTTTAGGTACGATCAAAAATTCCCCTTCATGCAATTCAATGTTTTTGTCCCGCAATTCCATTCTGAACTTTCCGGAGACTACAAAAAACATTTCATCTTCAAGGTCATGTTTGTGCCACACAAACTCACCCTTGAATCTGACCAACTTCACATGTTGGTTGTTCAGTTCACCGACTATCCTCGGATTCCAATGATCGTGAAACAGAGAAAATTTTTCGGAAAGGTTGACTTTTTGCATGGGATGTGGATTTTAAAGGGCTAATTCAATGGGTTTTAAAAAAAACTACTTTCTGATATTCCAAGTAAGGCAATTAATAATGCCTGTATCTTTTGCCGGTTCATTTGACTTGATTGTGATTATTTTTCTGCCTTTGAAGATTTTGTTTGCAGCTTCAATGGCTAAATCGTCTGAATCGAAATCAAAAACAGGTAAAACGACTAATTTTTCCAATTCAAGGTAATTTAAATAAAGACCAGCTGCATCATCAATACTTTCATTTTCATAAATATTGAACGGGAATTCGATCCAAATTAATCCAGCATTTCGCAATGCCTTTAAAAAATCAATATAATCCTCAATTTTCTCGCGTCGTGTATCATTGATCAAAACAGTTGATTGGTTTACAAACCTTGCCATACCATCTACATGTCCCAACCAATCACCTTTTTCCACCGGAACAAAAAATATCTCATCAGTTTCTAACAAATCTTTAAACCGTTCAATCAACTCAAGTTCAGGAATATTACTGTTTTCAATGAAAACCTTGTTTGTCATTAATACTTTATCATCCCATTTCGAAATGTTTCCCCCATCAAGGATTATATCAGATTTTATGGTTTTGATTCCTATGTTTTCACAAATTTCATCAACATTTGAGATTGTTTTAGACCATTTTTTTGTGGAAACCAAGTAGTCTGGTTTATATGTGAATCTTACAAATTTTTGTAAAGAAACCTGAATCGGCATGAAATCAACTGCCCAAGTATCTTTTGTATTTGGAAGAAACCCGAAATCAATTTCATGGACTTTAAAAAGCGAAATCAATTCTCTTGCAAAATTCGGATAAGTGCCAGCAAGTTTATCCGAAAGATAAACAAAGTTGGTTTGACTGTCTTTGATCATTTTGGAAGCTTATCCTTATAAATTTCTATTTTCCTCTCCAAGGTAATCCGTGCATAACGCGGGGAAGGAGACGGTAAATATTCACCGATTGAAACTGATGGAAATCTTTTTTTAAATTGTTGCTCCACAAATTTACTTGTAAAGAAAATAGATTTGATTTTATCATTTTTCAAAATCCCCAAAATAGCATCGTCATTGTACTCGGCGATTTCAAGATTGGTATCCAGGTTACTGTCTTTCAATCTTTTTAAGCTATAAAAAATGTCAGTAATGGCAATTCCATGTTTTTCAAAAAGGCTTTTTTTAGATGAAACATCTATAAATTCTTCTCCATACACTGAGGAAAGGATTTTCCAAAATTGGTTTCTTTTTGCTCCGTAAAACCAAGCTTCTTCATCCGGTTTGGATTGCGTATGTTCTTTCCCCGGAAAACTTCCCAAAATCAATACGGTTGCATTTGAAGGTACAAAGGGTGGAAAAGGATGTGTTTCTAATTTGGACATATCAAGGAAATATAAATTGAAGATTTTCTTTATCGAAAATGATTTTCATGGGTTAATTTATCGAAAAATTTGTGAAGCAAAAAAACCAAACAAACAATAAAACACTTTCCGTTCTTCAAATTTGGTATTCTCCAAATTGAATTTGAAATTACTTGATCATTTTTCTTATGTCATTTAAATTTCTGAATGCTGCAAAAAAGTAAAGAAACCACCTTGGTTATTTATAGAAATAAAATCCATTTTATTCAAAACTTAAAAATTCTGGAAATTTATTATTCAGATAAAAATGAAAACCTTACCTTAAATTAAATTAAACCCAATGAACCGCAGAAACTTTGTAAGCATGTTGCCTGGGCTCGCTGTAGTCCTTTCAAGCCAAAAATTATTGACCGACGAAAAAGCTAGCCTTCCCATATCTGCCAATGAATACAATTGGGTAACTTTTTATAACCGTGAAGGTAAAGAATGGGGGAAAGATTGGGATACCTGTTTGGCTGAATTTGCCAAAACCAAAATCCCGGGATTCGAACCTTCCATAAATAATGCAGCACATCTGGAGGAAATGATTCCAATTTTAAGAAAGTACCAGATCCAACTCCCTTCCATCTATGTCGGTAGCCTCATGCATGAAGAGGAACTTGCCCAAAAATCTTCTGAACAGCTCATTGAAATTGCCAAAAAGGCCAAATCATTTGGAACCAAAATCATCGTTACCAACCCAAATCCTATCCAATGGGGAAGCGGTCCTCTCAAAAATGACCGACAGCTTCTGTGCCAAAGCACACATTTGGATAAAGTCGGGAAGTCACTCAGAGCCATGGGAGTCAAATTGGCTTATCATACACACGATGTGGAATTGAAAGCCGGTGCACGGGAATTTCACCATGTCCTCCAAAACACTTCGCCCGAAAACCTGTCATTTTGCATGGATGTTCATTGGATATACCGGGGATCGGAAAATTCTCAACTGGCCGTCTTTGATACTTTGAAAATGTATGGTGACAGGATTGTTTCTTTTCACCTCAGACAATCCCAAAACGGAATATGGACAGAGACTTTCCACCCGGAAGGCGATATTGATTACAACAAATTTGCCGAGGAAGTCAAAAAGATGGGAATCAAGGCCCATTTGGTGATAGAGCAATGTCTTGAAGAAAAAACCATTCAAAAATTAAGTGTTGTCGAAGCCCACAAAATCAATTATTCGGAAGTCAATAAACTCTTTAACAGCTAAAATATGGTAAATATCTGTATCCTCGGTGGAGGTTTTATAGGTCGCTTTTATGCAGATTCCCTGATTGGAAGAAGGGGAAAAGATATGGTGAAAGTCGTGTATGCCCGGAAAGAAGAAACCGTGCTCCGCTTTGCAAAGGATTATAATGTCCCTTTTTCCACAACAGATATGGAAGCGGCGATCACCCATCCCGAAACCGACGTTGTCGTCATCGCCCTTCCAAATTATGTCCATGAAGAAGCGGTCATGCTCTGTGTCAAACATAAGAAACCGGTGCTGTGCACCAAACCCTTGGGTAGAAATGCCGAAGAGGCACTTCGGATGACTTTGGCCTGCGAAGAAGCAGGGGTTTTTGGTGGATACTTGGAAGACCTTTGCTACACCCCAAAATTCCTGAAATCAGTCAAAAGCGTGGAATCAGGTACCATTGGCAGGGTGCTTTGGGCCAAATCTAGGGAAACACATCCCGGTCCACATTCCGACTGGTTTTGGGATATTGAAAAAGCAGGAGGCGGAGCCATACTCGATTTGGGATGTCATTGTGTAGAGATTTCAAGGAATTTTATAGGCAAAGATGTTTTGCCGGTTGAGGTCATGTGCTGGGCGGATACCCAAGTCAAACCCATTGATGCAGAAGACCATGCAATTGGTTTGGTGAAATATGAAAATGGCGCCATCGGACAATTTGAAGTTTCATGGACTTTCCGGGGCGGAATGGACCTGCGGGATGAGGTGATGGGAACGGAAGGTACGATTTGGATCAATTCTTTTTTGAGGACAGGATTTGAGATGTTCACGACCGGCGCAGGAAGTGGTTATGTAGCAGAAAAGGCAGAGTCTTCCTCGGGTTGGCAGTTTCCTGTTGGGGATGAAGCACACGAGTTGGGCTATCCAAATATGTTCAACGACATGTTCGATGCTTTTGAAAAAGGTGCGCAACCACGCGAAACTTTCTACGATGGCTATGTGGTCAATGCCATCCTCGATGCTGCCTACAAATCAGCCAAAACCAAACTTTGGGAACCGGTCAATCTTCCGGTTTGGAGGGGAAAAAGAGGCCTGACCAAGCCCCCTGTATTTCAGGAATATGATGCCCTACACTGGTTTATCAAGGAGGAAATCCTGCCAAACGGAGACAGAAAGCTCATTTTGAAAAATAAAGAAACAGGGGAGATTGTGGTGAGGTAGGTTTTATTGGGGATTGGTTATTGGGCTTTTGGTTATTTGTTATTGGTTATTGGTTATTTGGTTATTGGTTATTGGGTTATTGGTTATTTGGTTATTGGTTATTTGGTTATTGGTTATTTGGTTATTTGGTTATTTGTTATTTGGTTATTGGTTATTTGGTTATTTGGTTATTGGTTATTGGTAATTTGGTTAATTACTTAAGGAAAATTGATATAAGTTTTGATTGATGTTAAGAATGGAAGTTAAATAATAAATAAATATAAGGTTTTAAATAAAAGAGAAAATGGGAAATCAACGCAGGGAATTTTTGAAAAAGGTCGGAGGCTCATTGGCTTTGGCGGGAATTGGGACAGGTTTACACCATCAAGCTTCAGCCAATTCCATTGAACTCAAATCCACGATAAAAGTCAGCGCCAATGATAAAATCAGGATCGGTCTGATAGGTGCAGGCATCATTGGTCATTATGATACGGACACCGCACTTTTGGTAGATGGCGTGGAGTTGGTCGGAGCCTGTGACTTATATTCAGGTAGATTGGATTATGCCAAAGAAAAATGGGGGAAGGATTTCTATACGACAAGAGATTATAGAGAATTGTTGGCGCGGCCCGACATTGATGCAGTCTTGATCTGTACGCCTGACCATTGGCATGAGCGGATGGCGGTGGATGCCATGAAAGCCGGCAAACATGTCTATTGTGAAAAACCCATGATCCAACAGATCAATCAAGGACACGCCATCATCGAAACCCAAAAAGCAACGGGAAAAGTATTTCAGGTAGGTAGTCAGCGGGCAAGTTCCGTAGCAATTTTGGAAGCAAGGAAAATCCTCCAAAGCGGAATGATCGGTGACCTCACTTATGTGCAGGCTTTTTGCGACCGCTCGGATGCACTTGGAGCTTGGCAATATTCCATTCCGACCGATGCCTCCCCTTCCACGGTGGATTTTGATGCATTTTTAGGCCATGCGCCAAAAACAGAATTTGATGCCAAGCGCTTCTTTAGATGGAGAAATTACAAGGACTACGGTACCGGAGCTGCCGGGGATTTGATCGTGCATTTGCTGACAAGCATCCACACCATCACTGATTCTTACGGACCAAATAAGATTTACAGTATCGGGGAATTGAAATATTGGAAAGATGGCAGGGATGCTTATGATATCATCAATGCCCTGATGGATTATTCCAAAAATGAAAAGCACGGTTCATTCCAAGTCTATACCCGCGTCAACCTCGCCGACGGTGGTGGCAAAGGAGGATTCGGTATCAAAGTTTACGGTACGGACGGGGTCATTGACATTGGATGGAATGACTTCAAAGTCACTACAATCAAACGCCACGCAGAACCCGGATTTGGGGGCTATGATTCATTTACCAGCTTTTCTGCCAAGCAAAAGGAGGATTTCAAAAAGTGGTACAAAGAGACTTACGGATCAGGTAAGGGAGGATATGAAATGGGCGAAGAAGTGAATTTCAATGCCCCAAAAGGTTATGATGACCGCTTGGACCATATGGTTTCATTCTTCAACGGAATCCGTACCGGAAGCCCGATCTTAGAAGATGCTTCCTTTGGATTGAGGGCTGCAGCGCCTTCGCTTGCCTGCAACCTGAGCATTGACCTGCAAAAACCGATCATTTGGGATCCTGTTGCGATGAA
>JBBRFK010000187.1:0-8134 GCA_038224435.1 Cytophagales bacterium | reverse complement strand
AGAGGTAGTCCACGGCCTTGCTTCTGAGGTGAATGTCAAAGAGGACCTGATGTTCAAAGGGCTTCCCGACAAATTCAAAATCGGCCGATACCATTCTTGGGTGATCAATGAACAGACACTTTCTTCTGAATTGGAAATCACAGCCCGGACACCCGATGGACAGATTATGGGAGTGAGGCATAAGGAATACAAAGTCCGAGGCCTACAATTTCATCCCGAATCGGTATTAACCGAACATGGCGTTCAAATGATGAAAAATTGGCTGGAAGGATGAGTGAGGTAGAAATTGGGAAGTTTGGATTTGGAAGAAAGAAGGTCCAAGGTACCAAGCACCAAGAATTTGGACCTAATCCTAATTAAGCTGACAACCAATTAACCATTAACCATTAACCAATTAACCAATAACCCATTAACCAAATAACCAATAACCAATTAACCATTAACCAAATAACCATTAACCAAATAACCAATTATGATTGTACGCTTTCTTGCCACCAATCAAATAAAACAAGGCTTAAAGTTCAATTAGTCTGCTGTGGACTGTCGTCTATGGACTATCGACGATTATCCGCATCAAAAGAGATTCAAAATAACCTTAGTGGCATCATTGCGGATAATCATTAACCAAATAACCCATTAACCAAATAACCATTAACCAAATAACCCATTAACCAAATAACCCAATAACCATTAACCAAATAACCAATAACCCATTAACCAAATAACCAATAGCCAAATAACCAATAACCCATTAACCAAATAACCATTAACCTATTCACCATTCCCAATGAAAGACATTCTCAACCACCTGATTGAACATCGGAGCCTTTCCAAAGATCAGGCAAAGGAAGTATTGAAGAAAATCACCTCAGGTTCCTACAATCCAAGTCAGATCGCTTCTTTCTTGACTGTGTACCTCATGAGAAGTATAACTGTGGAGGAATTGGGCGGATTTAGAGAAGCGATGTTGGAACTTTGTATTCCTGTGGAAATTGCTGAATACGATGCTATGGACCTTTGCGGTACAGGAGGAGATGGAAAAGATACCTTCAATATCTCCACTTTGGCTTCTTTTATAGTGGCAGGCGCAGGCCAAAACGTGGCCAAACATGGAAATACAGGCGTGTCATCGATATGCGGTTCCTCTAATTTGTTGGCGCAATTCGGGTATGAATTCACTGAGGACATCGGAAAAATCAGAAAGAGCTTGGACGAAGCAGGCATCTGCTTCCTGCATGCCCCGCTTTTCCATCCGGCCATGAAAAATGTCGCTCCGATCAGAAAGGAATTGGGAGTCAAAACATTCTTCAATATGTTGGGCCCGATGGTCAATCCGAGTTTCCCCAAAAAACAATTGGTAGGGGTTTTCAGTCTTGAGTTGGCAAGGTTGTATGCGTACCTCTATCAGGAGCATGAAGGGAACTTCAGCATCCTACATGCTTTGGACGGGTATGATGAAATATCCCTGACGGGTGATTTTAAGATGATTTCCAATTCCGGAGAAAAGCTCCTAAGTCCGGAAAGCATCGGTTTACCCAAAATCACTCCTGAATCCATTTTGGGAGGAGATACCGTAGAAGAGTCAGCAAGGATATTTGACAGTATTCTCAAAGGAAAGGGAACGAACTCCCAGAATGCTGTTGTTCTTGCCAATGCTGCTGCTGCCTTGGTGACAGCGGATCTTGAATTGGGATTTGAATCCGCTTTGGAAAAAGCCAAAGATTCCCTTTATGGCGGCAATGCACTTAAAGTCTTCAATGCCCTCGTCAACCCAAAAACCACCGTTTCATTTTCAAACTGACCATTATGAATATTTTGGATAAAATTATTGCCCATAAAAAAATTGAAGTTGCAGAGAAAAGCAGCTTGGTTCCGGTTAAACTTCTTGAGCAGAGCATATACTTTGGCAGCACTGTCGTGTCGATGAAAAAATACATCAAGCAGGATGATAAGACCGGAATTATCGCAGAGTTCAAAAGGAAATCCCCTTCCAAAGGAGCCATCAACACCAATGCCTCGGTCGAGGCAGTCAGCATAGGATACATGCAGGCTGGCGCATCTGCTTTATCGATTTTGACTGACAAGGAGTTTTTCGGTGGAAAAAATGAGGACCTCACCATTGCCAGGAAATTCAATTTCTGCCCCATTCTCAGAAAGGATTTTATCATCGATGAATACCAGGTCATCGAATCAAAGTCAATAGGGGCTGATTGTATCCTTTTGATTGCGGCGGCTTTGGAACCAAAACGTTTGAAAGAATTGGCGGCATTTGCACATACTTTGGGTTTGGAAGTATTGATGGAAGTTCATGATGCCGCCGAATTGGACGCTTCACTCAACGAGCATTTGGATTTACTAGGTGTCAATAATAGAAGTCTCAAAACTTTTGAAGTTTCTTTGGATACTTCATTCGGTTTGGTTGACAGCATTCCGTCCGAATTTGTCAAAATCTCTGAATCAGGAATTTCCCAACCGGAGACTTTGATAGCATTGAAAAAAGCAGGTTTTGATGGTTTTCTTATTGGTGAAAACTTCATGAAATCTGCCCGTCCTGAGCAGGCTGCTTACAATTTTATGACTGCATACAGAAAGCTACTTGCGGAAAATAAGGCCATTTCCATAGTGTAATGAAGCTAAAAGTCTGCGGTATGCGCAAATCCTCCAACGTCAAAAGTCTGGTGGAGACAATCCAACCGGATTGGATGGGTCTGATTTTCTACCCGGCTTCTCCAAGGTATGTGGATGACATACAAGCTGATTGGATTCGGGAAACAGAAATCAGGAAAGTCGGAGTCTTTGTGGATGCGCCTGCTTCAGACATCTACGACAAAATCCAAAAATTTGGCCTTGACACCTTGCAGCTGCACGGAAAGGAAAGTGTGGATGAAGTAAAAATGTTGAAGGAAAAAACCGGGTTGGAAATTTTCAAAGTCTTTTCAATTGAGCAAAACATCAATTGGATCAAACTGGAAGCCTACCTTCCACATGTTGATTATTTCCTTTTCGATACCTTTACCAACGCCTACGGAGGCAGCGGCAAAACCTTCAATTGGGAAATCCTCTTATATTATCCTTTTGACAAACCCTTTCTGCTTAGCGGTGGTTTAGACGTAGGACATGTAGAAGCCATCAAGGAGTTGAAGTATAAAATCCCCCAATTGGCAGGTGTTGACATCAATTCTAAATTTGAAATAGAACCCGGGCTAAAAGACATTGACTTGGTGCAAAAATTTAAAAATTTAATTATTTGAAAACCAGAAGGTATTGGACTGATTTGTCTCAAATCTCACGTCTTCCGTCTCACTTCTCAAATCTGAAATCTCACGTCTCATATCTAATAAAAAAATGATCAAAATCGACGAAAAAGGCTTTTATGGAAAATTTGGTGGGGCATATATCCCCGAAATGCTCCATCCCAATATTGAGGAACTGAGAGAAAACTATGAGCAAATCATGGCTTCAGACGAATTTCAAAAGGAATTCAGAAGCCTGCTCAAGGATTTTGTCGGAAGACCGACGCCATTGTATTTTGCCTCCAGGCTTTCTGAGAAGTATGGAGCGAAAATTTATCTTAAAAGGGAAGACCTCTGTCACACCGGAGCACATAAAGTGAACAATACGGTGGGGCAGATCATCATTGCCAAAAAGCTCGGTAAGAAGCGCATCATCGCCGAGACCGGTGCCGGGCAACATGGCGTCGCCACGGCAACTGTTTGTGCGCTGATGGGAATGGATTGCACCATCTATATGGGCGCTGTGGATATCCTAAGACAGCGGCCAAATGTGGAGCGTATGAAAATCCTCGGCGCCAAGATCATTCCGGCAACTTCTGGTAGCCAAACCCTCAAAGACGCGACCAACGAAGCGATGCGACAATGGATCAATAATCCTGTGGATACGCATTACATCATTGGTTCGGTAGTTGGTCCACATCCTTATCCGGAGTTGGTGGCGAGGTTGCAGTCAGTGATATCTGAAGAAATTAAATGGCAGTTGAAAGAAAAGGAAGGAACAGAAAACCCTGACATCGTCATCGCCTGTGTGGGTGGGGGAAGCAATGCGGCAGGTACTTTTTTTCATTATTATAATGTACCTCAGGTGAGATTGGTAGCAGCGGAAGCAGCAGGATTGGGTGTGTCTTCGGGAAAGTCGGCGGCCACGACAGTTTTGGGAACATCAGGAATCCTTCACGGCAGCAAGACGCTTTTGATGCAGACTGAAGATGGACAGGTTGTGGAGCCTCACTCCATATCTGCAGGATTGGACTATCCTGGAATCGGCCCTGTTCATGCGCACCTGTTTGATATCGGAAGAGCGGAATTTGTGGCAGTGGAAGATGAGGATGCCATGAAAGCCGGAATTGAACTCAGCAGGACGGAAGGAATCATTCCTGCCATCGAAACTGCGCACGCCATTCATGCATTGAATATGATTGAATACAAAAAAGACGATATCATAGTGATCAATCTTTCCGGAAGAGGTGACAAAGATTTGGATACTTATATTAAATGGGGGGGATATTAGGAGGTACGAAGTAGAAAGTAAAAGGAAGACGGAAGTCTTTCATCATTCCTCCTTTTGACACAGCCTCGACCATTATCGAGAACCAATCTCAAGTCTTTAATCTCACATCTCATGTCTTATAAATGAACCGGATAGATCAATTATTTCAAAACAAAAAAGAGCGGGTGCTCTCCATTTATTTCACAGCGGGTTTTCCCCAATTGGAAGACACCTTGACAATCATGCAGGCCATCGAGTCGGCCGGTGCTGATATCATCGAAGTAGGTGTTCCATATTCCGACCCGATTGCTGACGGACCGACGATTCAGGATAGCAATCAAATAGCCCTGGATAATGGTATGAGCCTAAAAAAGCTTTTTGACCAATTGAAAGACATGCGTCAAAGTGTTTCTTTGCCCGTTGTCCTGATGGGTTACCTCAATCCGATCATCCAATATGGGATGGAAGCTTTTTGTAAAAAGTGCAAAGAAACCGGTGTTGACGGATTGATCCTTCCTGACCTACCGATGCAGCAATACTTGGATGAATTCAAGGAAGTGTTTGACAGATATGACCTTTGCAACACTTTTTTGATTTCCCCTCAGACAAGTGAAAAGAGAATTCAGGAAATTGATTCGCATTCAAACGGCTTTATTTATATGGTTTCGGCGCACAGCATTACCGGTGCACGAACAGGCATATCAGAGGAACAGGTAGCGTATTTCAAAAGAGTAGAAGCGATGAACCTTCAGAATCCAAGGTTGATAGGATTTGGGATTTCTGATTCGGATACTTTCAGCACCGCTTCAAAATATGGAAATGGCGCTATCATTGGCAGTGCATTTATCAAAAAAATCAAAGAAAGTCAGGATTTGAAATCTGACATTGAGTCTTACATACAGTCCGTAATCCATTGAAACTATGATTGTCCAATTAAAAGAAGAGATTACCGGTTTGCAAAAAGACAAACTGATCAATGAAATCACTCAGATAGGTTACAATATTACTGAAGTCAAAACCCAATTGGGAGACTACCTGATCGGAATCGGGAAAAACGATTTTGATATCCGGAAGATTGGTCAGCAGGAAGGAATCAAAGATATCCATATCGTTTCGGACGAATACAAATTAGTCTCCAAAAAATGGAAAGTAAAACCTACTTCCATTGACCTTGGAGATGGTGTTTTTATCAAAGATGGCGATATGGCGATCATGGCCGGACCCTGTTCGATTGAATCAGAGGACCAAATCGTAAAGGTGATCAACCACCTCAAGGCAACAGGGATCACGATTATGCGTGGCGGTGTTTTCAAACCTCGTTCAAGCCCTTATGCTTTCAGGGGATTGGGAATTGACGGACTCAAGCTATGGTATGGTTTGGCCAAAGAAGCCGGAATAAAAATTGTCACCGAAGTCATGCAGGTTTCCCAGATTGAGGAAATGTACCCTTATGTGGACATATATCAAGTCGGGGCAAGGAATACCCAAAACTTCAACCTGTTGGATGAACTTGGAAAAGTGGACAAAGCCGTGATGATAAAAAGGGGAATCTCCGGAACGATTGAGGAATTGCTCCAATCTGCCGAGTACGTTTTTTCCGGGGGAAATGAAAAATTGATCCTTTGTGAAAGGGGCATCAGGACTTATGAAAGGGCTAGCAGGAACACCTTAGACCTTAATGCCGTACCTATATTGAAGGCCAAATCCCATTTGCCGGTGATCGTGGATCCTTCCCATGGAATGGGTATCAGAGAATATGTACCACAAATGGCATTGGCTGGCGTGATGTCCGGAGCTGACGGAATTATCTACGAAACCCACGAAATTCCAGAAAAAGCGTATTCTGACGGACAACAGACCTTGGATTTTGGGCAAAGTGCATTATTGACTGATTGGATCAGGAAATCCTTTGCTTTGAGAAAAAGCTTTACCCTGATTTAGATGGACTCAAAAGCCTTTACTTGGAGAAAGGATTAAGAATGTTTTAAATCTGGTAAAGAAAAAGAGGTTTTACCACGAATGTTGTGAAAACTTTGTGTCCTAAGAGAATAAAAGTTTTAAGATTTCCAAAAACAGTCAACTGAGTGGTTAAAATCAGATATAAAGCAACCTGTAAAAAGAATATACCATAAAGTGGTAAATAAATACGGATTTACTACGCCATTTTAGAATTACTTCCATATTTCGAATCGGGTTATTTTAACAATTATTTTATTGATCTTAAAAATTTCCCCTTTCACAAAATTCAGGGTAAAACCGAAAAAGAAAAAGAAAAAAGGATGGTAAAAAGTGTTGGAATGGTGGTAACAAACAGATTTTAGAAGCTTATTTGTGCCAGATTACAGAATTGAAAGTAAAAAAACCCAAATATATAATGATGAATAAACCCAAAGACTGGGTCTTTTCGGACCCGAGATTACAAGAGATGAAGCAGGATTATGCTGCTTACAAGGAGGAGGATTTTGAGGTCTGGCGGATTCTTTTCGAAAGACAGATCGTAAACCTTCCCAAAGCGGCTTCAAAAGCTTATCTGAAAGGAATCAAAGGAATCGATTTCACCGCAGATAAAATTGCAGACTTTGAAGATGTCAATAGAAGATTGGCAGATTCCACAGGCTGGGAAATCCAGGTTGTACCGGGTTTGATTGACGATGACCTTTTCTTTGGTCTGATGAACAACAAAAGATTTTGTTCTTCGACTTGGCTGAGAAAAATGGAGCAACTTGATTACCTCGAGGAACCGGATATGTTTCACGATGCTTTTGCCCACATGCCGATGCTGACCAATCAGCATTATGTCGATTTCCTTGAAAACCTAAGCGGTTTGGCTTTGAAGCATATCGATAATAAGTGGGCAGTTGAACTCCTTTCGAGGATTTATTGGTTTACGATCGAGTTTGGCCTAATCAGAGAAGAAGGTGAAGTGAAGATATATGGAGCAGGCATTTTAAGTTCTGCCGGAGAAACCAAATACAGCCTTTCCGATCAACCCGCCCATCATGAGTATGATGTCAAAAGGATTTTGAATACTCCTTATTGGAAAGATAAATTCCAGGATAAATATTTCATCATTGACAGCTACGAGCAATTATTTGAATCCCTTATTGAGATCGAATCGGTATTGGAGGAAATGGTTTCTGAGGAAGCAGGGAAATGAAGGTGAAATTAAGGAAGAATGAATAACGATGAATTGGGAATGAGCTTAAGAGGTAAGAAGTAAAAGTTGAGAGGATTTGGATCTGTGGACCATGTATAAATGATCTTGGATTGAAAAAGCGGGTCCTTGTCACTCCACCGGAAGCAGAGGCCTATTTTGGTTACTTTAAAATAGGTGAAAAATCAGTTAATTGAAAATTTGAAAGGTATCTTATCCTGATAGGTACCATGACTCAAATCTCCCGTCTAAAAAATGAAAGTAGCAATCATCAAATACAATGCAGGCAATGTCCAATCAGTCCTTTATGCGTTGGAGAGACAAGGTGTGGAGGCCGTGCTTACAGACAACCTTGAAGAGATAGCCAAAGCGGACAAGGTGATTTTTCCCGGACAGGGAGAGGCGAGTACAGCCATGAGGTACTTGAAAGAAAAACAATTGGATAAATTGATACCAAATCTAAAGCAACCTTTCTTT
>JBBRFK010000186.1:0-8203 GCA_038224435.1 Cytophagales bacterium | reverse complement strand
GGCAAAACCGACCCCCATTCGTTGCCTTTGGAGGAGGACTATGATGTCGATCCGATGGATAGCTATGGGTTGTCGAAGGTGGTAAATGAGAAGACGGCACGCAGCTTTCAGCGTCGCTCGGGTTTTGATATTTATGCCCTTCGTATCGGAAATGTGATTGAGCCCCACGAATACACTGAACTGTTTCCGCATTATTTAAAAAACCCTGAAGTGCGCCGCAGGAATGCGTTCTGTTACATTGATGCCCGGGACTTGGGGCAGATTGTGGATTTGTGTTTGCAAAAAAATAACTTGGGTTTTCAGGTTTTCAATGCCGGGAACGATCATAACGGTGCGATTATCCCCAGCAAAGAATTGGCGGAACGGTTTTTCCCCGGTGTTCCGATTACCCGTGAATTGGGAGAACATGAAGCTTTGTTTTCAAATCTCAAAATCCGTGACGTCTTGGGATTTAAAGAACAGCATAACTGGCGGAAGTATGTGAAATGGGAATGATAGAAATGCATAACAGAATTTCTCCCAATAGTATCTGCTTTTCAATAAAGCATGAAATTTTTCTACTCTAGGTTTCATTTTAACTTTAATGATACCTGCACATAGGGCATTCATAAATTGGTTGTATTTTACAAAAAACCTCACATTCCTAACCATGGGCATTTTTAATATCATCACGATCCTGATCATACTTTCAGCAACTTTTGCCTTTATCAATACCAAATTTTTGAAACTGCCTTTTACTATTGGATTGATGATCATTGCTATTGGATTTACAGTTGTCATTTCTGCTATAGGCAGCTTTAACCATTTTGTTTTGGATGAGGCAAAATTGCTGATCCAGTCCATTGATTTTGAAACAGCACTGCTTGACGTGATGCTTAGCTTTTTACTTTTCGCCGGCGCCCTCCATACCAAACTAGATGCATTAAAAAGTCAAAAAGCACCCATTGCAGTATTTGCAACGATGGGAGTTGTCCTTTCCACATTTTTGGTGGGCACGATGATGTATTATGTTTTTATTCTTTTTGGCCACCAAATTGATTACATCTATTGCCTGCTTTTTGGCGCATTGATCTCTCCGACTGATCCTATTGCTGTCTTGGGAATACTTAAAGATGCCAATGCACCAAAAAAATTAGAGATTAAAATTGTGGGGGAATCCCTCTTCAATGATGGTGTAGGCGTAGTTGTATTTCTTGTCATTTTCAAAATCGCCCAACAAGGAATCGGTGCAGTAGATCCAAGCGCAGTTGGTCTTCTTTTCTTAGAGGAAGTAGTAGGTGGAATTGTTCTTGGTCTAGTTTCTGGCTGGTTGGCTTTTCGTGTCATGAAAGTAATCGACCACTATGAAACTGAGGTGATGATTACCTTGGCTTTGGTCATGGGAATGTCTGCTTTGGCACATATACTTCATGTCTCCGGTCCGCTTGCTGTGGTAGTTGCCGGGATATTTATCGGCAATAAATCTCCAAAAATCGCCTGGTCTGAGACTACCCACAATTATGTAGAAAAGTTCTGGGAACTGATTGACGTACTCCTCAACGCCGTACTTTTTGTATTGATCGGTTTAGAAATCTTCGTGATCACGATCAGCAGCGAATACATTGCTTTTGGATTAATTGCGATCCTTGTTGCCTTATTGGCAAGGTATTTGGCATTAGCTGGGCCCATTGCTATTTTTGATAAACGCTTGGACTTTGTTCCCAAAACCAATCTCATCATGACTTGGGGCGGCATCCGCGGGGGGATTTCAATAGCCTTGGCACTCTCTTTGGAACCACAAATGGAGCGGGAACTATTCCTTACTGTCACTTATGTCATCGTGGTATTTTCCATAATAGCCCAAGGATTGACCATCGGGCCTTTGGTCAAAAAGGTTCTTGGAATTAATAAGTCAGAATAACCAAGCATTTTTCATGAATTAGGAATTCTAAAAATCTCTTTTGCTCAGTTCAAATAAATCCCTTAGAGGTACACTGCCTGTTGGCAGGAGATGTGACTTACTATCAAAATCGAATTATCATGATATAAATCCAAGGGCCAACAAAGCCTTAAACTTTTAAAAGACACGTTTCATCAGAATAAAAGTCCGACGGCTTTTAGCCTTCCGACAAAAAAACCCTAAGTTTTTGCGAAATCCTTCGCTGGTTCCTTGCCCATGATTATCGACAAAAGAACCCTCCGGAATATTCCAAAGGGTTCTTTTTTCTGATCAGTTGTTTGGGAGAGCTTTAAATATCTTCTTCAAATTCATCATCTTCAGCCTTACCCATGTCAAACATCGAGCTGAAAAGGTCCTTGAACTGCATCCCGGTGTCGAGCATCTTTTTGCTCAATTGACTGTATTCTGCCAGTCCATGTAGTGCAAATTCCATAAAGAATTCCTTCTCCCTTTCAGGCAGGGCTTTCACCTGCTTGGTCACGATGTCTTCAAGACCGGGAACCTGATGGAGTAGGTTTTTGTATTCTTTATCGCTTTGCGAAGCCAAAAGGTCCAAGGTATTTCCTTCCCCAAACCATGACAATGGCAAGGTGTAGAGGTTATTTGCCTTTTCTTTTTTCTTCTGCTCGGGAGAAGGAAAGAAGTCTGTGAAAAGTGTCCGGATGGCTTTTCCGATCAGGGCGTAAGCTACGAGACCTGCACCTTCCTGTTCGCCCTCATAGACCAACTCGACCTTGCCGGTAATGGCCGGAATCACGCCGATCAGGTCCGAAATCCGGATGACGGTGTTTTCCTCATTGTTCATATAAAGCCTTCTTTCTGCTGCGGAAATAAGGTTTTCGTACGCAGAAATCGTGAGACGAGCCGAGACACCACTTTTTTCATCCACGTATTCGCTCTTTCTTGCCTCCACAGCAATCTGCTCGATCAGGTCTTTCATCAGCATGGGCACGTGGATTTTATCCACAGGCTTACCATGGAGTTTTGCTTCCTGAGCGGTGATTCTTTTGCCGATTTCGATGCTTTTGGGATAGTGGGTGATGATCTGACTTTCGATCCTGTCCTTCAGCGGCGTGACTATCGAGCCACGGTTGGTGTAGTCCTCGGGATTGGCAGTAAATACAAATTGGATGTCTAGCGGCAACCTCAACTTGAACCCACGGATTTGTATGTCTCCTTCTTGAAGGATATTGAAAAGCGCCACCTGTATCCTCGCCTGGAGATCAGGCAGTTCGTTGATGACAAAAATCGAACGGTGCGAGCGTGGCACCAATCCGTAGTGGATGACCCGCTCGTCGTTGTAGGAAAGCTTCATCGTCGCGGCTTTGATCGGATCGACATCACCAATCAGGTCGGAGACTGATACATCTGGTGTAGCGAGTTTTTCTGTGTATCGGTCATCCCGGTGCCACCAAGAGATGGGCGTATGGTCTCCTTTGGTCAAGATGAGTTCCTTCGAAAAAGTCGTCAACGGCGCAAAGGGATCGTCATTCAGTTCGGAACCCTCCACCACAGGAATATACTCATTGAGGAGGTGGGTCATCTGTCTTGCGATTCTGGTTTTGGCCTGACCTCGGAGACCGAGGAGGTTGATGTTGTGCCGGGAAAGTATCGCCCGCTCAATGTCAGGAATCACGGTATCCTCATAGCCCCAAATCCCTTCAAAGACATTTTCCTTGTTTTTGATTTTGTGGATCAGGTTTTGCCGAAGTTCTTCTTTGATGGTTTTTGATTGGTAGCCGGCAGCTTTGAGTTCGCCAAGAGTTTTTATCTTCAATAAGTCTTTTCCAGTCAGTTTGCTGTAATCCATGTGTTAAAATTTTTTGGTTCGGTTTCTTTTATAGTCTTCAAAAATGAGGTCACCAAGACCTTTGAGACTACTGTAATAGGCATTTCCGTTGTTCACTTTGGTAAATTCCTTGACAAATTCCTTCAGATAAGGATCCGAAGCAATCATAAATGTGGTGACAGGAATCTTGAGTTTGCGGCACTGTGCGGCAAGTTTTAGGGTTTCATTAAGGATTTTGCTATCGATGCCAAAGGCATTTTTATAGTATTTGATCCCGACTTTGAGACAGGTTGGCTTGCCGTCGGTGATCATAAAAATCTGTTTGTTGGGGTTTTTCCTTTTGCGAAGCAAGTCCATTGCCAATTCCAAGCCGGCAACGGTATTGGTGTGGTAGGGCCCAACTTGAAGGTAAGGCAAATCTTTTATTTCGATCTGCCAGGCATCATTGCCAAATACGATGATGTCCAAAGTGTCTTTGGGGTACCTTGTTTTGATCAGTTCTGCCAATGCCATGGCTACCTTTTTGGCGGGTGTGATCCTGTCTTCGCCATACAAGATCATGGAATGCGAAATGTCAATCATCAACACTGTCGACGTCTGGGAGCGGAATTCAGTCTCCACCACTTCGAGATCGTCCTCAGTCAGAAGGTAATCCCCTGCAAAACCGTGGTTCACTTGGGCATTTCGGATAGAATCTGTGAGGGCAATCTGGTCGAGGTTGTCCCCGAAGGTATAAGGCCTGCGGTCGGTTCCTTTTTCTTCACCCTGACCGGAGTGGGTGGTGCGGTGCTGACCACTTTTGCCGCGTTTGAGTTTGCCGAATATTTCTTCCAAAGCACTTTTTCGGATGGATTGTTCCGCTTTGGAAGTGATCTTGATTTCTCCTTTTTGGTTTTCCTCAGTAAGGTAGCCTTTGGATTTCAGGTCCTCTATAAAATCCCCGATGCCATAGCCGGGATTGGTCATGTTATGACGCTTGTCCAGATTGGTCAGCCATGACAATGCCTCTGCAACGTCGCCACCGGTCATGGTCACCAATTGAAGGAAAATATTGAGCAGGTTTTCGAAGGTATTTTTCTCCGGATCATTGGGGGGTACGTACTGTGTAAATCGAAATCCTTTCATAGCAAGGTCATAACACAATCAAGGCAAAGCTGGTTTGGATTAAGGTAAAAATAATGGAAAATGGCATGTGACATGTAGTTCTTTGGTTGGTTTCAAGAAAACCTAAGGTTAACATTTTGTTTGAAAATCCCAGTCATGCAACAATCGGTTTTCATTTTTTGTTATCAACATGTAAAACATTGATTACCATGAAAAATTACCTCTTCCCAGTTTATTTAGTGACCGCAGTATTGATTGTCTATGTGACAGCCATACAGGTTAACCTCAACACTTCTTTGATTCTGTTTGTATTTTCAATTTCCCCGGTATTGATCCTGTGGATGGTCTATCGGGTACTGACTGCTGATGTGGAAGTGACTTCTACCTTCGAGGAGAAATGGTATGAAGATCAATAAACAGATCAGAGTTACCGGACGTGTCCAAGGTGTATTCTTCAGGAAAAGCACCCAACAAAAAGCCCTTGAGTTAGGCATCAAAGGCTGGGTCAGAAATGAGCCTGACGAATCCGTTTTGGTAGAAATAGAAGGAAACAGTTCTGCTGTTTTGGCAATGGAAGAATGGCTAGGTCAAGGACCTTCAGCTGCAAAAGTGACTTCCTTGGAAATCTCAGAAGGAGAGGAAATCGGCTACCCTGATTTTTTGGTGTTAAGGTAAAAATACCTTCCGGGTAAATTTGAAATTGGATTGGTCGTTTTTTTTGACCCGGAAGGAATAAAAAATAATATCAGTTACAGGCCCCTTTGGTAAAGGAGAGCACGCCGGCGTTTACCGCCACACAACTGTTGCCATAAGTTTTGTTGTCACAGCCACAGACGGGGTCGTAGAGCATGATGCATGCCACGTCGGTTTTGATCTTTGAAGTATCTATGCAGCTATCGGTGATTTGCTCTGTGGGACTGACGTCCTCACATTGAAAAGAGAAAAGCAGAAGTGCTGAAAATGTGATGATCAATGGCAAAATCTTTTTCATGGCATGTTGTCTAGATTGTTTAGAATATTCCCGAGACGTTCCTATGCAAGAAAACGCAACACATGGATAGATATTTTTCTTTCGTTTTTTTTTCGAAAAATAAAAGCATTAAAGAAAGGAAATATTTGATTTTTATCTCTATTTTCAACACCCAAACATCTCGCAATTACCGTATATCACCCAATATACACAACAGATTCATTATGGTTATTTTAGGACTTAATTATTTTTTCCATGATTCTACGGCATGTATCGTAGTAGATGGAAAGCTAGTAGCCGCCATCGAAGAGGAGCGGCTCAACAGAGACAAACATACCAAACTTTTTCCCGAGCTGGCCATCGCCCGCTGTTTGGAAATCGCCAATCTGAAGTACAAGGACATTGACCACATTGCCGTTTCGATCAAGCCAACCCATAACCTTGGCAAGAAGCTGCTTTATGGTGCCACGCATGTAAAGACTATCCGGCATTTTATCAGTCATGAATTTGTACATTCTTACAGAAAACAAAAGGGATTTTGGAAATGGTATGCCGGCATTTTTGGCTCAAAAAACATCGGCCCCAAAGTCCATTTCATCCCCCATCACTTTTCCCATGCACCGGGTTCTTTCTTTGTCTCTCCATATGGATCCGCTGCCCTGTTGGGAGTGGATGGATCGGGGGAGTGGGCCACTACTTGGCTAGGCAAAGGTGAAGGCAACAAGATCGAATCATTCGGAGAAAGTTTCTTTCCCCATTCCTTGGGGTCATTTTATGAAGCTGTCACCCAATTTTGCGGTTTCAGGACCAACTATGATGAAGGCAAAACCATGGGTCTCGCCCCGATGGGAGATCCCGAGATATTCAAGAAAGAAGTTGAAAAAATAGTCTCCATCGAAAAAAATGGACGGGTCAAACTGGATTTGAGCTATTTCAACTTCCAGAACATGCAATATAATCCCTTGAAATTTTCTCATTTGTCTCCAAAATTTTCACAGGTTTTTGGAAGCCCACGAAGGCACGGAGAGGAATTTCAAAAGCACCATATGGATGTGGCTGCGGCATTTCAAAGGGTCTTGGAAGACAAAGTTTTGGAAATATGTGAAATCCTACATCAAAAAACCAATGCTGATTATTTGGTGATATCAGGCGGTGTTTCTCTCAACAGCGTCATGAACGGAAGGATTGTCAGAGAAAGTAAATTCAAGGATATCTATGTCATGCCTGCGGCAGGTGATAACGGAACTGCCATCGGGGCAGCCTATTATCTTTATAATGGAATTCTCAAAAACCCTAGGGAATTTGTCCATCTCAACCCTTATGTTGGGACGAGTTATTCCAATGCGGAGATTGAAAAAATCCTCAAAGCATGTAAGCTGACTTATACCCAACATGATGATATCTGTGAAGTAGCAGCCACTTTGCTCGAAAGTGGAAAAATTATTGGATGGTTTCAAGGCCCAATGGAGATTGGTCCACGGGCATTGGGAAGCAGGAGCATTCTTGCCAATCCTGCATTTCCGGACATGAAAGCAAAAATCAATTCTGAGATCAAATTCAGGGAAGCGTATAGGCCTTTTGCCCCTTCGGCAATCGTAGAAGCAAAGAACATGTTTTTTGACCTCGAGGTAGAGGCGCCGTTTATGCTCAAAGTCTGTAATGTACTCAAGGACAAACAAAGTATCATTCCTTCCGTCACCCACGTGGACGGGAGTGCAAGGTTGCAGACAGTGAGGAGGGAACTCCATCCCAGGTATTATGATGTCATCAAAAAACTTGGCGAAAAAACTGGTGTTCCGGTGGTGCTAAATACAAGTTTCAATATCCAAGGTGAACCGGTTGTTGAATCCCCGAAAGATGCCATCAGGTGCTTTTATTCCAATGGACTTGATGCTTTGGTGATTGGAAACTTTATTTTAATGAAAAAAACGGTCTCTGAAGATATGGTCAATTCCAAAATGGAATACAGTTTTGCCTTAAGGTAAGAACCAAAAATGGCCTTTTTACATTCAACAAATCCCGAAGGAATAACACTCCTTGGGATATGTTACTTATTTTTGGCCCATGGGAGAGAAAAAATGTCCCCATTGTGGGAATTGGTCAAAATGGACGGGTGATCTGAATGAGGCTTGCAATTCCTGTGGGAAATCACTTGCTGGAAAAGACCTTGATTATCACCTGAAACGCCAAAAAGAAACCAAAGCAAACGATGAGAAATGGATTTTCTTCATCAAAGAAACGGACAGTCCCTTTTCCAGATACTCCAAAATCGTCGGAAATTTTTTCTACACCATCTACATGGCCATCATCACTTTTTTGGTTTGGCTGATCGCCATGATGCCGGGATAATGGCTGTTTTCAAAAACCCTTTCTTTTTCGTTCCATGTATTATTTTTTGGAC
>JBBRFK010000185.1:0-8204 GCA_038224435.1 Cytophagales bacterium | reverse complement strand
AGGGTTTTCTCCACATAGGCGGTCTCAAGGAACCTGAGGCCTATTTCAATGTTCAGCTCATTCATGGACTTTTGGGCAAGGTCCTCTCCGAAGAGCTCCTCCAAGATGGATTCCAGTCTTTCACGGCTTTCTGCGGAGCAGACGGTCTGGGCCCGGCTGAAGAGGGGAAATAAAAACAGGATAAGGACGATCAGTCTCATGGGGTTACAAAGTAGGAAGAAATGCCTCTCAAAGTGCATCATTTTTTTCAAAATGCCATGGTTTTCGGTAAAAAGACGCTTGAAAGAAGGGGGTTTCAACGATAGCACTGTATTACAATAATTCGGGTTCTACGTCAGCATAAAGATGGTAGAGCAGGGTTTCAATCATAGCACTGTATTACCATAATAGATTTTTGTTCTGTTACTTTAACCTATCACTTTTCCCCATGATACCACATCGAGCAGCCTAAGCCAATCCCATTATAACTCCCTCATCCACCATCTCCGGTATCGTCACCTTTAATCCCGGTGTTCTTTCCATTTCTCTTCTTATAGCAAACAATGCTTCGTCGTTTCTAGCCCAAGCCCTGCGGGAAATGCCGTTGTTGACGTCGTAGAAAAGCATGGATTGTAGCTTTCTATCGGCTTCTTCGCTGCCGTCGAGTAGCAAACCGAAGCCACCATTGATGACTTCGCCCCAGCCCACACCGCCGCCGTTGTGGATAGAAACCCATGTGGCACCTCGAAAACTGTCTCCGATCACATTGTGGATGGCCATGTCAGCTGTGAACTTGCTGCCGTCGGAGATATTGCTCGTCTCCCGGAAAGGGGAATCTGTGCCGCTGACATCATGGTGGTCTCTACCCAATACAATCGAAGAGGAGATTTGTCCTGATTTCACAGCTTTGTTGAAAGCCTGGGCGATTTTGATCCTTCCCTCTGCATCGGCATAGAGGATTCTTGCCTGAGAACCCACCACCAATTTGTTTTTTCCTGCTTCTTCTATCCATCGGATATTGTCCTGCATCTGTTGTTGGATTTCGGACGGGGCAGTAGCCTTTATTTCTTTCATTACTTCAAGAGCGATTCGGTCGGTTTTTTCCAGGTCTTCGGTTTTGCCCGAGGTGCACACCCATCGGAATGGTCCGAATCCATAATCAAAACACATTGGCCCCAAAATATCCTGAACATAGGAGGGATACCTGAAGTCTATTCCGTTTTCAGCCATCACGGCGGCACCGGCACGCGAAGATTCCAGCAAAAAAGCATTGCCATAATCGAAGAAATACATGCCTTTGGCAGCATGCCTGTTGATGGCGGCAGCATGTCGGCGCAGGGATTCCTGTACTTTGGCTTTGAATTTTTCGGGTTGCTTAGCCATCATTTCGTTGGCTTCTTCGAAACCCAAACCCGCAGGATAATATCCGCCTGCCCATGGATTGTGTAGGGAAGTCTGGTCCGAACCAAGTTCGACCGTGATGTTTTCTTCGTCAAATATTTCCCAAACATCTACCACATTGCCCAAATAGGCGATGGATACTATTTCCTGATTTTCTTGGGCATTCCTCACCCTTTGGACTAATTCATTTAAATCCTTGATCAGTTCGTCCACCCATCCCTGTTCATGTCTTTTATAGGCAGCTTTTGGATTAACCTCGGCACAAACCGTAATGCATCCTGCGATATTTCCTGCCTTGGGTTGTGCGCCGGACATACCTCCCAATCCAGCGGTTAGGAAAACCTTTCCATTGGGATTGACTCTGGCTCCGAGTTTTTTCCGGAAGGCATTCATCAAAGTTATTGTCGTGCCGTGCACAATGCCTTGTGGACCGATATACATAAAAGAACCCGCAGTCATCTGTCCGTATTGGGTGACGCCGAGGGCATTGTATTTTTCCCAATCGTCGGGTTTGGAGTAGTTGGGTACCATCATGCCGTTGGTGACGACAACCCGTGGCGCGTCTTTGGAGGAGGGGAAAAGTCCCATCGGATGGCCGGAATACATGTGGAGGGTTTGTTCCTCCGTCATTTCGGACAGGTATTGCATGGTCAGTAGGTATTGCGCCCAATTTTGAAAAACCGAACCATTGCCGCCGTAGGTAATCAACTCGTGTGGGTGTTGGGCTACCGCAGGATCCAAGTTGTTTTGGACCATCAGCATGATGGCGGCTGCTTGTTGGCACTGGGCAGGATATTCTGATATCGGACGGGCATAAATGGCATAATCCGGCCTAAAGCGGTACATATAAATCCGACCTAATTCCTGCAATTCTTCGAAAAATTCCTTTGCCAATTCCGCATGCCAAGCTCTGGGGAAATAGCGCAAAGCATTGCGAACCGCCAATTTTTTCTCATCAATGCTCAAAATATCCTTGCGTTTTGGGGCATGGCTGACATTCGGATCAAGGTTTCTTTTTGCCGGAAGGGTGGAGGGGATGCCTTGGAGGATTTGGTCTCTAAATGTCATATTTGCTGATTGGTTATTTGTTAATGGAAAAATGTTAAATGATTGCCCGCAATGATGCCATTCAGTTTATTTCGGATTATTTTTGGTCCGGACAATCATATATTTCTATCTATATCTACCCTATTTCGATGATATCTTAATCCCTCTTTTAAAAACGGAAGCCGGCTTCAATCTCCCTTGCTGGTAAGTGATTTCTCTGTAATCATTTGTGGGAAAAAGGAGGATGTCCGCCAATAGTCCAGAAGCAAGTTTTCCTCTGTCCTGAAGTCCAAGTGCTGCTGCCGCCCGAAAAGTGATCCCTGCCAAAACCTCGGCATTGCCCAATTTTTCGAATGTACCCAAAACAGCTGCCTGCATCAATAAATCACCCATAGGAGCAGAACCTGGATTCCAATCTGAGGCAATCGCCAAGGCAGCACCGGCATCCAAGAGTTTTCGGGCAGGTGTATAATTCACTCCCAAACCCATCGATGCACCTGGCAACGCCACGGCGACAGTATCTGAATCGGCGAGCAACGCGATTTCCTTTTCCCCACTGACTTCCAAATGGTCTGCGGAAATGGCTCCAAAAGCCACCGCCGCTTTGGAACCGCCAACATGAAACTGGTCAGCGTGGACGGTAATGTCAAATCCCATTTCTTTGGCTTTTTGAAAATAGGCTTGGATATCCTCCCCGCTGAAAGCAGTGTCTTCAATAAAAGCGTCGATCCGATTGGCTAAGCCTTCTTCCTTGAGAATAGGGAAAAGTTGATCTGAAATAACCTTCAGGTATTCCCTTTGGTTACCATCAAAATCCCTTGGTTTGATATGAGCGGCAAGGCAGGTTGGCACTAAATCGGCATGGGTATTCTCGCCTGCAACTTTGATTGCCCGGAGCATTTTCAATTCTTCTTCTACCGAAAGTCCGTAGCCGCTTTTCACCTCAATTGTAGTGATGCCATCCTTCAGGTGCCTGTTTGCCCTCTGAATAGTGAGTTGGGTCAGTTTCTCAATAGCTGCTTTTCGGGTTTGGGTCACGGTGTCCCAGATACCGCCGCCGGCTTTTGCGATTTCTAGGTAAGTTTTTCCAGCATTGCGCATGGCATAGTCTTGCGCCCGCGAACCTGCAAAGCAGAGATGTGTATGGCAGTCTATCATTCCGGGCATGGCAACAAAGTCGCCTTGAAGTGTATGCATTTCCGCCCCGATGGATTGGGCTTCGGGATACATGTCCCAATAAGAACCGATTTGGTGGATAACTTCGTTTTTGATAAGAATGCCTGCTTCTTTGATGATTTCCAATTGTTCGTCATTCAAGGCTCCTTTTATAGGAAGGTTTGTCATGGTGACCGCTTGGCGGATAGGGCCGATGAGGATGTAGGTAATCATTGAGGTTTGGTTGGTTGTAGTTGTTGTCGGCTTGGTTCAAGTCTAGGTTTAGTTCAAGTCTCTGATTTGGATCATCATATTGCAGTCTTAGACTGCTTTTTGGTGTTTAGTCTGAAGAATGCTGGAGGTAGCTCTTAGACCAACATCATGCAGTCTTAGGCTGCTGTCCAAATTTCGGTTTTTTATCTGAAAGATGGCAGAATTCTTTAAAACCCAACTGAGTTATTGCGATTGACAGCCCGCCTGCATCGGATAGGTTGGAAGACTTGAACTAGTACAGCGTACCCTACTTTATTGCCATCGGTTAGGATTTCGTTAATATTTCAGGATTAGAAAAAATTGCACTAGATTATTTTTCTAAAAATTAAAAATAAGTTTAAAATTTTTCCAAATCTTTTTCTATATATTAAATTTTTTGTTTTTTTTTTTGGGGGGGGGTTAAAACCAAAATATTATTCTGAAAACGCCTCTTGAAAAGTAAAAGACAATAATCAAAATGTTGATAATCAATTGATAGTGTATTTGAATTTTAATGATTTTATTTTAACTTAGATGTTCTGAAACATAGTTTTAACATCAAAATTTGATTAGTCATGAAAAAAGAAAAAAAAATGTTGATTTCGGCTATCCTGGTTTTTAGTCTAGGGTTATTTGTTAAATTTTCTTCAAGCCAATTTCTATTTGCGCAAGAAGGAATACCAGGCCAGGGGCAATATGTGGCAACATCTTGCAGCAACGGGGTTGAGTCTTGGCTGTGTAATAATTGTGGCCCTGGCGACAATTCCTGTTTTGACCACTCATGCTCTCAATGTTGGTAGTAAATTAATTTCTGTCTGATTTCAAAACGTGTAAATATGAGAGAATTATGTAGATCCTTTTTTTTTATATTGTTGATCACTTCTTGTTATTCAGGTAATAATAATTCCGATAGCCAAAAGGACCAGGATAGTTTGGAGATTCAGATATTAGATGTGAGTTCTATAGGGGATTTTACGCCACTAATTTCCCCTAAGGAGCTATTCAAAGAAATAGACTACATCAGATTGGAATCACCTGATACTTTACAATTGACCGTTGCTTACAAAATCCTGGAGCTTAGGGACAAGCTAATTGTTTTGGATGGTAACAAGAAGGCACTATTTGCCTATGATTTGAAGGGGAAATTTATCGGTCAGGTTGGTAAAAAAGGAGGGGGTCCGGGAGAATACAGACAAGTGTCTGATTTTGATATAGACTATGATAAACGTCAAATAGTACTATACGCAAGAGCTGACAAAGCAATATTCTGGTTTGATGAAGAATTGAAGTTTGTGGAAAGGAAAAGAATAGATGCTTGGGGCAATCAGTTATCGATATTGGAGTCAGGAAGTATTGCAATTTATTCCTACATGGATAGTAAGGACGATCCATTTAATATCCGCATTTACGACAAAAGTGGTAACTTAATTGGCAAAAACATGTCATTTCCTCAGGAAGATGGACAGCTTGCAGTACCGGATTTTTCAGGTTTTATTAGAGGAAACTATTTCACCTATCCGTATTCTTCTGTAATTTATAGAATAAATGAAGATCAAAGTACAGAATTTCCAGTGTTTGAGGTCGAATTTCCAAACAGGATGGCTGAGGAAAAGAGATTTGACCACATGGGTTTTCTCAATGGCAGATTTGCAGAACATATTTTGGGAAAATTTGAAATGGGAAAATCTGGATCCGAAGCTTTGTTCTATTATTCAAAGAAAACAAAGACAAGTTATGCTTTTACACTTGGAGTTTCATTAGCGAATGGACAGGTCTTTGGACACCGTCAATTAAAACATGGAGAAAAAGGAAAAGATGATATTTATGTCATGCTTTTCTTTCGTGGCCCTTACAGTTTACCTACCTACAGCGCGTCTTCGGGATACTTTTATGTTGCTAGGAATTTGGAATCAGTATCATTTTTTTACAAAGATATTTTGGAACGTAGAGAAGAGTTAAAGACCTCAGATCGAAAACTTTATGATCTGCTAGACCAAATAGAGGATTTAGAAGACCCGATCATTATGAAATTCAAACTTGTTGACAGCTATGAAAAGGGAAATAGTAATTAGAGCAATTTTAATTTTTTCCTTTATTTTTTTATTTTACGCTATTCTTGAAAAAATGGTGCTCCAAAGATCATTGTCAAACAACAACCGAGATTTCACTACGGTATCAGTCAAAGAAAAGTTTTTAAACAAAGGAAAAATTCCTCTCGGCTCTGAAATAAAAGGTGAATTTTTGATCTTTAATACAGGTAAATCTGATTTATATATCGAAAAAGTCAATGTATCATGTACCTGCACCTCTACAACCCAACTAAATGAACCTATACAAGTAGGGGATTCTACCATTATCATTATTGAATATGAAAAATTAAACCCTGGCTATTTCTTTACTGACGTTCTAGTACAAGGTAATTTTTTAGAGTCACCATTGATTTTGAGTTTCGAAGGTTTTTTAGTTGAAAGTCACTTATTACAAAATTAGAACCAAAAGTTATTTTTTTTCGAATCCAAAACTATTAAGTCCGCCCTTGGTTCAAGACTTAGTCTTAAACCAACATATTGCAGTCCTAGACTGCCATCCAAATTTCGGTTTTTTATCTGAAAGATGGCAGAATTCTTTAAAACCCAACTGAGTTATTGCGATTGACAGCCCGCTTGCATCGGGCAGGTCTGAAGATTTGAACTAGAACCTAAAGCATACTAAATGTTACAAATTGGATAAACCTTCGAGGTCTCAAAGACCTCAAAGGTTCTTAATACCTCTCAAATTCCTCCGACCATTTTGTCTCCAACTCCAATCCTTCTCTCGCAGCTACCTCTTTGGCTAAGGTAAGCAATTCCCCACTTCGGATGATGTCTATGGCTGTTTCCATGTCTTCATACATGATTTGGTCCTCGGTGACATGCTTGATTTTTGTTCGGACATGTTCATACAAGGCAGTCATGATTTTGCCTGATTTCAATGGCGCATGAAAATCCACCGCCTGTGCCGCGCAAAACAGTTCCACCCCGAGGATTTTCTCTACATTCTCTATCACCTGCAATGCCTTTCTCGCTCCAATGCTGCCCATACTCACATGGTCTTCCTGACCGAGTGATGTGGGAATGCTGTCTGCAGAGGAAGGAAAACACAGTCCTTTATTTTCACTTGCCAAGGCTGCTGTGGTGTATTGGGGAATCATAAATCCTGAATTCAGGCCAGTTTCCTTCAATAGCAACTTTGGAACGCCTGGGGTATCACCTCCCAAGGAAAGGTAAATCCTCCGGTCCGAAATATTACCTATTTCGGATGCGGCCAAGCAAGCGTAATCCAAGGGCATGGCTATCGGTTGGCCATGGAAATTTCCCCCGCTGATCGTATGGTTTTCATCAAAGACTACAGGATTGTCCGTGACGGAATTGATTTCGATTTCCACAATCTGCTTCAGGTGAAGCCATGCATTGCGTGAAGCGCCATGTACCTGTGGCATGCAGCGAAGGGAGTAGGGGTCCTGAACCCGCGCACAGGTAGCATGGGAATGGACGATTTCGGATTCATGAAGTAGATTCAAGATCGATTGCGCCACATGTTGATTGCCTGCAAAGGGTCGGAGTTGATGTAATTCTGGACTGAAAGGCTTGGACGAACCCAATAATCCTTCCAGCATCATGGCTCCTGTAATGTCGGCATGGGCTAGGATATTGTGAAACCTCTCCAAGACTTTGACTCCAAAGGCAGCGATAAACTGTGTGCCGTTGATCAGGGCCAAACCCTCCTTGGGGCCCAAAGTGATCGGTTCGATGTCTAAAAGTAGGAAGGCCTTGGAGGTCGCAATGATTTCTCCTTGGTAATGAACTTTGCCCAAACCGATCAACGGTAAAAACAAATGGGAGAGGGGAGCAAGGTCACCTGAAGCACCGACTGAACCTTGCTTTGGGACAACAGGGATAATGTTATTTTCTATGTGCCAAAGGATCCTGTCCAAGGTGCTTTCCTGAATCCCCGAAAAACCCTGCGCAAGTGCATGCAGCTTCAGAACCAACATCAGCTTGGCGATTTCGATGGGAATGGGTTCACCCACACCAACAGCATGGCTTTTGAGTAGGTTTTCCTGAAGTTTTTGCGTTTGGTCAGGAGAAATCAGTTTAGTGCAGAGTGGGCCAAAGCCGGTGTTGATACCATAGACAGGTTTGCCATTGGCGACGATCTTTTCGACTGCTGCTGCACTATTACGAACTTTTTTGCGGGTTTCCTCGGTGAGAACTCCCTTTATTTCACCTCCTATAATTCCCAATGAAATGGAAGCAGTGAGGTGTTCTTGGCCAAATTGGAAGGTATTGTTCATTGGTTGGTTTTGTTAGCCACTAAGGTTTTGTTGTCAC
>JBBRFK010000184.1:0-8247 GCA_038224435.1 Cytophagales bacterium | reverse complement strand
TTTGGTTTGGGTGCAATAAACAAGCTGGATCAGGTACAGGTCAGGTGGCCGGACGGAAAAGTGACTTTGCTCAAAGAGGTGGCCTCGGATACCACTTTAGTTTTGAAATGGGAAGAAGCAAAAGATGCTGAGGCAGGATTTATATTTTTTGAAAAACCAAATAGTCAGATTTTCTCGAAGATTGATCCCAATACCGTTTTGGATTACAAACACCAGGAAAACCTGATGGTGGATTTTGACCGTGACAGATTGACCTACCATATGATTTCTACAGAAGGGCCAAAAGCAATTTGGGGAGACGTCAACGGCGATGGTTTGGAGGATGTATTTATCGGTGGCGCCAAAGGTTTTGTGGGACAGATTTTTACACAAAATGCCAATGGAAGTTTCAGGCCAACGGATCAAAAAGGGTTTGAGGGGGACAAATTTTCTGAAGATAGAAACGGGGTTTTCTTCGATGTCAATGGCGACGGAAGTCTGGATTTGGTGGTTGCTTCAGGAGGCAATGAATCCGGATTTGGTTCACCGGATCTTGCGGACAGGCTTTACCTGAACGATGGAAAAGGGAATTTCACCAAATCCGAAAACAGCGGCCTTCAGTTTCTGACCAACAGCACTGCTGTCATCCGGACTTTGGATATCAACGGAGACGGGGCGATGGATATTTTTGCGGGGTCAAGGTTAATACCATTCGTCTACGGAGTCAACCCAAATAGTGCTATTTTGATCAATGACGGCAAGGGAACCTTTACAGATGGAACTGCGCAATATGCGCCTCAATTGAAAGAAATAGGAATGGTGACCGATGCCGCTGTTGTCGATTACGACGGAGATGGGAAATTGGACTTGGTGGTGGTGGGAGAATGGATGGCACCGACTTTTTTCAGAAATACCGGCAACAAACTGGAGAAAATAGAAATGCCTGAAATGAACAGGTATAAAGGTTGGTATCAGGCAATTGTGGTAGGGGATTTTAACAATGACGCCAAACCGGATTTTGCTTTGGCCAATCATGGGTTGAACACCCGTTTTAAAGCTTCTGAAGAAAGCCCGATCCGCATGTATGTCAATGACTTCGACCAAAACGGATCTGTAGAACATGTCTATGTCAAAAAACAAGGTGAAAAGCATGTCCCATTTACCCTTAAGCATCAACTTGAAGGGCAATTACCTGCTATCAAAAAGAGATACCTCAAATACAGCGCTTACAACAATCAGGCTTTGGAAGACATCTTTACTCCCGAAGAAATCAACAAAGCGGTCATGAAAGAGGTGAATTTTCTTTCTTCGGCAGTCTTGATGAACCTTGGCAAAGGAAAATTTGAAATGAAAGCTTTACCGAGATTTGCGCAGCGATCATGGATGCATTCGGTCTTGGTGACAGATATCAACGGCGACGGCAATCAGGATCTTATCATGGGCGGAAACCTGAGAGGCGCAAAACCAGAGGTAGGGCAATACGATGGAAGTTATGGCGAAGTGCTGATCGGCAAAGGTGACGGCACATTTGATTATTGGCAAAACAGAGACCACGGTCTGAAATTGGATGGGGAAATCAGGGATTTGAAAATTCTCGAACTGAAAGGTAAAAAGTTCTTGATGGTAGTCAAAAACAATGAGGCGGTGGAATTTTGGAAAATAGAGAAATGAAAGGCAATCCCGCAAAGTCGCAAGGACGCAAAGCTTTTAAAATTGAAAAACCTGTTCACAAATTATTTTCATTTTTTAGAATAGGTTTGATTTTACCCCTTTTTTGTGGGATTTCTTCATGCTCCAAACCCAAAGAAGATACCCTTTTCAAACTTTTGGCACCATCCGAAACAGGAATTGATTTTAGAAATGACCTCGTTTCCACAGAGGAAATGAATATCCTCGAATACCTTTATTTCTATAACGGAGGCGGTGTGGCTACAGGTGATGTCAACAACGATGGCTTGGTAGACATTTATTTCACTTCCAACCAAGGTGAAAATAAATTATACCTTAACAAAGGTAATTTCAAATTTGAGGACATTACCACAAAATCCGGAGTAAGCGGGAGTAGTGGCTGGTCTACAGGGGCAACAATGGCAGATGTCAACGGGGACGGCTTGCTAGATATATACGTCGCTCAGGTTGGGGATTACAAAGGGTTGACAGGTAAAAACAGACTCTATATCAACAATGGGGATTTGACTTTTATTGAAAGGGCAGCTGAATACGGAATTGATTTTATCGGTTTTTCTACCCATTCGGTGTTTTTTGACTACGACCAAGATGGAGATTTGGATCTCTACCTGCTCAACCATTCCATCAAAAAACCAGAAGTCTTTGCACATGCAGAAACCAAATTCGCCAATCAGGATGAAAAAGGGGGAGACAAACTTTTCAAAAATCTGTCGTCAGAGGGAGAAGATAGGATGGTTGAGGTCACGGCAGAAGCCGGAATATTGTCCAGCAGTTTGGGTTTCGGATTGGGTGTCGGCATCGCTGACATCAATGGGGACGGATGGTTGGATATTTATGTTTCCAATGATTTTACTGAGGATGATTACCTCTATATCAATCAGGCGGACGGGACTTTTACAGAATTGTTAAAAGAATACATCTCCAATACAAGCAGGTACAGCATGGGGAACGACCTTGGAGACATCAACAATGATGGTTTGCCTGACATTTTCACCACTGACATGCTTCCTTCCGATCCCGAAATCTGGATGAAGTCAATCGGGGAAGACAAACAGGAAGTTTTTGATGTCAAAAAACGGCTCGGCTACGGCGACCAATATGTCCGTAACCACCTTCAGCTAAACCGGGGTGGTGGAAGATTTAGCGAAATCGGACTTTTGACCGATACCTATGCCACAGATTGGAGCTGGTCACCGCTTATTTTTGACATGGACAATGACGGCCAAAAAGACATCCATATCACCAATGGCATCGTCAAACGGCCAAATGACCTAGACTTTGTCCAGTACAGTCAGGAACCAAGTCCGGGACTGAGTGAAAAAGAAATCCAAAAGAAACAGATTGACATGCTGCCTACAGTAAAGCTTTCCAATTTTTCTTTCCAAAATGAAGGGAATCTGAAATTTACGAACAGGTCAAAAGAGTGGGGTTTGGATCAACTCTCCTACTCCAACGGGTCTGCCTATGCCGATTTGGACAATGATGGTGACCTTGACCTGGTTGTCAATAATATAGATCAGGAAGCTTTTGTCTATCAAAACCAAACTTCTGAGAAGCTACAAAACCATTTCATCCAATTTGACTTGAAAGGTGGAAACCTCAATCCATTCGGGATCGGGGCGCAGGTTTTTGTCCACAGTGGGAATGAAATCAAGCACCAAACATTGAGCACATCTCGGGGATTCCAATCAGGAACTTCCACGACATTGACTTTTGGTTTGGGCAAAACAGCAATTCTCGATTCTGTTGTAGTAGTTTGGAATGCCTCGGACACTGAAGTTTTCAAAACTATTCTGGTTGACCGAAAGCAGCTTTTGGAAAAAGGAAAAGGGATAAAAACTTTAAATACAGCCATCATCTTTACTCAGATTCTGGAAATAGCAGATGTTGGAATAGACTGGACCCACGAAGAAAATGTGGATTTTGATGACTTCAGAAGGGAATACCTAATTCCTAGGAAGTATTCGACAGAAGGTCCTGCATTGGCTGTCGGCGATGTAAACGGAGACGGGTTGGAGGACATTTTCTTTGGCGGTGCCAAAGGTCAGGCCGGTGTATTCTATTTTCAACAGGCAGATGGAAAGTTTGTAAAGGTAAATCAACCCCTCTTCGAGCAACTGAAAACGGCGGAAGATGTGGTTGCTGTTTTGGAAGATTTCAATCAAGACGGCACACTTGATCTTTATGTGGGCAGCGGCGGAAACGAATCCACAAGAAAGGAGTTTTTCAACTTTGACAGGCTTTTCTTGAATGATGGCAAAGGGAATTTCTTCTTTTCCATGAATTCCCTTCCTCCTATCGCTGAAAACACTGCAACTGTTGCAGTACACGATGTCAATGGAGACGGCGCTCCGGATATTTTTGTAGGATCTACCATTGTAACAGGAAATTATGGCGAAATCCCAAAAAGCTATCTTTTGCTCAATGATGGCAGGGGTCAATTCAGAGAATCGACAGAGGCGTATTTTGGAAAGGATTTCCGTCCCGGCATGGTCAAAAAAGCAAAGTGGTCTGACTTGGACAATGACGGCACCAAAGAACTCATTTTGGCAGGAGAATGGATGTCTGTGCAGGTGTATCAGCAGAACACTGAAAAGAAATTTGAATTTTCCAAAGATGAATCCCTTCAAATCCCGGGTTGGTATTTTGGATTGGAAGTGATGGATCTGGATGGAAACGGGACAGAAGATATTCTGGTGGGAAATTTGGGTTTGAACTCCAAATTGAAAGCAAGCACCAAAAAACCGGTTTGGCTTTACCATGCTGATTTTGATGAAAATGGGCAGGAAGACCCCTTGATTTTCCACTATATGGAAGGACATTTGATACCTTTTGCCACAAGGGATGACCTGATCAAACAGATTCCCGGAATCAAAAGAAAACATCCAAACTATGTCGGATACGCCAATATCAAGTCTCCTGATGATCTTTTTGAAAATTCTCAACTTGATAAATCTTCCAAATACCAAGCTTCGGAATTTAGGTCTGGGGTATTATGGAATAAGGGTGAAAAAGGATTCGAATTCGGTCCATTTCCAATTGAGGCACAGTTCAGCCCCTTACAGGGTTTCGTTTCTTTTCAATCCAATGAAGGAAATCAATACCTGCTCGGAATCGGGAATTTTAATAACTTCCGAAGTGATTTTGGCAAAGGAGATGCCCAACCTTTGGTTTTGATGGAATGGAAAAACGGTACCTGGGCGACTTTGCCGATCGGAATCGGTGGGAACGGATATTGGGGTGAATTCAGAAATATCATAAAAATTAAAATAGCCGAAAAGGATGTTTTTGTAGCGGTAAGAAACAACGCTCCAGCTGTGTTTCTCCGGATCAAGCCATAAAACCAGCTTAAAATCAGTGTATTTCAAATTTAAAAAATAATGTTATTCTGGGAATAATCTTTAAATTTGAAGGTTCAAACCCCCACCCTATTCCCCCGAATTTCCATTCGGCAGCCTCCAAAATCTAAGAATAGCCAAAGTACCACAAAACATGAAAAATATTTTCCAAAGATTGCTCCTTATGGTTTTCCTTACAAATCTAGGATTAGGATGTCAGGAAAAAAAGGATTTTCAAAATGCCATTTCCGACGGTTCTTACCAGATTGCCGCACAAGACAAACTTACCACCGTCATTATCAATGATATTTTTTCTCCTCCCGTGGCAAGTAGGATTTATGCCTATTCTTCTCTTGCCGCCTATGAGGTGACAGCACTTTCAGATGCCAAATACCAAACTTTGATGGGGCAGCTCAATGGCTTTGAAAAGACCGAATTTGATACCACAGGACAGATTTATTATCCTTTGTCTTCCCTAGCGGCATATTACAAAGTAGCAACGGCTTTGATTTTTTCAGAAAATCTGATGATCGAACACAGAGATAAAGCTTATGCCGAACTCGCAGAAAAAGGCATTCCAGAGGAAGTATTTGAAAGGTCCATCAAACTCGGTGATGACGTCGGTGAACATGTCATTGCCTATTTCAAAAAAGACAATTACCATGAAAGCCGCTCTTTTGAAAAATACACCGTCAGCAACGACCCCGGCACATGGCAGCCAACTCCTCCTTCCTATGGGGAAGGAATCGAACCACATTGGAACAAAATCAGACCATTTGTTCTAGATTCCGCTTCCCAGTTTAAGACCATTCCCGGCACCGAATTTAGCACCGATCCTTCGAGTCAGTTTTATAAGGAGGCTGAAGAAGTCTTCAAGATAGTGAATGAATTAGATGCAGACCAAAAGGATATCGCCATGTTTTGGGATTGTAATCCCTACAAAGTCAATGTCAAAGGCCATGTGATGTTTGCAGAGAAAAAAATTACACCCGGAGGCCATTGGATGGGTATTGCAGCCATTTCTTCCAAAACTGCGGGTCAGGATTGGAAAGGAACCTCAGAAACACTCGTTTTCACAAGTCTTGCCATTTTTGATGCTTTCATAGCTTGTTGGGATGAAAAATATAAAAGCAGGTTGATCAGACCGGAGACATACATCAACCGGTATATTGACGAAGATTGGTTGCCGGTATTGCAGACTCCTCCGTTTCCTGAATATACGAGCGGCCATAGTGTAGCATCCAATGCCGCAGCGGTGGTTTTGACGAGCCTATTTGGTGAGCCTTTTCATTTTGTGGATTCTACTGAAGTGGCCTATGGGCTCCCGGTAAGAGAATTTGATTCCTTCAAATTGGCAGCAGAAGAGGCTGCTATCAGCAGACTTTACGGTGGCATCCATTACATGCCGTCCATTGTCAATGGCTCTACTAAAGGAAAAAATATCGGAAATCATCTGGTTGAATCTGTAAAAACCAAATCAGGATCATTTGCACCCGTTGCAGAAAACTCCATAAAATAATCCATTACTTTCTTAGAAGGGGCAAATGACGGATCATTTGCCCCTTTTTAATTTTTTATTCCTTTCCACAGGCAAATTACCTGATTGAAACCCCTAATTTTGAACCTCAACTCTGATTGATTTTATGGACCTTATCCTCAAATACTTCCCAGACCTTACTGAATCCCAAATAGAAAAATTAGCTAAGCTAGGTCCTCTTTTTGCAGATTGGAATGAAAAAATCAATGTAATCAGCAGGAAGGACATGGAGCATTTTTATGAGAAACATGTACTCCATTCTATGGGAATAGCTAAAGTGATTTCTTTTGAACCCGGTACCAAAATCCTAGATATTGGAACAGGAGGAGGATTTCCCGGCATTCCATTGGCGATTCTATTTCCAGAAACACACTTCCATTTAGTAGATTCGACTGGTAAAAAAATTACAGTTGTCAAAGATGTGGCCAAGCAATTGAAGCTTTCCAATGTCGAAGCCCAACAGGTCAGGGCAGAGGATTTGGTTCGCAAATATGATTTTATCCTCAGCCGTGCTGTTACGCGTTTTGCCAATATGATTCCATGGGTGAAAAATAAGTTCAAAAAGGAGGACCTCAACGAATTACAAAATGGGCTGCTCCTCCTAAAAGGAGGTGACGTCGATGAGGAAATGGAGGAAAGGGAAGTCAGTTACGTTTCTTACCACCTCGATGATTATTTCAAAGAGGAGTTTTTCAAGACAAAAAAAGTGGTCTACGTGCCTTGGGAAGGGAAAAGGTGATTTGAAGGTTGGTGATCAATAAAATTGGCATTTGAACATTGAAACTTTCTAGCCTAACCTTACAATCCATCAACTTTTATTTTTACGAATTTGATCCTTTCCCTGTTCCAAGTGTAGCAAAACACAAGGAAACCTTCATCGTAAATGATGGAAGGATACGAAAATTCATTCTTCTCCTCCCCTGCTTCGATGACTTCCTGGATTGGCCAAGTCAGACCGTTGTCAAATGAAACCGCCAATTGCATGGGATAGCGTTTGCCCCAGTTTTCCCCGACCGGATTATAGACCAAAGCGATGGTTTCATCCTTGATTTTGACCAAGTCAATCCCACTGTTGTTATTTGGCACGTCGGTCAATTCCACCGGTGACCAAGTAAATCCATTGTCTTTGGAATCACTCCTCCCTATTTTTCCGGCAGATGTCCTTAGCAACATGTGGACAAGATTTGGCTTGGATTCCCAAAGGGCAGGTTGGATCACTCCTTCACCTTTGATGATGTTTCTATCCAATATCAAAGTCTCAGAAGCAAGCCAGGTTTTTCCTCCATCCTCAGAACGGTCCACAAAAGCATTCCAAACCCTATCTTTTTCCAAGGATGCAGGTGCAAGCCAAGAACTATCTGACAATACCAGAATATGGTTTCGTACAGGACCTCTTCCACCGCGGTCCCCTTCCACCAATTCTTTGGCAACAGTCCAGGTCTCTGCTCCATCTTTGGAATACTGCACCCAAGTTTCCCAATCATCGATTTCTTTTCCGACTTTGAAGTAGAGGTACAATTTTCCATCAGGGGCATTGAACAAAACCGGATTCCAATGCGGATCATTTCTCACTTTGACAAGCATCTGAGGAGCTTCCCAATTTCCGGGTTGGCCTTTGGACATCCATATCCCGACATCGTCATTTTTCTCATGCGAACCCGCAAACCACACGATCATATATTGCCCATTTCCCAATTTCTCAAT
>JBBRFK010000183.1:0-8247 GCA_038224435.1 Cytophagales bacterium | reverse complement strand
GAATATATTGCTTGATCGCTCATAACTTTGTTTGTTTTGTTTAAAATTGATATCCCAAATTTCGAAATTCCAACTGCCGATTTGTGTGATGAATGTTACTATGAAGCCCTATCTTTGATAGAAAAAATCTATGGCTCGTAGGCGTTGAAAGTATGAATCGCTAAAAAAATCCTATTATTCCAAATCAAAAAAACCGTCTAATCCTCTAAAAAAATCAACCTAACATCATTCCGTAATACCTTCCGATCTTCTCCTTTAATTCGCCCAAAGCCACCAAACCATTGGCCCTATAGAATTCCTTCCCCTCGAAGTAAACCATAATACCGGCAATGGACATCATCCGAATCTGTGCAGCCTATGCCCGGTTTTCAAAAACATCCAAAACAACCAACTCCATTTTTGAAAAATCCTGCTCAAGCTCCTTTACTTTTGTGGAAAGCCCTGTGCATACGCTACAATTATCCTGAATAAAATAAACCAGCATTGCGGCATTGGAATCCAACATAGCATCATATTGCTTCGAATCGAACTTTGTGTTTAATTCCATTGGATGGTATAATTCATGATGAAATTGACATGCACCATATTGACTTTATTGTAAATCCATTGTGGCTTTATTTCGCCGGAGCGCATATTGATTTTATTCATCAGGATCAAATGGAAATCCAGGCCTTTTCCCCAACCGACAGGTGCGTATTTACTACCAATATTCAATTGTGCATAGGACGGAAAGCCATATTTATTGATTTCCACCCGAGATGGATCAGGGAGAAAATGAAGACCTGCATTGCCATAAACCTGAATACCGGACTTTAGAAAATTCCTTTGGTAATAAACCGTCAGCGCATCGACCTGATTGTAACCTTCATTTCTCTCTCTTGGAATAAAAGTAAAAAAGGTATCCCTTCCCCATTCTCTGGGACTTAGAAATCTTCCACTCCCGTCTATTCGGGTATAATTGGCATACCAGATCATTTTGGGGTTTTTGAGACCAATTCTTCCACTGAATACAAAATTCAGGTCATCTGGATCTTTGTATTGCTTCAGCGGGTCAGGATTGCCGCCATCCCCTACTCCGCGCTGCAGGATAAACTGTAATCCGGTTACCAACTTGGTTTCACTTCCCTCCAGCTTCCAATCATTGTTAACTTGCCCCAAGAGGGTACTTGAAATGTTTTCTACAAAGGTATGGTTTACCTGAATCAACATCTCGGGGGTCACTTTGTGTTTCCAATCCAAAATAGAAACAAAGTGACTCGAGGTATTTCCAATATAGCCCGAAGGTTTTCCCAAGACGCTTTGCCCTACAGGATACAGGCCTATCGATTCACCCACCCTATACCAACCTGAGGTAGAGCGGGGTGATATTCTGGTAATCAGGTCTGCGGAAAATTGGTTTTTGCCGTCAGGCTTGAATCCCAAACTCAACCCCTCCACAAACGTTGGGGATAACCTGCCATCCTGAGGATTGACAAAAGGCGTATTGACCAGCATTTTACCTACCGTAGCCGTAAACTTTGTGGTTTGGTACCGCAACTGAAATTCTTCCAATCTCCCAAAAAACTTATCAGAAGTATTGGTCACATCAAAAAGACCGACTTCGTACCTGTTGAAATTGCCGCTAACAGGATCTCGGCCTGTCAGGTCTGAGCTCCAGGAATTTCCAATAACAGCGTACCTGCCCACCAAAGAAAATCCGTGAAATTCCCTTGTTTTGAGTTGCAGAAAAGCGCTTTGACCCAAGGCATAATCATCTTTGAAATCCTCCCAATAGCTCGTCGACATCCAAAACGACCGCAGCCCAACCACACCCTGAACAAGGGAAGAAGACTTGCGGCACTTTTGTTCTTGATCCTGGGCTAAGCTCGATTGGTATGTTGAGGCTAAAAAAATCAATATTATGATCGCTCTCATTTTGTGGAACTGGCTCTAGCTTCTTTAATTGGTTTGAAAGGACCAAATTTGTGTTGCTCTTCCGAAAACTCATCAGAATATGGTCCAAATGGATGGTCAATGGGTTTTTTGGATATATCAGGCCAATCTTTGCTGAGTTCTTTTTTGGGTCTTGGAAGAGAGTTTACGTAGGCTGCGACATCCCAAGATTGTTCATCAGTCAAAATTGGTCTTTCGAAGGTAGCTCCCAGCGGCATATTGGTTTTGACATAGCCTGCAAACCTTGACATCCTGAACAATCCTGCCCCTTCATTATAACTGGTTTCTCCCCAAAGCGGAGGATAGGTATGGCCTGATTTGTCCGGTTTAGGTAGTCCCTGTCCATCTTCCATATGACAGCTTTGGCATTGTTGGGCGTACACTACTTTGCCTTTGATGGGATCAGCAGCCCTGTCCATAAATGGCACTTCGTATATTCCGGAGCCGTTCGGGGATTCGCCTTTTGGTACATCCTTTCCCATCCATTGCATGTAGGCAACCATGGCTACCATTTCTTTGCTGTTGTTTTCCAGTCCTTTTCCGTTCAGACTTCTTTCAAAACAGTCGTTGATCCGTTTTGGAATATCTTCACTTTTTCCAGACCTAGCCCGGACTTTTGGATAGGTTGCGGCCACAGCGCCGTAGTTGTTACCCAAAGGGGCAGTACCGGCATTGAGGTGGCAGTTTTGACAATTCATTCCATTGGAAATTTTCTTCACATTGCCATTGGGTCCAAGGTATGCAGCTGTATTGGCGATCAGTTCTTTGCCATAGGTGATGTCTTCAGCATTGGGTTCCTGATCGACTGTCGTCCAATCAGGTGCCTGCCAAATACCTTCTTTTGGAACCACACCTTTGTAGGTATCCACCACGACCGCCGCTATGGTCTGCATGTCCGATGGTTGGGATTGGTTTAATGAAGGAAGGCTTCCCCCACTGAAAGCCATGACAATAACACCTATCAGGACGGCAGTTAGCAGGGTTACGCTCAATAATAAACCGACCATCAAGGTCAGCATCTTGAGAATGGAAGGAAAAGAATCTTTCATAGGATGATAAATATAGCAATTACAAAATTGCCACCATTCCTGCCATAAAAGATGTGATTTACATCACAGTAGCATCAGGACCCTTAAGGTTATTTGACGGATACCAAAAAAACGTGTCTGTTCTGGTTTGTTCCAGACAATAAAAAACCTTGGTCCTGTCTTGACAATGACAGGGAAATTGGATCATCGAGCTTTGCCTCGGTAAGGTAATTGATCAGGAAGTCTTTGAATTCCACTCCCTCAGAAATACAGAAATCTTCGACCCATCGGATATAGGAAACATTGTTGACGTGGTTGTTCATATCAAGGTCAAATGGCCTTACGGTCAATTCAGAACTTTTTCCAAATTCACCGGCAGGATCCAATTTTCCAGGCAAAAGTCCCGGATCTGCATTTTCAGAAAACAATTCCGGCGGCAGGACATGATTTGGTCTTTGAGGCCTTTTTGACCTGACATCCAACAAAAGCCAGGCTGACATGGATTCCGCTATGACATTGCCTTTGGCATCCTCCACCAAAAATTCTCTCAATGCAAAAAGCTTATCGATTCCTCTTCCGGCTGTTTTGACCACAATATGGTCACCCCAAGAAGGCATCTTATGGACTTTGATCTGCATCCTTGAAAGCACCCACATATAGCCCTTGTCAAAAAGTGTCTTTCCAAAATCCCTGCTGTCGGCATGTTTCCAAGCCACTTCCTGCATCAGGTCTCCTAAGGCCGACCAGCGCAATTTTCCCAATGGATCTATCTGAAAGGACAGCACCTCAAATTTTTTTTCAAATTGAAAGGGTTCTTTTGTTGCCATAAATCAATGCTTGGTAACTATATCGACAGATTCAAACACGTCCAATCTAATGGAGCTCAAAACAGCTATTCCCAGACCGGCTACCGCTACCAAGGCAAAAGATGCTTTCAAACTCAAAAGGTCTGCAATAAATCCGATCATCGGGGGCCCAATCAAAAACCCGAAAAAGGAAATTGTCGACACCATCGCCAAAGCGATACCGGGTGTATATAGCTTAGACCTGCCCGCAATGCTATAAGATATCGGTATAATCGCCGCAACGCCAAAGCCAACCAATAAAAATCCGATAGTGGCAAAAATAGGAACGGGAAAGAGTACAGAAACCATCAAACCTGTAAAGATCAATATTCCGCTCATTCTCAAAATCAAAACCCTTCCAAATTTATTGTTCATCCTGTCAGAAATGAACCTTCCGGAAGCCATCGCTCCCATAAAAGAAACATATCCCAAAGCCACCAATCCCGGTTCAATACCAACCACTTTCTTAAAATACACCCCACTCCAATCAAACATACAGCCTTCACAAAGCATCCCAAGAAAAGCTATCCCGGCAATTCTTAAAAGTAAGTCGTCAGGCTTTCGGATCACCAATCCCCCACCACCGCGGGCGGGTCTTTTTTGGCTCACCAAATAGCCCTGCGCTATCAACAAAGCCAATAATACCACTGAAGACACAATCAGGTAATGGATTTTGGGTAACACATCAAGGTAAATCATGACTGCGCCGATACCTGCACCCGTAAAACCCGCCAAACTCCACAAACCATGAAAAGAAGCTAGAATGTTCCGCCCGTAGGTGTCCTCCAAAGCCAATGCCTGGGTATTCAGAGAAATATTAATCATGTTTCCGATCATTCCAAAAACAATTAATACAGGAACCAACATCCAAAGGGAATTGCTGAATCCGATCAATGGGAGAAAAGTCATGTATCCTATCACACTGATCAAAATCACGATCTTGCTCCCAAATCGATGTACTGCCCAGCCGGCTATCGGCAAGGCGACCAAAGAACCCACCGGCAAACCCAAAAGGAGACTCCCCAACTGGGATTCCGACAGAGAAAATTTGACCTGTAAATCCGGAATCCTCGCTGCCCAGGAAGAAAAACAAAGACCTGCTATGAAAAATAAACTTCCAAGGGCAATCCTCCTTTTTTGAAGCAATGTCATGATTTTCAACAGGGTTAGGTTCTCGCCTGCAAAGTAAAGGACTTTGGGAAAAAAAATCCGGGTTTTGGGGAAATTATATGGCAATTCTATAAACCATCATTTAAAAGGAAGGTTAGATAAAAAATGTATCGCAATGGAATTTATTATAGTTGGGTCAATAATAGCCGTGATCATTGTCATGATCCGTTTTATCATCAAGAAGGTATTTGATGGGCAATAAAAAAAGCCACCCCGGTCAGAGGTGGCTTCAAGTGGAATCGATTTACCAGATCAAAACTTCATTGGTTGTTTCCTTAAGATTTTTTCTGAAGAGCGGAAATACCGCCATAAATTCATGGGTAGCATAGGACAGCAAATAACTTTTGGACATTGGCACTTCATACACATATCCAAAACGCACCATCGGAAATACAAATCCCAGCTGGAAATTATTGGCATAACGAACCCGATGTCCCAAACCGAGCCATAACTTATCCATCATCAAAACCTTGAAATTAAATTCGGTATGGGAAGGTAAGTTTTCCTGATGGCGGTACATGAGGTTAAAGGCAAGGGCCAAATTCTCAGTCATGGCATTTCTATAGCCACCCTGGAATATACCAACCCTCGGGCTGCGTTCCATAAAAACATCGCCGGAATTGATCGCACCCCTGTTTACATTTTGGACAGCATAAGAAAGATAGTAATTAGGGTGGGTGATGGCCATACCCAAATTAAAATCCAATACCTGCATATCGGCAAAGCCATTTAAGTATTGCATGATCTTGGGATCCTCAGGCTGGTCCGGAGACAATCGGGTACCATCGAGTCTGATGGTTTTATAATTGATCCCTGCCCCAAGGCGAAGACCTGTCACTTCGTTCAGCCGGATCCTCGAACTGTAGTTCGCGATCATCTCCGTTTCTGCGAATACACCATATTGATCATTCAAAAAATTGAACCCTACAGTATTTTTATTCGCTTTGAGAGGATCTTTGTTTGCTGACAAATCCATCAGGTCCAGCTCTACGGAGGCAAAGTAGGTCTTCGGCGCTCCTTCAAAACCCACCCACTGGTTTCTCACAAAACCCCTTATCGATGAGCCTTCATATCCGGTCAGTGCCGGGTTGAAATATCCCTGCATGTGACTGAACTGGGCAATATATTTTCTGGTCTGAGCCATTGACAAAATGGAAATCAGCGTGAAAAAAGTAGAGAGTAAAATTGTTTTTTTCATGATTTTTCAATTAAAGAGCTTTGGGATTTAAAACATCCTGCTGCCTAGCCAGAATCAAAGTAATTGATAGGCAGCAGGATTTGGTTTGTTAGATGCTTATTGCTTTATGATGTTGAGCATTCCTTTCCTGATCTCGCCTGTCTCTTGGACATCGATCGTCCAGAAATAAGTTCCGACCTGCACGGGATTACCGTTTTCTGTTCCGTCCCATCTGACATCAGGGTCAATGGTGATAAATAACCTAACTCCTCCTCTGTCAAATACCTGGATCCTGACCCCTTCATAGAAGCGCATTTCAGGTACTCCCCATGTTTCGTTGATATTATCCCCATTAGGTGAAAATACATTGTAAACTTTGATGTCCTTGACAGATTTTCTGAGGCGGGTGATTTCCAGGAATTTATCAAAAGTATTTCCATCTCTATCCAAGACCCTGACGATGATGGTGAATACTGTTTTGCCTGGAGCTTTATCGGTGCTGTTCCAGTATAGGCTGTTACCGATGATTTTGAAGTACTTGTTGTCATACCCATCTCCAATAAAACTGATCTCGTGGAATTCATCCACAGGATCAAGGACGATGAACTGTCCGATTTCCATGACAGCATTGTCTAAGCGGCCTTCGAATTGTGCAACATTGAGATTGACATCCAACGGAGCAGGTTTCGCCAATACAACCACTTCAACAGCGGCTTCAAGACCGTTTGGATTGTGATATCCAAGAGTTTCCAACAATGTTCCTGCAGTTAGGTAATTCCCTCTTTGTGAGGTATTGATCAGAGCTGAATTCCAGTTGACAGGAATGTTGATGTACTCAAACCTGTCGGTCAATACGGCAACGGTAGTTGGGAAAGGAATTTCATTCAATGGGGTGCCCCATTCCACACTTATCGAAAGCGGATTGATCAACTCAGATATATTGATACCTATTATGACAAAGCTGGAAGAATTAAAATCAATCAGGTAATTCACAGCTGAGAGATTGCCCAAATTGATCTGGTATTCTCCAACCTCTTCCCCCTGAACCCTGCCGAGGTTACCTGAGAATACTTGGAGGTCATCCCCGTTTGTAAGCCCTTCCACCAGGTAAGTCAATGCCGGTTCAGCTTCCATAAAGTATTTGTTTTGTCCGGAGTTTGCAGTGATAGTCAAAGTTTTGGCAGTTATCGCAAAGCCCGCTCCTGTGTAGTCAATGCTGTAATTATCATTTGCTTCAAGTGAGCCTAGGCTAATGCTGTAGCTGCCGACGTTTTCACCATTTGTTCTTGTCAGCGTTCCCGAAAGGATGCTTTCACCGTCTTCATTTTCAAAGCCTGTGGCACTGTAGCTGAATACCGGATCTGCTGAGCCGTAAACTTTGGTTTGGCCTTCATTTGAGGTGATGGTCAAGCTGGCTTTTCCGACGGTCAATGTTCTTTCCACTTGAGCAGCCCCGAAGTGTGTGTCGTCACCAACTTGTGTGGCCACAACCGTTGTACTTCCTGCTTTAAGGATAGTGGCCTGATTCCCGGTGATACTTATAATGGTAGGATCATCAGCAGTGTAGGTTACAGTAAGAACTTGATCTGTTTCAGCATCTCCCAAAGTAAAGGTGGGATCGCCGTAGGTCTTCTCTCCTATTTCCCCAAAGGTGATCGTCTGTTCGTTTTTATTGATTGTGGTAAATGACCAGGTGTAGGTATAGGCGCTGAACCCTACAAATTCATTTTCTGCAGTATCCGAAACAAATCCAGTCGGAATCTCCACAATCACCTGCGTATTTACGGGAAGGTTTTCAGAAATCTCAAGCGATACGCTAAGCTTATCTTCTGAAAGTGTGAATGCTGATTTATCGTCCGGAATACTTAAATCAAATTCCAAAACTGAAATACTAGTACACCCATCTTCATCCACTTTCAAAAGCTTAAAAATACCTTCGTCTCCCAAGGCAACTTCTTCATCAAAAGTGATCGTCAAAGTTGGGGTAAGTGATACTTCAGTGGCTGCATTTGCGGGATCGTATTCAGTGACAACAGGGGCCGTCTCATCAGTTACCGTGATAATAAACTCCTGTTCGGAATATCCGCCCTCATTG
>JBBRFK010000182.1:0-8251 GCA_038224435.1 Cytophagales bacterium | reverse complement strand
CGTATTGGGATCAAACTGGTTTTTTCCAAAAAAAGTAACCCTTAGACCTGGAGAATCCGGATAAACAGCCACCACTTTTCTGTAGTTATTGTTTAGCGCTGCGATTGATTTGGAACTCGCGGACGGAAAAGAATAGGATTTTGAATCGAGTTCTGCGAATTTCTCCTTGGCTAATGCAATGAATTCACTCTCAGGACTATAAGATACCAGTTTCTTATCAAAATGGGCCGAATCCAAAATCCAGCTTTGGATAAGTGCAAGTTCCGCCTCTGTCAATTGCGGTTTGCCTTTTGGTGGCATATGAAACTCCTCTTCCAATGGAATCAGGATATGGACAAGAATCTGCGAATTTTCAAGGTCTTCCAAATCAACTGCGGGACCCATTTCTCCACCTTTTAGAATATATCGGACTTCATCCATTCTCAGGTCACCTTTTACTTTTCCAGCCTTGTGGCAACTGATACATTTTTGTTGCAGGATCGGTTTGATGACATGGTCAAAAGCCAAAGCTTCCTCAAAACTCACCATCGGGGCATCAATTTCACTCTGCAATGGAGAAAACAGAAAGTCCTCTCCATGTGTCAATGAGGCTCCTAAATGGCCTGTTGCCAGCACCAAAGCCAAAACAACTAAAGATAATCCTTTTGCGATGGGCAGTTTCCCTTTGGCCCAAAACCAATACCAAAATGTCCCTAACCAAAAAACAAGCAATCCTGTCCATTGGTGGTTTTCGAAATCTTCCTTGACATACCCATTTTCTGCACTTAGAAAAAGCCCTGCTAAAACTGTCATTCCGGTCAAGAAAAGGGCAGAAAGCAGCAGCCATTGAATGGCCACTTTGGAATTGACACCAAGAGAATCTGGAAACCAAAACAGCAATGCCGCCAAAAACAGCATCACAATAGGGAAATGAAGCAAAAGGGGATGCATGCGACCGACGACCTGCAAGAAAGCCGGTAGTTGTATATACTCTTGTCCGATGACAAGAATAAGAATCAATCCGTGAAGAACAATCAGTGAATTTTCAAGAATCGCAATGATTTTTTGGTTTTTGGGCATACGACTTTTACTATTAAACCAAAATGTCTTTTACCACTTTACCGTGAACGTCAGTCAACCGGTAACGTCTTCCCAGATGTTTGTAGGTAAGCCTTTCATGGTCTATTCCCATCAAATGTAAGATAGTGGCCTGGAAATCATGGACATGGACGGGATTTTCTACGATGTTGTATCCAAATTCGTCAGTTTCACCATATACCATTCCTGACTTGACGCCACCGCCAGCCATCCAGATGGAAAATGCCCTTGGGTGGTGGTCACGGCCATAATTGTCCACCTGTATTTTTCCTTGGCAATAGTTTGTTCTACCGAATTCTCCTCCCCAAATCACCAAGGTCTCATCTAAAAGCCCTCTTTGTTTTAAGTCTGTAATCAACGCTGCAGATGCCTGGTCTACGTCTTTTGCCTGACCAACCATTTGGTTGGGAAGGTTATCGTGGGCATCCCAACCTTGATGATAAAGTTGAACAAAGCGCACACCGTTTTCTGAAAGTTTCCTAGCCAAGAGGCAATTGGCGGCATAAGTGCCCGGGATCAAACAATCAGGACCGTAAAGTTTGATGATGCTGTCAGGTTCGGAGGCTATGTCGGTCACTTCCGGTACCGCTGTCTGCATGCGGAAAGCCATTTCATATTGTTGGACTTTGGCTTGGATCTCAGGATCACCAAAAGCCTCATAATTCATGTTGTTCAACTCAGCCAATTTATCAAGCATCCTTCTCCTGTCTTCCCGATTCATTCCTTTGGGATCTTTGAGATAGAGGACAGGATCCTCACTTGCAGAAAACTGTACGCCTTGATGGACAGAGTCAAGAAAACCATTGGTCCACAGTTTTGAGTAAACGCCCTGTCCGTTTCCTTTTCCTCGGCTCAAAAGCACACAAAAAGAAGGTAGGTTGCTGTTTTCACTTCCCAATCCATAACTCAGCCAAGCTCCCATACTTGGGCGGTTGCCTACCTGTGCACCGGTCTGAAAGAAAGTTAATGCCGGATCGTGGTTGATGGCTTCTGTATGCATGGACTTAATGATGCAGATATCATCGACCACTTTGGCTGTATGGGGGAAAGCTTCAGAAATCCAGGCCCTGGATTCACCATATTGGTTGAATTTGAAAAAAGATCCTACTAAGGGAAAAGAGCTTTGTCCGGCGGTCATGCCTGTAAGCCTTTGTCCTGCACGGATGGAGTCGGGGAGTTCCTGTCCAATTTGTTGGTTTAACAATGGTTTGTAATCAAATGTCTCCAATTGTGACGGTGCTCCATTTTGAAATAGATAAATAACTCTTTTTGCTTTTGGTGCAAAATGGGGCAAGGCTTCCATCAAAGCATCTTCTCCGCTTTTGCCTTTGAATAGATCAGGAATTAAAAGACTTCCCAAAGCTACGCTTCCCAATCCCAAACTGATCTTTGAAAGAAACTTCCTCCTATTCTCGTTTAATCCGAATTCAAATTGTTCTTTTTCCATTTCAAATTTTGGTTATTGCTTCTTCAAGGTTGTACATCGCCAATATTACCTGCATCATGGCCGCGGTGTTTGGGGTTATTTTTTCTTCTTTGATAGGGTATTCCCCCACTCTGAATAAGTCATCAGCGGATGCCTGGTCTTTGCTGAATCTTGACATTTCTTCTTCGAAATAGCCGGAAAGAATATCCAATTCTTTCGAATTCGGCGCCCTGCAAAGGATTCTTTTAAATGCCTCTTCAATGGCTTCTTCAGGTTCTGAATCTATTGCTGTCAACTGACTTGCCAAAACCCGCGAGGCTTCCATTACAAGAGGATCATTCATCATGACCAATGCTTGAAGCGGGGTATTGGTCCTGCCGCGGTTGACTTCACATTGGTCTCTGTTGGATCCGTCAAAGATGATCGGCATCGGAGGAGGAGAAGTCAGTTTGATAAAGGTATAAAGTCCTCTTCTATAAAGCTTTTCACCTTTATCCTGTTTGTAGGTTTTTAGCTCTCCACGACCTGAAGTCGCTGCTTCCCAAAGTCCCTCAGGTTGGTATGGTTTCACACTTGGACCGCCTATTTCTGGCACGAGCAATCCGGAACTTGCCAACACCATATCCCTGATATTCTCAGCAGGCAACCGCAATCTCGGTGACCTTGCCAAATAAATATTGTCAGGATCTGTATTCAAATGCTTCTTAGTGATCTTTGAGGATTGCATATAAGTAGACGAAGTCATGATTTTCTTTAACAGACGCTTTACGTCCCAATCATTTTCCATGAAATCGACCGCAAGCCAATCTAAGAGATCTGGATGGGAGGGAAGATCGCCCTGCATTCCGAAATCACCTGTGGATTTGACAATTCCGACACCGAAAATTTCTTGCCACATCAAGTTGACAAATACCCTCGCAGTGAGCGGATTTTTTTTGTCCACAGTCCACTGTGCAAGGCCAAGCCTGTTTTTGGGAAGATTATCTGGAAAGGAGAAAATCCTTTCCGGGGTATTTGGAATTACCGGTGTAGTACGGGCGTCATACAATCCACGGTTCAGAATATAGGTGGTCCTTAACGTGTCCAACTCATCCATCACCGAAACCATCAACTTGCTCGTATCCTGATGGTTGATAAATGAAAGGAGCTCATTGATGTCATTTCTTTCTATCCAAAGAATCGGGGTTTTGGCAGGTTTCGATTGGGAGACATCTCCTTCAAAGCCTTTTTCAGGAGTATTGTTAAAGAAGGCAAACATCTCGTAGAAGTTTTTCTGCGAAATGGGGTCGTACTTATGATCATGACATTGGGCACATTCCATGGTAATTCCCAAAATCCCTTTGCTGAATGTATTGGATTTGTCCAACACATATTCGACCCTGTACTCTTCAGGAATGACACCCCCTTCTTCTGTGTATTTATGGTTTCTGTTGAAAGCGGTGGCTAATATCTGTTCTTTGGTTGCATTTGGCAACATGTCTCCAGCCAACTGCCACGTGATAAATTGGTCGTATGGGAGGTTTTTATTGAATGAGTGAATGACCCAATCTCGATACGGCCATTGGGTTCGGATATTGTCATCCTGATAGCCATAAGAATCCGAATACCTAGAGATATCCATCCAAAGGACCGCCATTTTCTCCCCAAATGTGGGCAGATTCATGATTTTGTCGACCACTTTTTCATATGCCTCTGGCCTGTTGTCTTTTTCAAAATCACCGATCATCTCAGGAGTTGGAGGAAGACCCGTCAAGTCGAGACTTACTCTTTTTAGCAATTCATGCTTTTCAGCCTGATCGTTTGGATCCAAACCCAACTTGTTCATTTTGGCTAAAGTGAAATAATCGATTTCATTTTTAGGCCAATCTTCGTTCTTTACTTTTGGCAATGCTCCTTTTTTTGGACTTAAGAAAGCCCAGTGGGGTTCATACTTTGCACCTTGTTCGATCCATCTTTTGATCAGGTCGATTTCACTTTCTGTCAGAGAGAGGTTTGACTCGGGTGGAGGCATCAGTTCGTTGGGGTCAGCGCTCACTATTCTGTGATAAAGTTCGGAACCGTTGATGTCATTGGGGATAATGGCAAATTTACCCGGACTCTCTTTTAATGCAGAATACGCCGCCTCTGCCAAATCCAATCTTAACCCGGCTTCCTGCTTATTGGCATCCGGTCCATGACAGGCGAAACATTTGTCTGAAAGTATTGGACGGATATGGAAGTTATAACTGAGCATCTCCCCTTCCCCGAAAGTGATGTTTGGGGAAGTATTTGGTTTACATGAAACAAAAAGGAAGAGAAGCAGGATGAGAAAGGGACTAAGGTACTTCATGGTTATATTTGGCATTATTCTATTCGAGTTTGTAATTTCGTAAAAAAATTAATAAACTTCAATTTCTTATTCTAAATTTTTATAAATACACAGAATAATTTAATCAAATGAATACAGGAATCTTAGCAATAAATTAGCTTTCTCTAATATCCTGAATTTTCTTTGATTTTTTCTTCCCTGTTTAAATTCTATCTTTAACCCGAGAAAAATTTTTAAAAATGAGTGAATTACCAGCCAAGCCAATGAAGAGTTGGGTACCGATTCCAAAAGATTCAGATTTCAGTATTTACAATTTACCATTTGGAATATTTCAGACCAAAAGGATTTCCCCGAGGGCAGGAATTGCAATCGGAGATAAAATTGTGGATTTAGCGGTTTTGCATGAGGAAGGTTTTTTTTCCGATATGACGCACTTGCCTCATGGTGTTTTTCAAAAAGATGCCCTCAACGACTTTATCGCATTAGGAAAAGCGACCACAAAAAGGGTCCGTGAAAAGGTACAAGAACTGCTCAAAGAGGAAAACGGCGCCCTTCGTGACCACCAAAGCAGGGGAAAAGCAATTATCAGCAGGAACGAAGCACACATGCTTTTGCCTGTCAAAATAGGTGATTATACAGATTTTTACAGCAGTTTGGAACATGCTACCAACGTAGGAAAAATGTTCCGCGATCCTGAAAATGCCTTGTTGCCCAATTGGAAACATATTCCTGTCGGATACCATGGCAGGGCTTCGTCTATTGTGCCTTCTGGAACTCCGATTTTCAGACCTAAGGGTCAGTTCAAAGATCCTGATATGGAAAAACCTGAATTCGGACCTAGCCGTAGGTTGGATTTTGAACTTGAAATGGCATTTGTGGTAGGCAGAGCAACCAAAATGGGTGACTGTGTAAATACTGAAGACGCTGAGGATTATATTTTTGGAATGGTACTGTTCAATGATTGGTCGGCCCGGGATATTCAGGCTTGGGAATATGTGCCTTTGGGACCATTTTTGGGTAAAAATTTCGCATCAAGCATTTCTCCTTGGATTGTCACATTAGAGGCATTGGAACCATTTAAGGTTGCAGGACCCAGGCAAGACCCGGAAGTGCTTCCATACCTTCAGTATCAAAAAGACATTGCTTTTGATATCAACCTAGAAGCGTTTATCCAACCTGAAGGCCTCAAGGCCACCAAAGTCTGTACTTCCAATTTCAAAAACTTATATTGGAATATCGCCCAACAGCTCGCCCACCATACTGTGAACGGCTGCAATATCAATGTCGGCGATATGATGGCTTCGGGTACGATCTCAGGACCTACGGAGGATAGCTTTGGTTCCATGCTCGAACTTTCATGGAAAGGAACCAAACCTGTTCAATTGGTAGAAGGCGGGGAAAGGAAATTCATTGAAGACAGCGATACTGTGATCATGAAGGGTTTTGCGGAAAAAGATGGAATCCGTGTTGGATTTGGAGAAGTGGAAGGGAAAGTTTTGCCTCCGAAGTAAGAAATAGGTTGATTTAGGATATTCTGGGATTTTTTTGTCAGTAACCATTCTGTAAGTTTTTGCGGAATTCAAGCATTCGATATGCCTTGGACGGAATGAAAAACAGGTATGTTGTTTTATAAAACCTGTTTTTCACTAGGTGGGTATTGTTTTTCATCAAATTGAAGAATTCAAATTGATTTCAGTTTTTTGTTCCTTTCTTTCGTCCATCCCTGTTTCATCCCCTCATATTAAATCTTATTTTTGCTGCGCATATCTTTTAAAACCTATCTCAGATGACCCACATCAATCCCAGCACCACACAATCTTGGCTCCAACTCCAACAATTGGCTGATGCCAATAAGGATACCCATATCAAAAATCTATTTGCTGACAGTTCCCGCTTTGAGAAATTTTCTGTCAGATTGGAAGACATCCTGGTAGATTATTCCAAAAACAGGATCGATGAAAGTATTTTTTCAACATTACTCGATTTGGCAAAAGAAACCAAATTGAAGGAAGCGATTGAATCGATGTTTACAGGGGAAAAAATCAACGGAACCGAAGGCCGTGCAGTCTTACATACGGCTTTGCGAAACCGTCCCAACACGCCCGTTTACTTTGAGGGACAAGACGTCATGCCTGAAATCAATGCTGTTTTGGTCCAGATGAAAGCCTTTACAGATCAAATTTCCAACGGAACATGGCTTGGGCATACAGGCAAGCCGATCAAATCTCTAGTCAATATCGGCATCGGTGGTTCGGATCTCGGGCCGGTGATGGTTACCGAAGCACTAAAATATTATCAAAATCCGAACCTTGAGATTTTCTTCATATCCAATGTGGACGGTACCCATATCGTCGAAACATTGAAGAAAGTGGATCCGGAAACCACGCTGTTTTTTATCGCATCCAAAACCTTTACCACCCAAGAAACAATGACCAATGCCCATTCTGCAAGGAATTGGTTTTTGGACCAAGCCGAAGATGAAAAGGCTGTTGCCAAGCATTTTGTGGCACTTTCTACCAATGGAAAAGCCGTAGCTGAGTTTGGGATCGACACTAGAAACATGTTTGCTTTTTGGGATTGGGTGGGAGGTAGGTATTCCCTTTGGTCTGCCATAGGGTTGCCCATTGCCTGCGCAATCGGTTTTGATAATTTTGAAAAATTGCTTTCAGGTGCTAATAGTATGGACCTACATTTTAAGAATAGTGATTTTTCAAAAAATATTCCCGTCATTCTTGCATTGATAGGATTATGGAATACGAATTTCCTCGGGGCTACCTCTGAGGCGATTCTGCCTTATGACCAATACTTGCACCGTTTTGCAGCCTACTTTCAACAGGGAAACATGGAATCCAACGGAAAGTATGTCACCCGAAACGGGGAAAGGGTGAATTACAATACCGGACCTGTCATTTGGGGAGAACCAGGGACAAATGGGCAACATGCATTTTACCAGTTGATCCATCAGGGAACGCACCTGATTCCTTGTGATTTTATTGCACCGGCGATTTCACATAATCCGATATCGGATCATCATGTCAAGTTGTTATCCAATTTCTTTGCACAGACAGAAGCTTTGATGAATGGGAAGACTTTGGAAGAAGTCACTTCAGAAATGAAGAATGCTGGCAAATCGGAAGCAGAAATAGCCAAAATTGCGCCGCATAGGGTGTTTGAAGGCAATAGGCCTACCAATTCTATTTTGGTAAAAGAGATTACTCCTTACACTTTAGGGCAGTTGGTAGCGATGTACGAGCATAAGATTTTTGTTCAGGGCGTGATTTGGAACATCTATAGCTTTGATCAGTGGGGAGTGGAATTGGGAAAAGTTTTGGCCAATGCCATCCTTCCCGAACTGATCAACGAAGAAAAAGTAACAGGCCATGATGCTTCCACCAATGGCCTGATCAATGCGTATAAGGAAATGAGAACGTAAGCACGAA
>JBBRFK010000181.1:0-8278 GCA_038224435.1 Cytophagales bacterium | reverse complement strand
CCGATAGGTACTATTATTGAGGTGAAGCCGGGAAAAGATACAAATTACCTTGACATTACTATAAAACTGGACACCGATTTTTCAAAAATATCATATGTCTACTTAGTGGAAAGTTTCCAGCAGCCGGAACTTGACTCTTTGTACCAAACAACTGGAATAACCAATGAATAGCATAAGGGTAATCTCAATTTTGCTTACCGGATTCGTTTATCTGGTGTTTCAGGTTTTGGTGCTTAAAAATCTTGTGCTCTTCGGTACTGCTTTTTGTTTTTTGTATATCAGCTATATTATTTTGCTTCCTCTTGATCTAAAGACAATTCCGACATTACTGATCAGTTTTTTTCTTGGATTGGGTGTGGATTTGTTTTATGATACATTGGGAATTCATACGGCAGCCTTACTTGTCATTGGTTTTGTCAGGCATCGTTGGGTTCTTGTATTGCTGCCTAAAGGTGGTTATGATGATGACCTTCAGCCCAGCTTGCTAAATATGGGTCTTGGCTGGTTTCTTTCATACAGCCTCCCTTTGGTATTGATCCACCACACTTTATTTTTTTATATTGAAAGCTTAGGTACAGATTTATTCTTCACATCTCTTCAAAAAATAATTGCTAGCGCTATTTTTGTGTTAGTAATGAGTATTATTGTTCAACTTTTGTTATACAGGAGAAGGAGAGGGATTTAATGAACGAGCAGAGGCCGATTACAATTATTATAGTCATCATCATCATTGGAGCTGTGCTCCTGACAAAATTATTTTTGATTCAGGTTGTTGATGACAGTTTTTTAAAAAAAGCAGAAAGCAATGCAATTCAAAGGGTAGTTGACCATCCATATCGGGGTCTAGTCTATGACCGGAACGGTAAAATATTGGTTTACAATTATCCTATTTTCGACCTCATGGTCATTCCGAGAGAATTTCAGGTGGGCGATACCACAAGGTTTTGTGAGATTTTTAAAATCAGTAAAGAATACCTGATTGAAACTTACACTGCTGCAAGGAAATATTCTTCAGTTAAACCTTCCACTTTGATCAAACAGATTTCTACCACAGATTTTGCCCGCATACAGGATTTTTTGATTGATTACCCGGGACTTTTTGTGATGACAAGATCTGTGCGTTCCTACCCACAGGCGAGTTCATCCAATGCTCTGGGATACATTGGGGAGATAAGTTCCAATCAGCTTGATCGGGATTCTTCTAAATATTACAAACAGGGAGACTATGTGGGTCTAAGTGGCATTGAAGGATATTATGAAAGTGACCTCCGTGGAGTGAAGGGGGTAAAGTACAAACTCGTCAATGTAAGGGGAGTAGATAAAGGTGCTTTAAAAGACGGGGAATTTGACACGGCATCAGTCGCGGGAAGAAATCTGATTTCAACGATAGATTTGGAGTTACAGCAATATGGGGAAATGCTGATGGCTGGCAAGAGAGGTTCGGTGGTAGCCATTGAACCCAAGACAGGTGAGGTTCTCGCAATGATTTCTGCTCCAACATATGATCCCAATTTATTGACAGGAGCTTTATTTGGGAATAATTACATGGCGCTGAATAGGGACGAAACCAAGCCTTTGTTCAACAGGCCAATCATGGCCATGTACCCTCCCGGATCAATTTTCAAGATAGTCCAATCTTTGGTTGGGCTTCAGATGGGTGTTTTGACACCGAATACGACTTACAGTTGCAACCGGTCTTTAGTAGCTTGCCATAACCATCCGAGTCCCGTTAATCTATTTGGCGCGATCAGAAATTCCTGCAATCCTTATTACCATCAGGCCTACCGGGCCATGATCAACAGAGAAGTTTCTTCCAATACCTTCAAGGACACTGAAGTTGGATTGAATGCTTGGCGGGAATACGTTTTGAAGTTTGGTTTGGGTTCTACCTTGGGCATAGATTTAAAGAATGAAAAAGGGGGTTCGATCCCATCTTCAGTTTTATACGATAGGATATATGGCGAAGGAAGATGGAAGTATTCCACTATTTATTCGCTCTCTATCGGCCAGGGAGAAATGCTTGTTACCCCTTTGCAGATGGCAAACCTCGCCGCCATCTTTGCCAACAAAGGATATTATTATCCTCCCCATATGATCAAAGCCATTGATGGGGACCCAAATAAGATACCTGAGGAATTCAGAACCAAAAAAAATGTAGGCGTGGATGCCCATCATTTTGATTTGATCCAGGATGCCATGGCTGAGGCCATCTATGGGACAGCAGCGAGAGCGGCTATACCCGATATTACTATTGCAGGAAAAACGGGTACTGCCCAGAATCCCCAAGGGGAAGACCACTCTGTTTTTATTGCTTTTGCACCCAAAGAAAATCCCCAGATAGCCATTGCGGTATATGTCGAAAATGCAGGATGGGGTGGAAGGGCTGCTGCAAGCACGGCCAGCTTGATGATAGAAAAATATATCAGAAGAGAAGTGAAAAGGCTTGCTTTGGAAGAATATGTCTTGGTAGGGAAATTTATGTAACGTGAGACAAGACGACCTTTACATCAATAAAATAGACTGGATTTCCATTGCCATTTATTCCGTTTTGGTAATTATAGGGTGGATCAATATATACGCGGCAGTCTATGACGACCAATCAGTAAAAAGCATCTTCGATTTTTCAATCAATTCAGGAAAACAACTCGTTTGGATAGGAACTGCGATCCTATTGATCACTGTCATTATGGTGGCAGATTACAGGCTTTTCGAAAATCTCGCTTTGCCTCTCTACATTTTATTTCTGGGGTTTTTGCTCATAACTCCTTTTTTTGGAAAAGAAATCAATGGTCAGAGGGCATGGTTTGAAATTGGCTCCTTCAGGCTTCAGCCAGCTGAGTTTGCCAAGTTTGCCACAGCTTTGGCCCTTGCCAAATTTATGGAGCGGCCCATGTTTGACCTTTCGCAGGTAAAATACCAGTTTCAGGCCATCACCATCATCATGCTTCCGGTAGCCTTTATCATGTTGCAGCCCGATACAGGGACAGCCATGGTTTATTCTGCCTTTTTTGTCATGTTGTACAGAGAAGGCATGCCGCAGTGGTATTATGCTTTTGCCTTGTCATTTGTGGCCATCACTTTATTGTCATTGGGGATTGAAAATAATTTATATCTGGCGATTGCAGTTGGAGTGATCATTTTGATCCTTATTTTGATGGGCAAAAAGAAAATTCCAAGAATTATCAGCCTTGTCGGAATTGGGGTCTTGATCGTAGGATATTCATACAGCATAGACTATGTGGTGTCCAAGCTTCCCGAGCATCAGCAAAATAGGATTATGGTATTGTTCAATCCAAACATTGATCCGCTTGGCGTTGGATGGAATGTCACCCAGTCCAAAATCGCAATCGGATCAGGTGGCTTTTTTGGAAAAGGGTATTTGGAAGGAACGCAGACAAAGTTTGATTTTGTACCCGAACAACATACCGATTTTATCTTTTGTACCCTTGGTGAGGAATTCGGATGGATGGGCAGTCTTGTGGTGATCTTACTTTTTTGCGGCTTGCTGATTAGATTAGTGATGCTGGCAGAGCGTCAAAAAAATAGGTTTTCAAGGATTTATGGGTATTGTGTGATTTCAATCTTGCTTTTTCACTTTATGATCAATATCGCCATGACTATTGGCTTGTTTCCTGTAGTGGGTATTCCTTTGCCTTTCTTCAGTTATGGGGGATCGTCACTTTGGTCATTTACGATCCTGTTGTTTATCTTTATCAAACTGGACTCCCACAGAATTCAACTGTTGAGCAGGATCGGTTAATAATTTTCTGTTTTGATAATATTCTGAAGCCAAAACTGTTTTTTGGGTTCCCTGTTTTTTCTGGCAAATTCAGTATGGAAAGAATGGTTTTTCAAAAATTTGATCTGAAGTTCCACCCAATCTTCTCGTGTCTTGATCACATTGGTGGATTTTAATTCCTGATACAGTTTGTCACTGATTTCTACATAATCTTTTCTTCCAAGGTAATCCAAGTCCGAATCACAAATTATCCTCTGTAGTTCAGTTTTTGGATTTTGGGGAATTTTGGTGGCCATTATCAGGCCCCGGACAATTTCAATGTGTTCCGGATCCATTTTTAAGGATTCCATTATTTTTTTGGCCATCTCCGCCCCCACCTCTTCGTGGTTTTGGGTAGTGGCTATAAATCCCATATCGTGGACAAGCGCCCCGATCCTGAGAAGATAGGCATCAGTTCCTTTGATTTTCTCTCGTTTGATATATTGGTTGCATACCCCCAATACGTCCAATACATGACCTAAATCATGATAGGTTAAATTATTCGGGAGGTTATTTTTCAATTCCTCCAATACAATGCGCCTTAGTTTAAAATAACCAGTCATTTTAATATTTAAATTGCCCCAAAAAAGTCAATTTTTTGTCCTTATAAATTGAATATTAATAAATATAAATATCAAAACTACATTTTCAGATTAAAATTTTCTCAACTGTTGAATTATCCAGCCTGAAAAATCTTAAAAATCAATTTCAAATTTAGTCTGAAGGGTTAATTAATAGATTTGAGTTGCAGTTATTTTTATGGATTCGGTGTTTTTTAACACATACAAAAATTTTTTTCATCCACGGATGTCAAACTTTCTAAAAACCAGTTGAAGGAATTCATCAACAGCTTCCGAGTCTTTGTCCCAACCCAATTCGCCCACATATCTTTCGTTCAATAGATGGATTGCTTCTACAAAATTGCCGCATTCATCTATTGATCGTAAGGCGTGTTTCAACAGGTCCGGATTACCGTCAAAAAGGTCTTTTGTAAACATGAACCGTTGGTTCAGTCCAACGCTTTCTGAAAGTTCCTTGATGCTGCCTTTCATGATCGAATACTGTTCTGTTTCAAATCGTGCCCACACCTTGGCAGGATCAATTCCCTGATCGGGACGGATGGTTTTGAACAGTTTCTTCGATGGAATATTTTCAAGCACATGTTCTTGTTCCTCCCAGTTATGCTCTTCTAGTTCGATAATTAAGTTGGGAGTCAACTTGCTTTCAAATTCGGATTCTTTGGTATCTTCCAAAGTATCAAAGAAAGAACTGTCATTTATTTTTTCTATAGGGACTGGAACAGCTTTTTGAACCTCCTTGGTTTGGTAACGGTCTACATCAGTAATCTGGTCAAAATCAAGAAATACAACCTGTCCCATGCTGTTAAGAAGGATTTTATAGGACTCGATTTTTTCCTTTTGATTCAAAAAGTTTGTTTTCAATGCTTCTTTGTAAGCTTCATGGGTGTAGGATAATCCAGCCTTATCGACCAGGTTAGTGATCAGGCTGGTGTGCCACTTGATATATTTCTTATTTTCTTTGAGGTATTGGTTGATCTCATTTCCTTTGACTTTCCCAAATTCTTTTTCGTAAAAATCCAAAGGGTTGACCGCTAAAAAAATGGAGTCTTTCACTGCCATCGCAAGAAGAGGCTCAAAATGAATCCGCTCAATTTTGATGGTGCGCGAAAGAATATTCATGAATTCCCTTAAAGCTTCATGGACAGCCTTGTCACGATAATCAAAAAAAGGATTGCTCTTGAGTTTTTCCAATTCCTGTTGCCAGGCTTCAAACAGGGTTTTGATGGTAAAAAAATTGACTTGGATGCTAGGGGTAAGGGTGATGATTTCTTGCCCGGTCATATATTTTTTAGTGGGGAAATACCCTTCACAGACTTTTTTACTGAATTCCTTGGCGTAGTTTTCTACGTAATTGCTGTTTAACTTAGCAGACATATATATTTATTGAATTTTTTATGAATTAAGCACAGACCATGCTGAAAATTACGATCCAAAATTTATTCCAGAAAGAGATCATTTCACTTCACGTAGACCGTAAAGTTATTGATTTAATCCATGAAAACCACATTGATTGGATGCATGCATGCGGAAAAAAAGGAAGATGTACTACCTGCAAAATCATCGTAGTGGAGGGCATGGCAAACCTCTCGCCACTGACTGACAGGGAAGAAAATTTCAGAGAAACTGGCAGCTTGGCAACCCATGAAAGGTTATCTTGCCAAGCAAAATTGGTTAAAGGAGAAATCGTCTTTCGCGTTGCGGAAGAAAACAAGTTTTCCCATATGGACTACAGTGAATAGCGCCCCATGTTTATAGAAAGTACCATCGGCAAATACAGAAACCCGGAAAGGAAAGGACACATTGAGGTCATCTGTGGTTGTATGTTTTCTGGGAAAACCGAAGAATTGATCAGAAGATTGAACAGGGCATTTATTGCCAAACAAAAAGTGGAGATTTTCAAACCTTCCATTGACAAACGGTATCATGAAACAAACGTGGTATCCCATAATGACAATGCCATCCGGTCAAGCCCCGTTAACTTTGCCGATGACATCATCCTGCTTGCTGGGGATTGCGATGTGGTCGGGATTGATGAGGTACAGTTTTTTGACAATAGGATCATCCATGTTGCCAATGTTTTGGCCAATTCAGGCAAGCGGGTAATCCTCGCAGGGCTTGATATGGATTTTGAAGGCAATCCATTTGAGCCCCTGCCACAGCTATTGGCAATCGCAGAATACGTGACCAAAGTACATGCCATCTGCATGAAATGCGGGGATTTGGCATCATATTCCTACAGACTCACGGAGACCAAAGACAAAGTGGTGCTAGGTGAAAAAGAGACGTATGAGGCCCGTTGTAGGAAATGTTTTACCGAAAAACGCTGATTGGAATGGATTTACAAAAAAGAAAAATCGGAAAAATCAAAATGGGTGAAAACCTGACTTGTAAAAAGTTTGGATTCGGGGGGAAATTGCAAAGGGCTTTTCCAGTTAGAAAAGTGGCGCTGTGAGACTGAAGAAAACAAAAGGCATCGTTTTGTCCTATATCAAGTATGGAGAGACTTCGGTCATTGTCAGGATTTTTACAAGGGAATTTGGATTGAAATCTTATATCATCAATGGGGCAAGATCTAAGACAAGCAAAAGCAAAATGGCCTTATACCAGCCACTGACACTTTTGGACCTTGTGATTTACGATAAGGAAAGCAGCAGCCTCAACAGGATTTCTGAGGCAAAACTACTCATGCCTTTCCAACTTGTTCCATTTGATTTCCTTAGGTCAGGTATTGCCATGTTTATGGCAGAGGTCATGGGCAAGTCAGTTTTTGAAGGGTACCAAAATGAGGAGTTTTTTGATTTTCTGGAATCCACCATCAGGTTATTAGATGAAAAGGAAACTGCTTTGGTGCATTTCCCTTTGGTTTTTTTGTGGGAAAGTTCAAAGTACCTTGGCTTTGCCCCGGAAGATTCCGAATCATTTTTTGTGGAATTGAAGCAATATCCCCAAGGCCCGGACGTGATGGAAGAGGAAAAGGACTATCTCAAATCTGTAATTGCCCAATCTTTTCTTTGTACCGATAGCTCTCCTTCCAAAATCAGGCGGAATATGTTGGATCATTTCCTGCTTTTCTATGGTAATCACCTTGATTTGGCCTATAATTGGAAATCTGTGAAGGTGCTCCGGCAAATGATGTCTTAAAATAAATTGCCATCTCTTGTGAAATATTTGTTATTTAATTATTGAAACCTTAATATTGCATCATCATAGTATCGCAAAGTCCTTCTCCCCTTGGATTTTACTTATTCTGAATCCCTTTTTCATTCAGTTCAGAAATAATCAAATTACATCATCACACATTCACACATCTTATTTATAATTCCATAAGCTTTTTATGTATAACATAGAAGAATTAAAAGTCAGGCTACTTTCTGAATTGAAGGAAATCGCTGAAGAAATGGGCGTAAAAAACTTTAAAACGCTTAAAAAAGATGAACTTGTCTATGCCATCCTGGACCGGCAAGCCATCACAGACGAAAAAGCGTTACCGAAAAAAAGGCCCACCATCGTTGAAACAGAAGCTTTCGAGCCTAAGTCCAAACCTGAATCAAATGAATCTCCTGAATCACCCCAACCGATCCCCCAGGAAAATAAGTCCAAATTCAGAAGGGAAAATGTAACTGTAATTCTAAAAGAAGAAATCGCAGTAGAGGAAGAGGTGAAACCCATAAAAAGAAATGAGCATAAGCCTTTACCAAGAAATGAAGATCGACCTGCCAAAAGAACAGACGAAAGACCTGTAAAAAGACAAGAAGAAAAGCTCGTTAAAAAACCTGAGCCAATCAAGCAAGAAAAATCTATAGTCATAGAACCGGAAAAGCCAAAGGAAAAATTGACAATCCCGGTTTTTACTCCTGATGAAGAGAAGCCAAAGTTTATCAGACCACGAAGAAAAGTAGTGGACGATCCTGAACCTGCT
>JBBRFK010000180.1:0-8282 GCA_038224435.1 Cytophagales bacterium | reverse complement strand
TTGGAAGGTTTTTTTCGTCAAGATTAATTGAAAACTTAATTTCTGAATTTTTCATTGGGGTTCGGTAATTTCAATGCAAAACTAGCAAACGACTTTACAAGTTCCTGTTTACCCATTTAAATTTTGTCTCAAAAATTTTTTCCTTATGGAGAAATTTTTCTTTTTGGTCAGCATTTCAGCATTTACTATCTCCCGACTTCCTTCTTCCAACTTCCAGCATTTTCCTTTTCAATCAAAAACCATTTCAGGAATTTCACCTTCCACCAAAAGCTTTCCTTCTGTTTTGCTCACTATTTCTTCTACGGACACGCCGGGCGCTCTTTCGAGCAATCTGAATCCCCCCTCAGGCAAAACATCCAACACGGCAAGGTCGGTCACGATCTTTTTGACACATTTGATCCCTGTAATCGGCAGGCTGCATTCCTTCAATAATTTGGATTGACCGTCTTTGCTGCAATGCTGCATGGCGACGATGATATTTTCGGCAGATGCTACCAGATCCATTGCGCCGCCCATTCCCTTCACCATTTTTCCCGGGATTTTCCAATTGGAAATGTCTCCGTTTTCAGAGACTTCCATCGCGCCCAGAATGGTCAAATGAACATGCCCACCTCGTATCATGGCAAATGAATCAGCGGAATTGAATAATGCAGAGCCTTTTACCATGGTAATGGTCTGCTTTCCTGCGTTGATAAGATCAGGGTCTATATTTTCTTCTGCCGGAAAAGGGCCTATTCCGAGAAGACCGTTTTCAGACTGGAGGACAACTTCCAAATCTTCGGGAATATAATTGGCAACCAAGGTTGGAATGCCGATTCCTAAGTTGATGTATTGTCCGTTTTTGACTTCACGGGCTATTCTTTTGGCTATTTGGGTTTTGTCCAGCATGGTAGAGTTGGTTGGAATATGTTAGAATGTTGTGTTTGTAGTATTGGCTAAAATTGTTGTCAAATTGTTTTGATTCTTGCCTCTTGTTTCTCGATTCTTAATTCTAGCTTCTTGATTCTTGCATCTTGTTTCTAAAACCTTCCATCTATCCGCCTTTACTTACAGTCCGCTGCTCGATTCTCTTCTCATAGTCCACCCCTTGAAAAATCCTTTGGACATAGATGCCCGGTGTATGGATATTGTTTGGATCTAGTTCTCCTGCAGGAACCAGTTCTTCCACTTCTGCGATGGTAATTTTTCCGGCAGTGGCCATCATTGGGTTAAAGTTTCTGGCTGTTCCTTTGAAAATCAGATTTCCCGCCGTGTCTCCTTTCCATGCCTTGACAAAAGCGAAGTCAGCCGTAAGACCCCTTTCCATCAAATACATTTTACCCTCAAATTCCCTGATTTCTTTGCCTTCCGCCACTTCGGTTCCGACTCCGGCAGGTGTAAAAAAAGCTGGGATTCCCGCACCACCGGCTCGGATTCTTTCAGCAAGTGTCCCCTGAGGGATCAATTCTACTTCCAATTCTCCGCTCAGCAACTGCCTTTCAAATTCCGCATTTTCACCGACATAGCTTGAAATCATCTTTTTGACCATGCGCTTTTTGAGCATGAGTCCGATGCCAAAATCATCCACGCCGGCATTGTTTGAAACACAGGTCAGACCTGTCAGGTCTTTTTGTAGCAATGCCTGAATACAGTTTTCAGGGATTCCGCAGAGACCAAAGCCTCCAAACATCAGCACCGAATCTGAAACAACATCCTTTACGGCTTCTGCAGCATTTTTTACGGTTTTTGTGATCATACAAAAATTATTTTGGTTTATACTTGGGTCAAAACCTTTTTGGCCATTTCCTTGTCTTTGGCCAATTGTATTTGAAGAGACTCCAGACCCGGAAATTTGATTTCAGGTCTAAGATAAGATTTAAGATGGACACAGACTCTTTTGTCATAAAGATCTCCATTGAAATCAAACAAATGTGCCTCTATCGTCCTGCTGCTCCCGTTTACGGTTGGGCGGTTGCCGATGTTGAGCATACCTAGGAAAGTTTCTCCTTCTATAATGATCGTCACCGCATAGGCCCCGTCACAGGGGATGAGTTTGTAATCATGTGGAATATGGATGTTGGCTGTCGGAAATCCTATAGATCTTCCAATCTGCTGCCCTTTGATGATGATGCCGTTGAGTTCATAATCTCTCCCAAGAAATTCATTGGCAATATGCACTTCGCCTATTTCCAATGCCTGTCGGATTTTGGTACTCGACACGCCCACATTATCCAAGTCTTCTCTTGATATTTCCTCCAATTCGAAGTGGTAGCGGTCGATGTTTTCCTTCAGGTATTCGAAACTTCCCTCTCTGTTTCTGCCAAAGCGGTGGTCATATCCGATGACCAATTTTCGGGTTTGGATATTGTCTATGAGGATTTTTTGGATAAATTCTTCAGAGCTCAATTCGGAAAATTCTTTGGTAAAGGGAATGGTCAGCAAATGGTCAATACCAAATTCCCTGAGCAATTTTGCCTTTTCCTCGAAAGTGGTCAACAACCGAAGGTTATGTTCTTCGGGATAAAGTATCAGCCTCGGATGGGGCCAAAAAGTAATCATGACCGTTTCGCCTCCGATTTCATCAGCAACAGCCCTGATTCTTTTGAGGATTTTTTGGTGGCCTAGGTGGACGCCGTCAAAAGTTCCAATCGTCACGACCGGATTTGGCACCTGCCTGAAGTCTTCTATCCCTTCATAGATTTTCATCCTGTCTGCCTTTTATTTTTTCGATCAAGTCAGTCAATTCTTCTGCTTCCTGTAAACTGAAATCCCCGATCCTTGTCCGTGTCAATGCGGACATATAGGCACCGACCCCCAAAATTTCCCCAAGGTCCCTTGCCAGACTTCTTATGTAAGTGCCTTTGGAACAGACAATCCGAAAATGGACTTCAGGGTTTTCGAATGCCGTGATTTCAAATTCAGAAACTGTCACAGGCCGTGCTTCCATTTTGACTTCAAGCCCTTTTCGGGCCGATTCATATACTCTTTTTCCATCTACTTTGATGGCGGAGTGCATGGGAGGTATTTGAAGGATATTGCCTGAAAGTTGGGCTACAGCGGATTTGACTTGGTCCAAGGTAATGGCGGATGGGTCGGCAACATCGGTCACTTCTTTTTCCAGGTCAAAACTCTCTGTGGTTTTGCCAATTACAAAAGTGCCTGTATACTCTTTTTCCTGCGCCATGTAGGAATCAATAGACTTGGTTTTCTTTCCTGCGCAGACTATGAGCAGGCCTGTTGCCAATGGATCCAATGTGCCGGCGTGCCCTACTTTTTTGATTTTCAAAGCATTTCTCACCTTTTTGACCACATCAAAAGAAGTCCATTGATAGGGTTTGTTGATCAGGAATACTTCTCCGTAAGGTTCCTCTTGCATGTCACAAATATACGCCTGAGAAGATGGCTATCAGCCCAACAATGCTGCAATAAATGGCAAAATAGATCAATTTACTTTTTCTGACCAAAGAAATCATCCAGGTACAGGCAAAAAATCCGGAAATAAATGCCGCAATAAAACCAGCAGAAAGATATCCGAAACTAGCCTCGTTATAGGTCAACGCACCATCCATGATGTCTTTGGCGATTTTACCGAGAATAAGCGGGACAACCATCAAAAATGAAAACCTCGCGGCTTTATTCTTATCGATTCCCAAAAGTACCGAACTGGAAATGGTGGCTCCTGATCTGGAGATTCCAGGCAGCATCGCCACCATTTGGGCTAGGCCAACCAAGGCGGCTTTTCCAAATGTCATATCGTTTTCAGTGCTTTTGGCTTTGTCTGCCAAGAATAGCAGGATGGCGGTAACCAATAGCATGAAGCCTACAAATACTATTTTGCCTCCAAAAAACTGCTCTAGCTGTTCTTCAAAAAACAAGCCTACAATCACTGCAGGAATCATCGAAATGATGATTTTGACAGTAAACTGGGTTTCTTCATTCCACTTGAATTTCAATAATCCTTCTATAAGGACCACAATGTCTTTTCTGAAGACAACCAATGTGGCCAAGGCCGTGGCAAAGTGCAAAACCACTGTAAACATCAGGCTTTCTTCTGGAAGCTTGTCATTTCCAAGGATTGCGGACCCCAGTTCAAGATGGCCACTGGAAGATACAGGCAAAAATTCGGTCAGCCCCTGGACAATGCCGAGGATAATCGCATCGATGATATCCATAAATTATTTTTTTTCGGAGCGGGCAAATATTGCATAAAACTGAAAAATGAATCCTGAAAGGATGACTATAGGGCCAACAGTAAGACCCAAAACGCCGAATCCGTGAGGTTCATTATCGAGACCCATGATGATGAATCCCAAAACAATAATACCGATTCCAATCAGCATCAATCGGTAATTCTTCTTTGAAAAAGGGAAAGGTGATTGGTCCATATTAATATAATTCGTCTAAAGACATGTTTAAATATTTATTTACTGCCTGCAAAGTACTCAAAACCGAGAGCAAAATTCCCGAAATGATCAAGCCTCCAAACAGGGCATAAAGCAAGTTGTAATCCTGCAACAAAGCAAATCCATCAATATTGGCTTTGGTATATTCTATGATGCCAAAGAGAATCGCGGAGGCAATCAATCCCGCCAGAAACCCAAATACAAAAGCCCTCCCCAAAAACGGTTTGCGGATAAATCCCCTTGTGGCACCCACCAGCTGCATGCTTCGGATCAAAAATCTTTGGGAAAACAGAGCAAGTCTAATCGTATTGTTGATGAGCATCACCACGGTAAAAACCAAAATCACGATAAACCCTCCCATGACCAAGGCCACTTTGAAGAGGTTTCTGTTGATGGATTCTACCAGGTCTTGCATATAAGTGACTTCAAACACCCCATCATTGGCTTCGATTTCTTTGACGATTTCTTCGATTTGCTCTGGAGTTTGATATGCTTCCGCTATCGCTATGGTATAGCTGTCTCTCAATGGATTGTCATCCAAAAACTGCGTAAAATCCTCTCCTGTATTTTCGAGGAAGGATTTGGCGGCTTCATCCTGTGAGATAAAAGTAATCGCAAGGGAATCACCGGCTTGGAGGATATAGGGTTTGGACTCAAAGGATTTTCCTATGGCTTTCAATTCGGATTCTGTGACGTTTTTATTCAAAAAAACCTGGATTTCAATATTTTCCCTGATGATTTTGGTCAAGGTTTTGGCCTGAATGATGATTACCCCAAAAAGTCCCAAAATAAACAAGGATAGGGTAGTGCTGAAAAGAACCGATGCAAATTTGAATTTCCCCAGTTTTGCTTTTTTCCTTGGATATGTACTCATGTTTTTTTTCTAATGGGGGCAAAATTAAACAGCTTGGCCAATTAAACCAACCTATTCCATGAAATTGACTGGAATTACTTTTTTGTCCGTAACCGCAAAGGCCTGATCGTTTTTTTCACATTTCATTCCAAATAATCCCGTAAACCTTCCAAAAGCAGGAAGGATCATTTGCTTTCCGGATAGGAAATAGCAGGGTAGGGTCAACCTCTGTCTGCCGCTTCCATAAAGAGAAATCCCAGGATGGATATGGCCACAGAAATTGAAAAGCCCGTCAGGAACGATTTTCATTGGTTCATGGGTCAGGATAAAATCCCCCAATACGAGGGATTCGGGATGCACTTTCCATATTTCAGAACGGTAAAGGGCTTCCGGAAGTATGTCATGGTTGCCTTTGATCAGATGAAACTGACAGGCGGCAAAATAGTGGGCAAAAATTTCGAGGTCGTTCCATGACTCGTTCCAATCACTGTGAAAAAGGTCCCCCAAAAAATATATGTCTTTTGGATCATATTTTTCTATCAGCGTTTTGATTTTGAGAAAATCATGGGTATGGACTTTTTCGGAAACCGGAATCCCAGCTTTTCTGAAATGGGCGGCTTTGCCAAAATGCGGATCAGCAATAAGAAGGGAGTGACTCTGGGGAAGGAAAACAGCTTTTTCGGGTAAAAGATGAATTTCACTCTTGTAGATTTGGATGATTTGGGTTCCTTTTGGATGTGGTTCCATTCGTTGGTTTTGGATATCGCTATTTGGGGATTTAAAATGGATTGATAAAGAAAATGATTTGCCCTATTGAATTAGCATCGTAAAAGTATTATTATTCGTCCGAGATAGAAACATAACAGGACCATGACTGAGAGAAAAGCAATTTTGACTATGACCATTTTATTGATGATCGGATTTGGAATCAATGTCCAAGCACAATCAGCCGATGCCATTGTCGGCAAATGGTACAACACCGAGAAAGATGCCCAAGTAGAGATTTTCAAAGAAGGAGCAAAGTATTTTGGCAAAATCGTTTGGCTTAAAGATCCAACCGAAAACGGCAAAGCAAAAACTGACAAAAACAATACCGACCAATCCAAGCGGACCAGGCAGATCATGGGAATGAGACTTTTGAGTAATTTTGAACATACCGGCAATACTTGGGAAAACGGGACCATCTATGATCCCAAAAACGGAAAGACCTATTCCTGCATCATCAAGAAGAAGAATGACAAAACCTTGGAAGTGCGTGGGTTTGTTGGTTTCTCCGTGATCGGGAGGACAGTGGAGTGGACGAAGGCGGAGTAGGTGTTTTTGATGGTTTGAAAGAGATATTTTTTTAAAAAAGTCGGGGAGGAGATCTTCAATACCGAATTGTTAGGAAAAAAAATTTTGATTTTAACTGCTTAGGGAAAAAGCCCCATCGGGGCAAAATATCTGTAGCCCCGAGCAAAGTGCTTCTCTGAACTTGGTACTTTCACCTATCCTTCTGCACCGCTGCTTGATGTAAAAAAAGTGATGTCTTTGGTTCTTGAGAGCAAAAAGGAAATTAGGGATTGGTGCAGACTCCAAAAACAGGGAATGATAATATCCCATAACAGCCATCTTGGATTTTATTCAAATCAACTATTTTTTTCTGTTCGCCAAAACACCTACCTTTGTCAAAATGCAAAACCCAATAAAGCATGAAATTAACTATGTCATTTCAGGAAAGAGCCAAGTTAGGTTTGGAACAACTATCCAAGCAGTCTCCAGTTACCTTGGAGATGGCGCGACTTCAGGCCCAAAAACTGAAATCCCAAAGCAAGTCAGAGAACAAGAAACAGAAAAACTAGAAAAGCTTATTTTTGAAAAAGACCTTTGGGTAGATAAGATTGATTTTTCCAGTTTTGTAAGCTAAGGTGCTGAGCAGAGGGTTTTTCTTCAAGATTCTGAATATGTACTAAAGCTAAATGACGGCATCTATTTCAGCTCTTGCAAAGACTACTTTATCAACTTGCTTCTCCATAATTTTTTCTTCCCTGATACTGCTTACGATTTAATAGGTTTCACTAAAGAAAACCAAATACTTTATGCAGTTGTCAGGCAGGCATATGTTTCGATCACTGAAAATACAGATTTGGAAAAAGTAAAAATTTTTCTGTAATCCAATGGTTTTGTCTGTACCCGTTATAACGATTATTTCAATCCTGATCTGGGAATCATTTTGGAAGATTTGCATGATGAAAATGTGTTGACCAGAAATGGTGTCCTTTATTTCATCGATACGGTCTTTTATTTGGCCGAAGGATTTTGGATGGAAAAATAGAGACAAACCATGTGTAAAGTTCAAAGACCAAATTTTAGATAATCACGTTTTGTAGCACATTCATTCTTCCCCCGAAAGGGGTTGGTATTGACACCAATAACGGGGAGAAAGATGAATTGCAAATTCTTTTCATAGAAAGGCGTATTTACAAATTACTCCCAGAGGGGGGCTTTATTCAGCTTGTCTTCATTATTGGATTACTCATCGATTGTGGTAGTCCTATTTCCATCTTCTATACAACATGTCTTGATTCATATCAATGACTTCACGAGAAGCCTAAGCTAAACGGGTTATCAGTCCGCCCCATCGGGGCAAAATATCGGTAGCCCCGAGCAAAGTGCTTCTCAAATTTTTATACTTTCACCAATCTTTTTGCACTGCCGCTCGGGGTTTTGATATCCGCGACGTGAGTATTTCGGTCAAGTAACTCCTAAGTAGGAGAATCTTCAATATCGAAATGGTTGGAGAATTTTTTTCTATTTCAAATGATTTCACACATTTCTCACGTTTCTTTCTCTGTCACTTTTTGTCTTGAAACAAAAAGTAACCAAAAAGTTCAAGCACAATAATCCTATCCACGCACAAGGCCACCGCCGGCCCGGAATTGTGCCTCCTCCCCGCATCTGTTCCATAGTAAGATTTTTTCAAAAGTAGAAGATTCCCGACATGCAACCCATCCTGGTTTTAATTTCTGAAAGCTATTGGCAAACATTGCACCGCACGGGGGAATCTG
>JBBRFK010000179.1:0-8343 GCA_038224435.1 Cytophagales bacterium | reverse complement strand
TGCGTTTTTTGAACCTGCCATCGATTATGTGATTGTCAAAATCCCAAGATGGAACTTTGACAAATTCAAAGGCTCCGACAGGAGATTGGGATTGTCCATGAAATCAGTGGGAGAAGTGATGGGCATTGGCCGCAATTTTCAGGAAGCCCTTCAAAAAGCCTGTCAATCTCTGGAAATCAAAAGAAATGGATTGGGTGCGGACGGAAAAGAACTCCGGGACCAACAGAAGATTTTGTACAGTTTGGCAAATCCGAGTTGGGACAGGCTGTTCCATATCTATGATGCCTTCAAGCTGGGAATTTCTTTCAGGACTATCCATGACCTGACCAAAATAGACAAATGGTTTCTCAGACAGATAGAAGAATTGATCCATATAGAAGATCAGATTGAAAAATTCAATATCAATACCATCCCAAGAGAAATGATGGACATGGCCAAGAAAAAAGGCTATGCTGACCGTCAATTGGCTCATTTGTTGGGATGTCTGGAAAGCGAGGTTTTTACCAAGCGCTACGACGAAATGGGAATCAAGCGGGTTTTCAAACTTGTGGATACTTGTGCTGCTGAATTTGATGCCAAGACACCTTACTATTACTCCACTTTTGGGGAGGAAAATGAATCGGTGGTATCCAAAAGGAAAAAAGTCGTGGTTTTGGGCTCAGGACCCAACAGGGTCGGGCAAGGGATTGAGTTTGATTATTCCTGTGTCCATGGGGTTTTGGCCGCCAAAGAGTGCGGCTATGAGACCATCATGATCAATTGTAATCCTGAAACAGTTTCGACTGATTTCGATATTTCGGACAAGCTATATTTTGAACCCGTATTTTGGGAGCATATTTATGAAATCATTCTCCATGAAAATCCCTTGGGAGTGATTGTTCAACTTGGCGGACAGACAGCGTTGAAGCTTGCTGAGAAGCTGGATAAATATGGCATCAAAATCATAGGGACAAGCTTTGAAGCATTGGATTTGGCTGAAGATAGAGGAAGGTTTTCAACCCTTTTGAAAGAAAATGACGTTCCCTATCCGGAGTTTGGCACCATCCACAATACCGACGAGGCGCTTGAATTGTGCAAGACCATTGGATTCCCGCTATTGGTAAGGCCTTCTTATGTTCTGGGCGGACAGGGGATGAAGATCGTCATCAACGAAAAGGAACTTGAAGAGCATGTCGTCAAAGTTTTGAGGGACATTCCCAACAATGAAATTCTGCTTGACCATTTTCTGGAAAATGCCATAGAGGCTGAAGCAGACGCCATTTGTGATGGCGAAAATGTGTATATCATTGGTATCATGCAACATATTGAGCCTGCAGGCATCCACTCCGGGGATTCATATGCAGTGCTTCCTCCATACAATTTGGGAGATTACGTCATGCGTCAGATAGAAACCTATACCAAAAAAATCGCATTGGCACTTCGGACCGTAGGTCTGATCAACATGCAGTTTGCCATCAAAAATGACAAAGTATATGTGATAGAAGCCAACCCTAGAGCATCTAGGACCGTTCCCTTTATCTGTAAAGCTTATCAGGAACCTTATGTGAATTTTGCCACCAAGGTGATGTTGGGAGAGAAAAAAGTAACAGACTTTGAATTCAATCCTGTAAAGAAGGGTTATGCCATCAAGGAACCGATTTTCTCTTTCCACAAATTCCCGAATGTCAACAAAGAATTGGGCCCGGAAATGAAATCAACCGGAGAAGCCATATATTTTATTGATGATTTGATGGATGATTATTTCTTGAAGATTTATTCTGAGAGAAACCTTTATTTGAGTAGATAATTAATTTCAGACATGAGACATAAGACAAGGGACACATGAAAGTCTCACGTCTTATGTCTCACATTTCACATCTAAACATGGGATTTATTTTCAAATTTCTTCTAATTGCGATCGCCTTGTCCTGGATATTTTCCAGGTTGCTTCAATTCTTTGTAAAAAGTAAACTGAAGCAGTTCGTGGACCATGCCAATGACCTGAAGCGGGAAGATGACAGGAGAAGCAAGCCTACGGGTGCAAATGTCAATGTCGACCATATTCCAAAAGAATACGAACAAAAAAGGTCTAAAGAAATCAAAGGCGGTGACTACATCGATTATGAAGAAGTGAAGGATTGATCCTTCACTTTATGCTTTACCCTTTTATGGATTGCCACTCAGCCTTGAGACTATCGAGGATTTTTGAAACTTCTTCAATGGTCTCATCGACCACTGATTTGTTTTCCTCCTCAAGAACAGTCAACAATTCGACTCCGGTGGAGGTTGCTACAAGGTCCTTGAAATCAAGATTTAGACCCACACCCTTGAGGGCATGGCCGGTTTGTTTGACACCATGCAGGTTTCCTTCCTGCATGTGGCTGATCAAGGTGTTTTTTAACTTTTCTATATTGGCGATACTGACATCCAGCAATTCCTTGTAAAACTCAGGATCCGACAACCTGTATTCTTCAAATTTGGAGGAAGCTATGACTTGGGAAGTGTTTGGAGAGGAATCAAGATATTTTTCGATCATTCCTGATATATCTGATACCAACACCGGTTTACTCAGATAATCATCCATTCCAGCTTCCTGACATCTCTGATATTCTCCTTTGACGGTACCAGCGGTCAAGGCAACAATGGGAGTCCGGATATCCTTTTCTATTTTTCTGATTTCTTTTGTAGCCTCATAGCCGCTCATTTCGGGCATTTGGATATCCATAAAAATCAAATCAGGCTTTTCTTTTTTGTATTCCTCCAAAGCTTCCAAGCCATTGAATGCCTCAATAACCACTGAGCTCGGTAATAGCTTTTTCACAATCGCTTTGGCAAGAAGCATGTTGACGGGATTGTCATCCACTAGCAAAACCTTGAAAACTGTGCTGGAATCTTTCTCTTTTTTCGAATTGGAAGGTAGGTCGCTACCACTCATTTTTTGGTCCGTTTTTGGGATTACCATTTCTTCAGATACCGGTAAGTCCAACTTGAAGTAGAATTTGCTTCCTTTTCCCAAGGTTGTCTGGAGTTCTAGTTTGCTTTCCATCAGCTCCAGTAATTTGCTGCAGATGGTAAGACCAAGACCTGTTCCACCATATTTCCTCGTAGTGGAGTTATCTTCTTGGGCGAATGCTTCGAAAATGGTGCGTTCTTTTTCTTTTGAAATCCCAATCCCGGTATCCTCCACAGAAAAGATCAAGGGCATGATGCCATTTTGGGAAAGGGGACCGTCTACTTTGACAGTGAGGTCAATGTGTCCTTGGTGGGTGAATTTTCCGGCATTGCTCAACAGGTTGATCAATATCTGTTTGATCCTCGTGGAGTCTACATAAACCGATTTTGGAAGTTTTTCATCGAGTTTAAGATTGAGCTTCAGGTTTTTTTCGTTGGTGGTAGGCTGTATGATTTTTAGGGTGTCAGTCACCAATTCTTTGATATTGACCCACTCAGGGCTCAATTCAAGCTTGCCTGCCTCGATTTTTGAAAAATCCAGAATGTCATTGATCAAATCCAAAAGAAGCGTTCCTGATTGCAGGATGGAATATAAAAACCCTTTTTGGTTTTCATCCAGGTTGGTTTTCATCAATAAATCAGAAAAACCAATGACACCATTCAATGGTGTTCTGATTTCATGGCTCATGTTGGCCAAAAACTCAGATTTGGCGATACTTGCTTCATTTGCAGCCTCCATGGATTTGACAAGGTTTTTTTCCATGGTTTTCCTTTCGATGGCATTGGAGATACTGTCTGCAAAGCTTATCAACAACGCCGTTTCGGCCTCACTCCATTTCCTTTCAATGGTACAATCATCGAATCCCACAAATCCCCAAAAGTAATCCTCTACATAAATAGGGATAAGGAGGATGGATTTGATATCCTGACTTTGCAAGAGCTCTTTCAATTCAGGGTCATCTTCCATTTGATCCACGATGGCCTGATAAAGGTTGCTTTGGGCCATGACCCTCGAGCCTTCCCCAAACATCCCAATGGGTAATCCCTGTAGATTTGGGTTGTTGATTTCAGCAGGTACTCCCAATGCACTCCACTCAAATCTCTGCGAACTTAAAATATTCCCGTTTTCATCCAGACTGTTTTCAAAAAGGTAAGCCCTGTCTACTGTGGCACCGTCACCAAGGAGTGTAATTGCTTTTTGGGTGGCAGTTGCAAAATCATGGTTGGAAAGTAATTCTTTGGTAGCAAATGCAATCGAAGTCAGCATTTTCTCATTTCTGACCAAATTGTTGTTGACATGCTGCAATTTCAATTCATTAGCCTTGATAAATTCCTCCGTGGATTTTTGCTCTGTGATATCCCGAAAAAATAAATATTGAAAATTTGTTGATTCAGGGTCAAGTGAATCCTTATCAATATTTTTAAGTTGAATCTCAAAGATTTTATTCTCTGATTGGGTCACCATTTCAATCTTGGAATTTGTCGGATTGGATAGAAAAAGGCTCGCCAGTTCCTTTGAAATCCCAATCAACTGGTCTTTTTTATAAATTTTATGGGGGCTTAATTTTGAGAAAAATTTCCTTGCAGTGTAGTTCATTGCCACCACATCCCCCATCCTGTCCAAGATTAGAATTCCGTCAGAGATATTTTCAAAAATTGTTTTGAAAGCAATGGGATTGGCGCGGAACAACCGGTATTGGAACAATGCCCAAAATAGGGTAACACCACTGATAGCAAGGCAAAACGGAACGGGGTCAAGGCCAAAAGGATAAAAACCGAATACCACAAACAAATAGGCAATCCATGGAATCAAAGTTCCAAATAGCATAATCAGCACCTGCCCCCTGTATATCTCGGGAATCGAAAACAGCATTCTGAAAAGCAAGAGGTTGGAGAAAACTATCAAAATCGAATTGTAACTGGCGTACATCCAATGGAGTATACCCCGGTCAAGAGAAACAGACAGAAAATATGAGTTATTGGATGCTGAAATTTCTTTGTAAAACAGGTGGTGGAAATCATTGGTAAATACCATCAAAAGGAAAAAGGCTGAAATCCCAAAGATCAAAACGAGCCAGTTTTTGTTGATGAATTTTGCCCGGTCTGTGTATTTCAATACGAAAAGAAATAAAAACGGAGTAACAAATGCGCCGCCGATATATTCCAAAATATAAAATAATTTGATCCCTTCGGGAGTAATTGAAAGTAACTCTATTCCATAAAAAAAAGAGTAAAAAAAACAGCTGAACATGAAATAAGAAAAATACCGTTCTCCATGTTGGTTGTTTTTGTTAAATGAAAAAAATGCCAAGATCACAAACAGCAAACTCGTCAGGAATATTGGCGTAGCAAAGGGATTAAATGAAAATTGAAAGTTCATAATTGCTTATGTTCAAAAGGGAAAGGGAATTAATGTTTGGGTTTCAGTCGATTAAACATAGTAAAAATAATTCTTTTACCCTCTAAAAAAAAAATGTAAGGTTAAATTAAAATTTGTAAAATAATTATGTAGTATAACTTAATTTTTGATAATTAAATCCAAGTTAAATTGGAATTGTTATACGCTTAATTTTGAATTGTTTTTTTAGGTTTTTTCGAGTGGGTTGATTTTTTTTGTAACGGTTTGATTTCCATTATTATAGGCTCGCCCGATCCTATGGAATTGGAGTTTTCGTTTCTGATTGAAAGGATTCTATGTCAAAAAGTCCATTTTTAGCGAATATGATTTGGGGATTTTGAGACATAATTTCCGATTTTCAGGTCTTTATTGCTTTGGATAAAGATTTGAGGAATAAATGAATGAACCCGAATTAAAGGGAAAACAAACAGAATTGAAACCAACCTAACCAACTATAAAATGGATTTTAAACAATTCACCATAAAATCACAGGAGGCGATCCAGAAGGCAGCAGAGCTTGCAACTGCCGAGCAGCAGCAAGCCATAGAGCCTGCACATATCCTGAAGGGGATATTCTCGGAAGACGAAAATGTCACTGAATTTTTGTTTAAAAAGTTAAATGTAAATAAAGGCCTGATTGCACAAAAAACTGATGACACCATCAAGTCACTGCCCAAAATAACCGGGCAGCAACCCTATCTTTCAAATGCATCCAATCAGGTACTGTCCAAAGCCAAGGATTATCTCAAAAACTTCGGAGATGAGTTTGTGACCATCGAGCATTTATTGCTAGCAATTTTGGCTGGTTCTGACAAGACAGCCCAGCTGTTGAAAGACAACGGCTTATCAGAAAAACCGCTTCTCGAAGCTATCAAGGAACTAAGAAAAGGAAATAAAGTGACCGACCAAAACGCAGAATCCAAATATCGGGCATTGGAGAAATACTCCAAAAACCTAAATGAACTCGCCAAAAAAGGGAAGATTGATCCTGTGATTGGACGGGATGAAGAGATAAGAAGGGTATTACAGATTTTGGCCAGAAGAACCAAAAACAATCCGATTCTCCTCGGCGAGCCGGGTGTGGGTAAAACCGCCATCGTGGAAGGTTTGGCCCAGAGGATCGTAAGCGGAGACGTTCCCGAGAACCTTAAATCAAAAACATTGATCTCTCTCGATATGGGATTATTGGTAGCGGGTGCAAAATACAAGGGAGAATTTGAAGAAAGATTGAAAGCAGTCATCAAAGAAGTCACCGACTCCGAAGGTGAAATCATCCTTTTCATCGACGAGATCCACACCTTGATCGGAGCAGGTGGGGGAGGAGAAGGTGCCATGGATGCAGCCAATCTGCTGAAGCCTGCTTTGGCCAGGGGCGAACTGCATGCCATCGGTGCGACTACTTTGAAAGAATACCAAAAATATATCGAAAAGGACAAAGCCCTTGAAAGAAGATTTCAAACGGTGATGGTCGACGAGCCGGATGCTGCTGACGCCATATCTATCCTCAGAGGTATCAAGGATAAATATGAACTCCACCACGGTGTCAGGATCAAGGATGATGCTGTCATTGCCGCTGTGGAACTTTCGCAAAGGTATATCTCAGACAGGTTTCTTCCTGACAAAGCCATTGACCTGATGGATGAGGCAGCAGCCAAGCTGAGAATGGAAATAGACTCCCTTCCGCAGGAACTTGATGAACTCAACAGGAGAATCATGCAGCTCGAAATCGAAAGGGAAGCCATCCGGAGAGAAAACAACAGAGACAAAGAAACTATCCTGAGCAAAGAAATCGCAGAACTTTCGGAAAAGAGGCAGGATGTAAAAGCGAAATGGGAAAGCGAAAAGGCCGTGATCGTAGGGATCAGAAATGAAAAAGAAAATATTGATAAACTCAAGCTTGAAGGCGAACAAGCCGAAAGGGCAGGGGACTTTGGGAAAGTTGCAGAAATCAGGTACGGTAAAATGGTTGAGGCAGAAAAGAGGTTGGAAAATTTCAAGTCCCAGCTCGAAGAAATGCAACAAGGCTCTCCTTTGCTGAAAGAGGAGGTCGACCAGGAAGATATTGCTGCTGTGGTTTCTAAATGGACCGGGATTCCCTTGTCCAAAATGATCCAGAGTGAAAGAGAAAAACTGCTTCACCTTGAGGATGAACTCGGCAAAAGAGTAGCCGGTCAGCATGAGGCCATTGTGGCTTTGTCTGATGCCGTGAGGAGAAGCAGGGCAGGATTACAGGATCCGAGAAGGCCGATAGGTTCCTTTATCTTTATGGGGACTACCGGCGTAGGAAAGACCGAATTGGCCAAAGCCCTTGCAGAATACCTCTTCAATGACGACAATGCCATGGTGAGGATAGACATGTCTGAGTACCAGGAAAGACACTCCGTCAGCCGGTTGGTCGGAGCACCTCCGGGATATGTCGGATACGATGAAGGGGGTCAATTGACCGAAGCGGTAAGGAGAAAGCCTTATTCTGTCGTGCTTTTGGATGAAATCGAAAAGGCTCACCCTGACGTGTTCAATATCCTACTTCAGGTATTGGATGACGGCCGTCTGACAGATAACAAGGGAAGGATTGCCAACTTCAAAAACACGATTATCATCCTGACTACCAATATCGGATCGCATCTCATCCAGGAGAGATTTGCTGAGATAGAAGAATGGAACAAAGAGGAAATCATGGAAAAAACGAAATCCGAAGTCTATGATTTACTCAAAAAATCCGTGCGACCCGAGTTTCTGAACAGGATAGATGAGACCATCATGTTCGAACCACTCAATAGAAAGGTGATCCGAAAAATCGTTGATATCCAATGGAGAGAGATACAGAAGCGGTTGGCACAGTCCAATATTGAAATAGACGCTACCAAAGAAGTTTTGGATTATTTGGGTGAAGTGGGTTTTGACCCTAACTTCGGTGCAAGGCCACTGAAAAGGACCATCCAAAAACTGATCTTGAATGAACTGTCCAAGCAGATTCTTTCCGGATATATCAAAAATGATTCAGCTGTTTTGGT
>JBBRFK010000178.1:0-8348 GCA_038224435.1 Cytophagales bacterium | reverse complement strand
GAAGGGGATTCTGCATCAGGTTCCATCACCAAATCCCGTGATGTGCAGACTCAGGCAGTATTTTCACTGCGTGGAAAGCCGTTGAACTGCTATGGCATGACCAAGAAAGTGGTCTATGAAAACGAGGAATTCAACCTGCTGCAGCATGCATTGAATATAGAAGACGGGATTGAAAATCTCCGTTTCAGGAAGATAGTCATCTCCACAGATGCGGACGTCGATGGCATGCACATCCGCCTGCTGATCATGACGTATTTCCTACAGTTTTTCCCTGATTTGGTCAAAAACGGGCACCTCTACATCCTTGACACACCACTCTTCAGGGTAAGAAACAAGAAGGAAACCATCTACTGCTACACCGACGAAGAAAGACAACGTGCCATCCATAAAATCGGCAAAACAGCAGAAATCACGCGATTCAAAGGTTTGGGCGAAATTTCCCCTGAAGAGTTTGGGAAATTCATCGGAGACGACATCCGCTTAGAACCGATCATTCTCAGCAAGGAAACCAAAATTGTGGAATTGCTGAACTTCTACATGGGCAAAAACACCCCGGACAGGCAACTGTTCATCATTGACAACCTCAAAATAGAAAAAGACATCGTATTTGATGACCCTTCCATAAAACAGGAAGAGGAAAATGAAGCAGCCTAAAGTCAATATCGGCTTTCAGCGCGTGGGATTCAATCACGGATTACCCAAAAATGATGGCTTTCAGGCCATAACATCTTTTAAAAAATAGCATGAGTGATATAATCAACGATACTCCTGAAGGAAAAGACGGAAAGCTCCACGAATCCATTCCGGTGACGGGAATGTATAAGGACTGGTTTTTGGATTATGCCTCATACGTAATTCTGGAGCGTGCCGTACCGGCGATAGAAGATGGTCTCAAGCCTGTTCAGCGCAGGATCCTGCATGCCATGAAGGAAATGGATGACGGCCGCTTCAACAAAGTAGCCAACATCATCGGCCAATCCATGCAATACCACCCACATGGCGATGCCTCGATAGGAGATGCCATCGTAAACATGGGTCAAAAAGAACTCTTGATAGAAACCCAGGGAAACTGGGGAGACATCAGGACCGGAGACGGTGCCGCAGCGGCAAGGTATATTGAGGCCCGACTTTCCAAATTCGCTTTGGAAGTGGTGTTCAATCCCCAGACCACTGAGTGGCAGCTTTCTTATGATGGCAGAAAAAGAGAACCTATCACCCTTCCTGTAAAATTCCCCTTGGTATTGGCGCAGGGCGTGGAAGGAATCGCCGTAGGACTTTCCACGAAAATCCTTCCGCACAACTTCTGTGAACTGATCTTAGGATCCATCCAGATCCTCAAAGGAGAAAGAACCCACATCTTACCAGATTTCCCAACAGGAGGGATGGCAGACTTTTCGGAATACAATGAAGGTGTCCGGGGAGGAAGAGTCAAAGTTCGCGCAAGGATAGAGGAGGAAGACAATAAAACTCTATTGATCAAGGATATACCATTTGGCACTACTACCAACTCTTTGATCGAATCCATTATCAAAGCCAACGATAAGGGAAAGATCAAAATCAAAAAGGTGGTGGACAATACCGCCAAAGATGTAGAGATCCAGATTCAATTGGCCCCCGGTCAGTCACCCGACATGACGATAGATGCGCTGTATGCCTTCACGGATTGTGAAGTCAGCATCTCGCCAAATGCCTGCGTCATCATCAGTGACAAGCCTGTTTTCCTTTCAGTCAATACGATGCTTGAATACAACACCAAGCAGACCAAAGAACTTCTCAAAAGAGAACTTGAAATAAGGAAATCGGAGTTGATGGAGAAATTGCTTTTTTCTTCCCTGGAAAAAATCTTCATCGAAAACAGGATTTACCGGGATATTGAGGAATGTGAAACATGGGATGCCGTCATCAAAACAATTGACAAAGGTCTTGAACCATTCAAGCCGGATTTTTACAGGGAAATCACCACAGAAGATATCGTCAGGCTGACTGAAATCAAAATCAAGCGAATCTCCAAGTTCGATGCATTCAAGGCTGACGAGCTGATGAAAAGGCTTCAGGAAGAACTCAAAGAGGTCAACCACCACTTGAGGCATTTGACCGATTACGCGATCCAATACTATCAAAACCTCCTTGACAAGTATGGAAAAGGCCGTGAAAGGAAAACCGAAATAAGGGCATTTGATACCATCGAAGCCACCGTCGTCGCGGCCAACAATGCCAAATTATATGTCAACAAAACAGATGGTTTTGTCGGCTTTGGATTGAAAAAAGATGAGTTTGTCTGTGACTGCTCTGATTTGGACGAAGTGATCGTATTCCGAAGGGACGGCAACTGTGTCGTGACCAAAATCCAGGAGAAGGGTTTCGTCGGCAAAGACATCTTGCATGTCGCGATCTTCCGCAGAGGCGATGAGCGGATGGTGTATAACATGGTGTATCTCGACGGAGAATCCGGCAAAGCAATGGTAAAACGCTTTCAGGTAATAGGTGTCACCAGAGACAGGGAATATGACATGACCAAAGGCAGCAAAGGCTCCAAAGTCTTGTACCTGACCGCAAATCCCAACGGAGAGGCTGAGATCATCACTTTATTCCTTACCCAAGGTGCCAAAGCCAAGATCAAGGTTTTTGACTTTGAATTCAGCAGCATTGAGATCAAAGGCAGAGCGGCAGGCGGCAATATCCTGACCAAATATACCGTCAGGAAAATCCAATGGAAAATGGCAGGAACCTCTACCTTGGGTGGCCTTGACATCTACTATGATGCATCCATCGGCAGGTTGAATACGGACAGCAGAGGCCGCAAAATCGGTAATTTTCTCGGCGAAGACAGGATCATCGTCTTTTACAAAAACGGAGAGTATGAATTGACCACCTTTGAAGTAACGAATAGGTACGAATCAAAAGATGTGGTTTTGATCCAAAAATTTGATCCCCAAAAGGTCGTTTCATTGGTTTACCTAGACGGGGCAACCAAAACATACTTTGTGAAACGCTTCCTTGTCGAGACCACTACCATCAACAAGAAATTTATTGTCATCTCCGAACACAAGCAATCACTGCTGAAAATCGTTTCCACGGACAAGCAGCCACAGGTCAAAGCCATCCTACAAAAAGGCAAAGAGCAGGAGGAACAGGATTTTGACCTTGATATCCTGATCGATGTCAAAGGTTGGAAAGCCATAGGGAATAAACTTTCCTCCTATCCTGTGTTGGAATTGACCTTGATGGAAAGTAATCCAAAAGTTGAAGAAGGGGGAATCCAAACCGAATCAGATGCCCAAGAAGACAATGAAGATGGGGGAGAGGAAGACCTGAATATCGGTGATACCATTGAGTTCAAAATCAAAAAAGATGACGAGGGCAAGGATCAGCTGGGATTATTTTGACACTTCAACCCGGGTTTTATGCACAAAAGGCACAAAAGAACTTCCCCTTTTGTGTCATTTTTCATTTCAGGATATTTTTATAATTTCTAAAAATTCATATTATTACCTAATCGACACAATTACTCTTTTTTTTTACAATGTAAAAATTCAATTTTTTTTTTTCTGGGAGTTTATCAATTAATTTGGGTAAAAACTGAGTTAAGGACCTTCCAAATTTTCAGAATAATTGCTAGTATTCGTTCACTTTTAAAATTATACTAGAAAAAAATCAAATTATGAATCAATTTACAGCCTTGACATTTAAAGAGTGGTATAAGAAAGTCAAAGGTTCTTCCATCACATTTGACTTTGAAAATCAAAAATTATCTGTGTTTGATATTAAGGGTGAAGTCATTGCTAATTTAGATTTCGCCAAGAAGATTGACTCTGAATTTGACTTGGCAGACCTTTTTAATGAGGATTTTAAACAGGAGAAGTTCGAATATTATGTCTTTCCGGGAGAACCTTTGTTTTCAGAAACTCTTTGGAGAATTAAAACCGTAAAATGCTGAAGAATTAATATGAATACAGGCTTTATCCATTGGTAAAGGACCAACAATTGCTTTTCAGTTGAATTGGATTTCAATTTCCGAGAACTTCGTGCTTTTTCTAAAGATGGAGAACTGACACAAACCCTTATTTTTTCTAATAGTATCGACGGTATTTTTGATCTATCAGATTTGTTAATCAGGATTTGAAAGTTGGGGATTATCTTTACAGCGTTTTTCCAAGCGGTTATAATGAACAAGATTATATTTGGAGGAGAAAAATCTCATTTATTTTATAAGTTTTTATGCTTGCAAATAAAACCAAAATTAGGAATGAAATCAGACTATAAAAAAGGCACAAAAGAAACCAATCCTTTGTGCCTTTTTTCATTCCTCATTATTCATTTATAATTCTAAATTTCCCATTAGCCCACTCCGCTTCTTCGCTAATTAAATCTCGCTTCTTGTTTTTTTTAATTCTTCATTCTTCATTTATAATTCATCATTAATCCCCTCCAAAATCTCGCTTCTTGTTTCTTTTTTTTATTTTTTCATTACAGGCAAACTCACACTACTCGGATATTTACTTGAATGGTGGATCTTATTTGTGGCAATCACGCCTTCTATCTCATCATAGTTGTTTCCTCCGGTATTCATGTTCCTGTCAAATCTCGGGAAATTGGAACTCGACACCTCAATTCGGATGCGGTGACCCTTTTCGAAGTAATTAGAAGTAGACATGGGCGTCAGGTTTACTTCATAGACTTTTCCCTTTTCCATAAACACTTCTTTCTCATAACCTTCTCGGTACCGAACCCTTTGGATAGTTTCATCCAGGTTGTAGGCCTTGCCGTCTGCATAGACATCGATAATCTTGATCGTCAAGTCGGTGTCTTTGACATCCGTGGAAAGGAACAATTTGGACTCAATAAAACCGCTGACTTCAATGCCTTCTGAAAGTACCTCAGAGGTAAAGACAAGGATATCTTCCCTCAATTCCATTTCCTGTTGGTCAAAAGATCCTCCCTGCACGGCATTGCCGGTACAGCATACATTGCCGCCATAGGAGGTAACTGGATTCATCGGATCATATTGAAAAGTATCGGGATTGTCCTTTCCCGGTTTTTTGGAAGTCAGTACACCATCTCCCAACCTGCTGTTGGCATTGCCCGAGCTGTTCAGGTAATAGGTGATCATTTGCGCTTCTTTCGGAGGCCAGGTATCGGAAGTTTGCCATTTATTGGAACCCATGGTGAAATAGGTCACCTTTGGCATTTCCTCCTTCGCTTTGCCTTCTTCTCCTTTGAGCCAATAATCAAACCATCCATAGGTCATGTCATTGTAAGGAAGACGGGCATCACCCATGCTTCTTTCACCCACAATGGTGTTTTCGGTAGCCCGGGTAAAGGAACAGTGAAGGGTAGGGGCGATCACCAAATATTGGTTGTCCTTCACTTTTGGGTCATTGGCATTTGCCCTGATATGGTTATACATCGCAAGGTTTGGACTTGTAGCCACATCATACCAAGAAACAAACCAATAAGCTGGCTTTTCAAACTCCATGTCATCATGAAACAAACCGCCCTCATACCATGCTGGGTCATTTGGTTTTCTGGTGATCATTTCCTCATAGACCCCACGAGGACCATTTACATTTTTAATGATATCCTGGACAGGCAAATGTGCCAAGGCTTCCTTCCAATCTACTTTTGGATACCTTGGGGCCATGTCATAAAACCTTTGTAACCTCAATAAATCTTCCTGCGAAATGCCTTCCGGTAACTTTGGTGCCAATGGGTCATGCTGGGTTCCATAAAGCCAAGACGTGAACAACATCTGACCGGCACCGCCGCGATACCAATTCCCCTGCTCGTAATAATTTCCAATCCTGCCGACCCCCGCACCAAATGCCTGTGGCACCAATGCCACATGCGCAGGATGGTCAAGCGAAGCCACTGCCATCTGCCATTCTGCAGTCGATGAACAGCCTATTGTTCCGATCTTTTTGTTACTCCAAGACTGGGCTGACATCCAGGTAAACGCATCGTAACCATCCGTCAGCGGCGTACCAAGGATATCCCATTCCCCTTCTGAGAAAAATCTTCCGCGCTCATTTTGTACCACATAAGCATAACCGCGCTTTACCGCTTCCAATGCTGTCTGAAGGCTCCTTTCCTGAAATTCTCCATCACGGTAGGCATTGAAGTTGTAAGGCGTTCTGGAGAAAATAACCGGTACAGGTTGGTCAGTCTTGGGCCTATAGATATCCGTAGCCAACCTGACACCATCACGCATGGGCATCATCACTTTTTGGTCGATAATGGCAATTTCTTCCAGTTGCTGCGAAATGGACTTGTCTTGGGCAAAAGTGCCAGCATGCAGAAATACAAAAACCAGCAAAAACAGGCAATATATCTTTTTCATAAATAAATGGGTTTTTTCTTTACCTCTTAAATTACCATCAATATCTGCTTCTTTGCAAGAAAATGGATGATTGAATGGGAAATTGGGATAAATGGTAGGAGGGAAGCCCCAAGGAATAAGACGCTAAATTTTTGCTTAAAAAAATATTTGCCTTTACATAGAGAACCGTCATTCTGAGTCATTAAAACTGGCATTTTGCAGAAAGGGGAATGACGATTGGTGTTGCGTCATCTTGAATCCGAGGTACGAGGATGAAAGATCTCAAAATAAAAGACGGACTCTTCGCTTCACTCAGAGTGACGACCCCGGCAATTACGTCATCCTGAGGAAGGTACGACTGAAGGATCTCCTATAATTTTTGAGATGATTCTCTACGTTTAGAGCGATGGCTCCACCAATTACGTCATCCTGAGGAAGGTACGACTGAAGGATCTCCTATCATTTTTGAGATGATTCTCTACGTTCAGAGCGATGGCTCCGGCAATTACGTCATCCTGAAGAAGGTACGACTGAAGGATCTCCTATCATTTTTGAGATGATTCTCTACGTTCAGCATGACGGCTCCGACAAATTCACCATTGATAACTTTAGCTTGCATATCCTGCAGCTTTGGTATCCTTAGATAAATAGTCCGCCCCGGCGGGGCGAAATCTCAGTAGCCCCGAGCAAAGTGCTTCTCAAATTTTTATACTTTCTGAACTCCTATTGCGCTGCCGCTCGGGGTATTGATGTCCGAGACAGGTGTATTTCGGTCACGGATATCTCAAGAAGGGAAATCTTCAATACCGAAATGAGTTGGGATTTCCTCTAATTTTTGGCATTAGGAAACCCTCCGCCCCGTCGGGGCAAAATCTCAGTAGCCCCGAGCAAAGTGCTTCTCAAATTTTATACTTTCTGAACTCCTTTTGCACTGCCAATCGGGATATTGATGTCTGCAACAGGTGTATTTCGGTCACGGATATCCTAAGAAGGAGAATCTTCTATACCGAAATGAGTTGGGATATCCTCTGATTTTTGGTCTTAGGAAACCGTCCGCCGCGGCGGAGCAAAATCTCAGTAGCCCCGAGCAAAGTGCTTCTCAAATTTTTATACTTTCTGAATTCCTTTTGCGCTGCCGCTCGGGGTATTGATGTCCGCAACAGGTGTATTTCGGTCACGGATCTCCTAAGAAGGAGAATCTTCTATACCGAAATGAGTTGGGATTTCCTCTGATTTTTGGCATTAGGGAACCGTCCGCCCCGTCGGGGCGAAATCTCAGTAGCCGCGAGCAAAGTGCTTCTCAAATTTTTATACTTTCTGAACTCCTTTTGCACTGCCGCTCGGGGTATTGATGTCCGCGACAGGTGTATTTCGGTCACGGATCTCCTAAGGGGGAGAATCTTCATTACCGAAATGAGTTGGGATATCCCCTGATTTTTGGCATTAGGGATCCGTCCGCCCCGTCGGGGCAAAATCTCAGTAGCCCCGAGCAAAGTGCTTCTCAAATTTTATGCTTTCTGAACTCCTTTTTGCGCTGCCGCTCGGGGTATTGATGTCCGCGACAGGTGTATTTCGGTCACGGATCTCCAAAGAAGGGGAATCTCCAATACCGATATGAGATGGGATTTCCTCTGATTTTTGGCATTAGGAAACCGTCCGCCCCATTGGGGCAAAATCTCAGTAGCCCCGAGCAAAGTGCTTCTCAAATTTTTATACTTTCTGAACTCTTTTTGCACTGCCACTCGGGGTATTCATGTCCGCGACAGGTGTATTTCGGTCACGGATCTCCAAAGAAGGGGAATTTTCATTACCGAAATGGCAGGGGAATTTTATTGTTTTCCCTATTCGATCATTTGAGCAAATGGTCCACGTTTCTTTCTCTGTCACTTTTTGTCTTGAAACAAAAAGTAACCAAAAAGTTCAAGCACAATAATCCTATCCACACACAAGGCCACCGCCGGCCCGGAATTGTGCTTCCTCCCCGCTAGTGTTTCATTAAAGGATTTTTCCTAAAGTGTAAAATTACCGACTT
>JBBRFK010000177.1:0-8372 GCA_038224435.1 Cytophagales bacterium | reverse complement strand
CCCATCCAAGGGTTACCCCACATACCTCCGCGCATAAAAGGGTTCATCCAAGGGTTACCCCACATCCCCATTCCCATCCCCATATTCCGTCCCCACATTGAGTTCCATCCCATTCCCCACATCGGCATTCCCCAACCCATTCCCATTCCACCCATACCCCATCCCATGCCCATCCCTAAACCCACGTTGACGTTGAGCCCGCTATTCCATCCCATTCCATTAGCACCTCCACCGGATCCACGAAAATTATCGTAAACATTTACGTTCTGATTGGAATTTTGAGCCTCATTGTCATCAAAATAAACCTCGCCCGTATTTTGGGTTGCGGTTTGGGATTGATATTTGGCTATAAATTCAGGGTTCACGTTTCTCGCCGAGAAATTCTCCTGCTCAAATTGTGCAGGATTGACTGTGTTCAACTGATTGAAGTTCTGGGGATTGTTGTTTGAAACTGCAAACTGAGTAGCCACTTTGACATCAGAAGCCATGAAGTAAAGGTCATCGGTATCTCTGCTTCTAGTAGCTGTTTGGCTGGTACTGCATGAAGAAAGGATTAGCGCTGTACCTGCTCCAAGAATGAATATTTTGCTGAGGTTTTTCATTTGTTTGGTTTTACTATTTACCGTTATATACGAGTCATGTAATAGAGGGTTATTATTTTTTGGATTATATTTGCCCCCTACAGTAATTAGCGAAGATAATTAGATTTTTGAAATCAAAAAATACTATGAGTAAAGGATTGCCAAAAAGGAGTGAAGACTACTCTTTGTGGTACAATGAATTGGTCAAAAGAGCTGATCTTGCAGAAAATTCCCCTGTAAGGGGTTGTATGGTGATAAAACCATATGGATACTCCATCTGGGAAAAGATGCAGGCAGAACTTGATAGGATGTTTAAAGAAACAGGACACAGCAATGCCTATTTTCCACTTTTTATCCCAAAATCTTATTTATCCAAAGAAGCCAGCCATATTGAGGGATTTGCAAAAGAATGTGCCGTAGTCACACATTACCGCCTCAAAGCATCAGAAGATGGTAAAAGTGTCATTGTAGATCCGGAAGCAAAATTAGAAGAGGAACTTATCGTCAGACCCACTTCCGAAACTGTGATCTGGAGTACATTCAAAAATTGGATACAATCCTACAGGGACCTCCCACTTCTGATAAATCAGTGGGCAAATGTGGTCCGATGGGAAATGAGAACCAGGTTGTTTTTAAGAACAACTGAGTTTTTGTGGCAGGAAGGACACACCGCCCATGCAACCAAGCAGGAAGCCATCGATGAAACTGTCCAAATGGTGAATGTTTATGCTGAATTTGCAGAAACATTTATGGCTATGCCAGTAATAAGGGGGGTTAAAAGTGCCAATGAAAGATTTGCCGGAGCGGTGGACACTTATTGTATTGAAGCTTTGATGCAAGATGGAAAAGCACTTCAGGCTGGGACTTCACATTTTCTTGGTCAGAATTTTGCCAAAGCCTTTGATGTCAAATTTGCTACCAAAGAAGGAGGATTAGAATATGTCTGGGGGACTTCTTGGGGGGCAAGTACCCGACTGATGGGTGCATTGATAATGGCCCACTCTGATGACAATGGACTGGTACTTCCTCCAAAGCTTGCCCCAAATCAAGTCGTAATCGTTCCGATATATAAGGGTGAAGAGGAACTTGAAAGGATTTCAGTCAAGGCAAAAGAAATCATTGCCAAATTGAAAGCCAAAGGAATCTCGGTCCATTTTGATAAAAGGGACACGCACAAGCCCGGTTGGAAATTTGCCGAGTACGAACTCAAAGGTGTTCCACTAAGAATCGCAATGGGTCCAAGAGATTTGGAAAACAATACGATCGAATTGGCAAGACGGGACACCTTGACAAAAGAAACGATCAACCTTGGAGAAGTAATCCTTGAAGATTATGTCAGTGGATTGCTCGATGATATTCAGGAAAGCATTTATAAAAAAGCTTTCAAGTTCAGAGAAGAAATGACTACTGAGGTCAATACATGGTCTGAATTCGAAGGATTGTTGGATTCAAAGGGTGGGTTTTTATCTGCTCATTGGGATGGTACTTCTGAAACTGAGGAGAAAATAAAAGAACTTACCAAAGCGACCATTAGGTGTATTCCTATAGAACGAAAAGAAGAGGAAGGCAAATGTATTCTTACAGGGAATCCTTCAAAAGGGCGTGTTTACTTTGCCAGGGCTTATTGATATCTGCCATATTTATCAAATGCCTCCTCATATATATGGGGAGGCATTTTTTTTTGGCATAATGTTATTTTCAATTTTTCCCAACCAAAAAACTAACTAATTTTAAGGAAAAAAACGAAAATGGTCTGGTTCATCTTAAGTACGCTTCTCCTGATAGGATTGATCTTGGTGATTGCTGAAATCCTCTTTGTTCCCGGCACAACCATCGTCGGAATCATTGGTGTCTTGGTAACCGCTGTAGGGATCTATTACGCCTTTGTGACTTTTGACAAACAGATAGCGGGAATCGTTTTGGTAGCCACTCTGACCTTGAATTTTGCAGCACTTGTTTATGGTTTCCGCACCGGAGCATGGAAAAAATTTGCTTTAAAAACAGCCATCAACAGCCGTGCATTCGATAACCGGCTTGCGGGTTTGGAGGTAGGGATGCAAGGAATAGCAGTTTCTGATATCAAGCCTATTGGAAAAGCTGATATAGCTGATGGAATTTATGAAGTTAAATCTGAATCAGGTTTTATTTCTGTAGGCACTACGCTATTTATCACTAAATTGGAAAATAATACAATTATCATTAAATCTTAGTTTATGGACATGTCAAACTCGGCCTTTATTTTGTTTACAGCCTTTGCCGCGCTGATTTTACTCTTCGTGTTTTTGTATTTTATTCCTGTCAATCTCTGGATTACAGCTATATTTTCAAATGTAAAAGTAGGAATCGGAGAATTGATCGGAATGAGAATCAGAAAAGTACCACCTGGAGTGATCGTAAATTCCTTGATCACTGCCACTAAAGCCGGACTTGTCCTGACAACAAACGATTTGGAGACCCATTACCTTGCAGGAGGAAATGTGCCCAATGTAATCCGTGCTTTGATTTCTGCAGACAAAGCAAACATCACATTGAGTTTCAAGCAAGCGACTGCCATTGATTTGGCCGGAAGAGATGTATTTGAAGCGGTTCAGATTTCTGTCAATCCCAAAGTCATCAATACGCCCAATGTGGCTGCAGTGGCCGCTGACGGAATACAGTTGATTGCCAAAGCAAGAGTAACTGTAAGGGCAAATATCGCCCAGTTGGTAGGTGGAGCAGGTGAAGAAACTATTCTAGCGAGAGTTGGGGAAGGAATCGTAACCTCAATTGGTTCATCTTTGAACCATAAGAGCGTATTGGAAAATCCTGACAAAATCTCAAAATTGGTTCTTCAACGAGGTTTGGACGCAGGTACAGCTTTTGAAATCCTGTCCATAGACATTGCTGACATTGATGTGGGAACAAATATCGGTGCAAAACTCCAAATCGATCAGGCTACTGCTGATCTCAAAGTGGCGGAAGCCAAGGCTGAGGAAAGAAGGGCAATGGCTGTTGCTTTGGAACAAGAAATGAAAGCAAGAACCGTTGAAATGAGGGCCTTGGTTATTGCCGCTGAAGCAGAAATACCGAAAGCAATTTCTGAGGCATTTAGAAGCGGAAAATTTGGTGTTATGGATTATTATAGAATGGAAAACATCAAATCAGACACAGAAATGAGGTCTTCCATTGCCGGAACGGATGTAGCCAGTGGCACAGAAGGCGGCAGAGGTAAGCAGGGAGATAAAAAATAGCCCAACCCAAACATGAAAAACCCTGACCTATATTTCAAATTAGGGTCAGGGTTTTTTTATACTTTAAAAATGAGCGTTTTAGGCACCCTTTTTCTTTTTCACATTACCCGTTTCAATTGTTTCAACTGGAGTAAACTGATAGTCATCTTCAGCAAGGATTTGATTGTTGCCGGTATCGAATACGATGCTTTTATAATATACAGGTAGGACGTAATCACCATTTTCGTCCAATATTCCATATTTATTGCCTATTCTTACCAGGATTTTATTCAAGTCTTCCCTTCTCAGTTCTTCGAATTTGGGTTCCACGATTTCTTTGCCTTCGGGAGAAATCAAACCGAATTTGTTGTCATTTTCGGTAATAAAGTAGTTATCTGCTGCCAAAGAAATCCTATCAAAGGTTTTCTCCAGGATTGGGTTTCCATCAATGCCGATCAGTAAGTACTTTCCCCCTTGTTTTACTATTGCCTTTCCTCTATGAAAATCAAAAACTTGCTCAAAATCAGCCCCTGTAATTTGGGTCCCTTGTTTATTGATAAATCCCCAATTTCCACCCAACCTGAAAGTTGCAATCCCCTCTATGAATTTTCCCACTTCTTCAAATTGGCTTTCAACAACCCAATTCCCTGATGGATCGATGAACCCGAATTTTCCGGATTTCTTGGCAGGATATAAACCTTCACTTCCCGGCAGGATGAAATCAACCTCGATCAATGGTGGGACTTCCCATCCTTTTGGTCCAAGCAGTCCTGTATTTTTATCCCTCAACAAGACATTATAATGCTTCTCTCCGACATATGTGACTTTTTCCATCCCAATCTGATCCAATAGAATACCGTCATTTTTCATCACACGACGCAGCTTGCCATGGATATATTCCAAAAGCATTCCGTCTTCAAGGGTAATTTTATGGTAAGAGGTGTACTTGATATCGGCGCGGGCCTCAAGACAACGGATCAACATGTATTGTTTCCCGTCAAACGCATAGAAATAATCCCCATCAAGATAAACCATGTGGTCAATTATTGGCTCTAAGATGTAATTTCCTTCTCTGTTGATTAACCCGTATCCTGAAGCTTCTTTCGAAATCAGGAAATTTGCGTTCACTTCCTGTAGCTCCTCATATTGTTTTTTGGGATTTTCTGAAAGGGGTAAAAAAAAGCCCTCGGGATTTCTCGCTATTACCTGACCGTTCAAGGCCAGTTTGGCTTCCTGAAAAGTACCGATTGATCTTGTTTTTCGGGTAGAGTGATCATAAATCCAAAATTGGTTCTCTTTTCTGGCAAGAAGTCTGGTGTAAAAAACATCAATGTTATCGTATTCGGCAGCAAAAATCTCCTCTCCATATTCATGGAAAGCACCTTTTCCATTTGGCCCTTCGACTACTATCCACGGCTGGTCGTAGTTGTAAACAGAAAGTGCATTGAGATCAACGAATGGTTTATATTCTTTGCTGAGAAGCTTGAGTTCATTGTTTGAGGAACTGATTCTTACTGCTTCCCCTAAAATACTGATATGGTCGAATTCGATTCTTGATTTTAATTTGAGGTTTTGGTCAAAAACCTCATAAGTTTGAGATTTAGCGATCTTGACAGTGATTGTTACAAAAAACAAACAGAAAGGTATTATCCAATAAATTTTAAGCTTCATAAATTTTAATATTCAGGAAGGTAAAATAAATGGATTGAATCCGTAATTCAAGATGGTAGGGGATTATTCTGTGCCTTTTTTTCTGTATCTTTTTCAAGATCGAACAAATCAGACAAAATGTCAATCATCTTATCAGCATCATCCCTTTGGCATGCGGCACGAAGCTGGACCACAGGGACTTTGAGGATTTTCTGCATCATGCTTTTAGTTATTTTGTCAATGATGGCAACCTGTGCCTCATCAGCATTTTTCAAAAACCTTTCCATCTCCTCTAGACGGATTTGCTCTAATGCGTTTTTTAGCTTGTTGATGGTAGGTGAGACCATCATTTCTTTTTTCCAGTTAAAAAAGTCATCAATCGTTTCTGTAATTATTCTTTCTACCTGTGGGATCGAAGCAAGTCTCTTCTCCAAAGTTTCAGTTGCTTTGCTGCGAATATTATCTACATTATAGAGCAACACGCCTGGGATTTCTTCAAGATTTGTTTCAATACTTCTTGGAACTGACAGATCTACAAAGAGCTTGTAGCTATGGATTTCCATTTGTGCCACCAAAGATTTGGTGATAAATGGCTCTGATTTCATAATAGAAGAAACGATGACGTCTGCTTCCTTCATGGCTTCAAAGCAGTTTTCAAAAGGGATAACCTCAAACCCCAACTCGCATGCCAAAGACTTAGCCTTGTCGAAAGTTCTGTTTGTGATCGTGACTTTTGCCTCAGGGATGTGGACCATATTTTTGGCAACATCTTCTCCTATCTCACCTACCCCGATGAGTAAAACCCTGGGTTGGTAAGTATTGGAGGTGAGTTCTTCGATAAGTTCAACAGCGGCATAGGATACAGAAGCTGCTCCATCTCTGAAGGCTGTTTCCTGTACCAGTCTTTTGCTCGTGAAGAAAATCATATGCATCAACCTGTGCAAAAAAGGACCGGCCATATCCAAGTCTGCAGAAGCCTGATATGCTCTCTTCACCTGATTGGAAATCTGCATGTCACCGACTACCTGTGCTTCAAGTCCCATTGATACCCGAAATAGGTGCTCGACGGCATCTCTGTCATCATTATGGATTTTGAAGTATTCCAGATAATCCACCATGTTGGTCAGCCCTTTTTCAAGGCCGATCAACTTAATAATTTCTTCGTTCAGGTCTATTTCATGGGAGTAATACACTTCCGTCCTGTTGCAGGTGGAAAGTATCAGGGTATCTGTTATGCTGAAAAAATCTTTCAGTTTCAATAAAAGTGAGTGAATGGCACCTTCATCAAGTGCAATTACCTCCCTGATTTCCACGGGAGCACTTTTATGTGACAAACTGATCGCTCTAAACTTATTTTGCATTATAGATATATTTCCGATACAAATTTAATTCAGATTAGGTAGCAATAGATAATTTCCTTTTACTTCCTATTAATTTAAATTCGGTCTAAATAAAATAGACAAAAATTAAATTTTTGGTTTTAATTCTCAAATTTCGTAATAATTGTAATATTATTCCAAACGTATTATTCTATCGGAGATAGTTATGATCTATCGGTTGCGTTTGGATTTCTGACCCTATAAATATATTGATGGTGGCTAAATTCTATTTTTTTCTAAAGTCATATTTTGGATTTTCCAAAAGGGAATCTAGGGGATTTGTTTTGGTGATACCGGCCCTTGTTGTCCTCTATTTGCTTCCGACGGGTTATGATTGGATAATTAGAAAGAAGAACGAGGAAAGATATTTGGCCTATTCGGATAAGATCGACAGCTTGGTCTTAGCCGGATGGAAACCATACCTAAGTAACTTCGAAAGGCAGGGTATAAGTTCCAAATCCGACACTGTAAAGAGGACGAACAATTACCAACGGCCCAAAAGCCCTCAGTTGAATAAGATGTCTTTTTCAGAAGCTGACTCTATAGTGCTACAGATTGTGCCGGGGATCGGTCAAACCATGGCAGGAAGGGTGGTTAAGTTTCGGGACAATATCGGTGGATTGTACAGTAAAGAACAATTATTGGAAGTCTATGGGATGACGCCGGAGGTGTTGGAAAAGGTTTTCGAATATTTTGAATTTGACCCAGCAATCAAAAACAGACTTCAGATCAATCAAGCTGACGTAAATACATTAGCAAAACATCCTTATATCAATTATGGATCAGCCAAAGTAATCGTCGCATTCCGTGATCAACATGGACCTTATCAGTCCTCCGATGATTTGCTCAAGATCAAAATATTCAACCCAGAATGGGTCGATAGGCTCAAACCATATCTGGAATTCTAGGATTCGAGGAAAAATGGGCCAGAATGAATTTTACACTTATAATTTTTTTTACCATGCTGTATAAATAGCAACATCATGGATTGCAAAATCAGAATTCATTTGATAGAGAAGTAATCGGTCAAGCCAAGCGCTTTGCTGACAAAAACAATATCAGTCTGTCTAGGCTTACAGAATTTCTATATTCTAGGATGACCTCAGGTACCTACAAAAGTCTGGAAGAATTGCCAATTTCGGATTGGGTCGGAATGATGGCGGGAGGTGAGGCTGAATACCTCATCAATTCAAAATCAAGGAAATCCCGAAAAGAAGACTATTTAAAAAGGTGGGGATGAAGATTTTTTTGGATGCCAATGTCCTCGAGTCAGTATTGAACAAGGAATATCCATTCTTTACCTATTCCTCCCGGGTTTTGGGGCTGACTGATAAGAATGGGTTTGAGATGTATACCTCACCGATATGTTTGGCGATTGTTTTTTAGTTTGCAGAAAAAAAAATACTGAACTCAATTGGCAAAAGCCAAAATCGGATTATTGGTTTCCAAAATCAAAATTGCCGGGGCCACCACCTACGCTGTGAAACAAACACTTCAAAACAAAAAAATAAATGATTTTGAAGATGGTCTTGATTCTTATTCTGCCCTTGAAT
>JBBRFK010000176.1:0-8385 GCA_038224435.1 Cytophagales bacterium | reverse complement strand
GCCCAATAGACGCCGCGCATATATTCCCGCCAACCGATGATTTGCCTGATGAATCCCTCGACTTGGGCGATGTTGATCCGATCCTGATGGACAAACCAATACTTTTCTACTTTTTGGACCACTTCGAGCGGTGAAAGCATTTTGGTATTCATGCTGAAGCTGAGACGGCTATGGAATAAAAATGGATCTCCGCTGTGCATCGCATCTTGGTATTCACCAAAATGGTTCAAAAGTTTTTCGCAGAAATGATCGAGTACCTGAAGGCTTTCCTCTCTCGAAACAGGCCATTCGAAGTTTTCCTCATCGATGGTTCCGATGGTTTCAACCCGCATTCTCGTAAGCAAATCGGTAATTTCGGAAACATTTTTAGGAAAAAATTTCGCTTCCTTCAGTAGTAGGAGGTCACGGAATTTATTGCGGTTCTCATGGTCAAAGTTCCATTTCCCTTTCAATGGCTCCTTGCCATCCATCAGGATATCGTACTTTTTCCTCATTTCCTGGTAAAAAGTTTCCATCCGAAATGTCTTTTTCCCTTTGAAAAATTCCCCCAAAAACACCCTAGAGGTCAAAAAATGTTCCGTATCGATAGCCTGAGAACAGATTCCAAGTTTTTGGCAAAATTCCTTCAGCTGCTTATCAAGCCGGTATTCATCCGGAAATTGGTATTCAAAGCGTTGGATTTCGTTTTTTTCAATCAGGAAGGAAAGATTTTCAGGAAGGCTTTGGGTGTTGTCAGGATGGTCAAGATTCCAATAGATAATTTCGTGGCCATCATTTTGGAGGGTTTCGGCAAAATTTCTCATGGCCAAAAAGAACCCGACCACCTTTTGGATATGGTGTCGGACATAGCCGGTCTCCTGCTTCATTTCCATCATGACGTAGAGGTAGTCAGGATGTACTTCTTTAAACCAAGGATGTTGGAGGTTGAGTTGATCGCCAAGAATCAGGCGCAGTGTTTTTGACATAAATTGTGCACGGACTCTTTACCATACACCGTTTGCCACTGATTTGTTTTCTCTGATGAGGGTGACTGTTCCTGCTTTTTCGATCTGTTCTCCCTTGGGTGTCTGAAAGCTGACTTTATAAACATAATTTCCGCTAGGGAGTAATTGACCTTTCAGCTGTCCGTTCCATCCATCATTGTCTTGAGAAGCATTCGAAAAAATCAATTCCCCCCATTTATTAAAAATATCCATTCTAAACCCGTTGATTCCTTTGGTTTTCGGTTTGAAAACATCATTCAGTCCGTCACTGTTTGGTGAAAAGGCATTTGGCATCATGAGGTATTCTCCGATTTCATTGACTTTCACTTCTTCTTTTTGGATGGAAGAGCAGCCAAAGATATCATAGGCTTTCAATACCACCTCAAATTCTCCGGGCATCTTGAAAATGTGGACAGGATCTTTTTCTGTCGAAACATTCCCGTCCCCAAAATCCCACTCCCAAGCGATAAAATCTTCTGAGATTTTGCTTTCGAATTTCAAGCGGTCATCGACCAGTATTTCTTCCTCTGAATTCAGTTCGAGTTTTTTGAATTCAAACCACAACCTATTCGCTGAAGCAAAATTGCTGTAGTCCACAAATACCTTCTCAGTAATTTTACATCCATTGGCATCGGTCACCTCCACAGTAAGTTCTCTTTCTGTCAAAAATTCGATCTCTTGCGTGTTTTTGTTGGCATTGAGCCACGTGATCTGATATGGTGCTTTTCCGCCTTTGATGCTTACCCATGCCACGCCTTTGGCCTCATTGGTTTCGCAATTGACATCCAAAGTGGTTTCGATTTTGGCGGTAAGTTTTTCCGGACCGGTGATGGTGAAAGTTTTCTCTAAAGTGCATCCAAGGCCATCGGTGATTTTGATACTATATTCTCCTGATGGGACATTTTCAAGGTGTTTTTCTTTGGAGCCATTGTTCCAAGAGAATGTGTAGGGAGGGATGCCACCTTGGATATCAAGCAAAATTTTCCCTGTTTCGGCATCAGCACAGGCTAAATCTGAAGAAATCTCCGCATCGGCTGTCATGGTTTCTGTAGCCTCAACAGTGTAGGTTTTTGAAACGCTGCATCCGTTGGCATCGGTTACGGTAAGTCCATATTCTCCGGCGCTGAGGTCAGAGATTTTATCAGAGGTTTTTCCATTCGACCAAAGGAATTGTAATAGGGCTTTACCGCCGGTAACCGAGACAGCGATGCTGCCTTTTGGCTCATTGGAGCAAGAAATGTGAGCTATTTCTTCTTTTAGCTGAATGGCTTCGTTATTAGATTTGATCTCAAAATATATGGTCTGATGGCAGCTGAATTGGTCAGAAACTTTCACCGAGTAAGTACCTGAAGTAAGGCCTTTGGCATGTAATTCACCGGTCAAGCCGTGGCTCCATTCGATTTTGTAGGGTTCGCCTCTACCCATTTTGATGCTTACTTTGGCTTCTCCGTCGGCATTATTGCAGGAGACATCTTTGGTTTCGGACATTTCGATGATCAACGGGTACGGAGGCTGAACCACAATCTTTTCCTTTATCTCATGTCCCTGACTGTCTTTTACCCAGACAGTGTAAGTTCCTGAAAGTAAGTTGTATCTGTTTTGGACAGTCTGTAAGTTGTTCCAAACAAAGGAGTATGGAGGAACACCACCTGAAATATCGAGTAAGATATGACCCCGGTCGGCATGTGTACAGAGTGCCAACTGACCACTGACGGTTACGATCATATCGCCCGGATCGGGAGTTCCGCTCTGATCCATGGTCCTGAAAACCAAAGCATCCAACACCACCGGCCTACGTATTTTGCTATACAATTGCTCCAGGTATATTCCCTGAGACAAGGCAAATGGACTCAAACCCTGAAGAAAAATCAGGAAAACCAAGGTTTTGAAGAGTCTTTTTTGCAATTCCATTTTGTATTTGTTTTTTGCCAAAACAGCGCTGTTGACCACGGGAATTTTGTGGTTGAAAAGCAAAAATCTGTTTTTGGCAAATAGAAATATTATTTTATGTTTTTTGCATTAAACAAAATGATATCTCTGTGTTTGGGTGATTTCATTTAATAAAGGAAATTATATACTAAAAAACCAACAAACCGGGATTTACTCCTTAAAGGGAAAAACAGCAAAAACCGTCGGTTGCTACATCAATTTCAAAAATCAAGAGTAGACCTGCTTTTTTTAGGGGATAAAGTGTACGACGAAAAATTGAAAAAATGTAAAATAATTTGGGTCAAACCGCCCAAAAAAGAAAAAACCCGACTTTCTTCAGTCGGGTTAAAATTTTGAGAGGTATTTTTTTATAATCCGATATCCACCTGATGCCTGAGTATATCGTCAAATGTTTCCCTTTCTCTGATAAGTTGGGCTTTGCCGTTTAGGATCAAAACCTCTGCAGGCCGAAGCCTGGAATTATAATTGGAGGACATGCTGTAGCCATAGGCCCCGGCATTTTTTATAGCCAGAATATCGCCTTCCTGTACCTCTTTCAGTTTTCTGTCAGCTGCGATGGTATCAGTCTCGCAGATATAGCCGACGATGGTGTAGATTCTTTCGATACCGTCGAGTTTGGAGATATTGACCACACCATGATAGGCGTCGTACATCATCGGACGGATCAGGTGGTTCAGTCCTGTATCCACACCTACAAAGGTACAAGCAGGTGTTGGCTTGACCACATTGACTTTGGCCAAAAGATAACCTGATTCAGACACCAGGAATTTTCCGGGCTCAAACCAGATCTCAAGTTCACTCCCGTATTCCTTGCAGAAAGCTTTGAATGCAGCAGATACTTTTGCACCCACTTCTTCAATATCAGTCGAAATATCCTCTGGTTTATAGGCCACTTTAAATCCCCCACCAAAATCAAGGAATTTGAGGCCCTTGAATTCCCTTGCAGCATCGAAGACAATATTTGCTCCCCTCAGAAAAACCTCTGCATCCAAGATATCCGATCCCGTGTGGATATGCAGTCCGATGATGTTGAGGTCATGGGCTTCCACGACTTTCAGTACATGCTTCAGTTGGAGAATTGAGATGCCGAACTTGCTGTCAATATGGCCAACGGATATTTTGGCATTTCCTCCTGCGAGGATATGTGGATTGAGGCGGATACAAAGTGGGACCTTATTGCCGTAATGTGTACCGAAATGCTCCAACATCGGGATATTATCAATATTGATCATGACACCAAGCGTAACTGCTTCCTGTATTTCGTTGAAAGAAACACTGTTTGGAGTGTACATGATTTCATGAGGTTCGAAGCCCGCATATTGGCAGAGTTTCACTTCTTCTATGGAAACAGCATCAACGCCCGTCCCTGCTTTTTTCAACAGTTTCAGGATATTGACATTGGAAAGCGCCTTGGTGGCATATTTGATTTTGAGATTGACGCCTGAAAAGGATTTTTGAATAAGGTTTACTTTTTCGAGGATTTTTTGCCCATCATAGACATACAAGGGTGTGCCATATTCCTTTGCCAATTCGACCAAAGAGATACCTTGGATCTGAAATTGTTGATCTCTAACTTCCATGAAACTAAATTTAAGCCGCAAAGATAGGGATAGAACAACAATAAAAAAGATTGAAAAATCACTATTCTGTCATAGTTTGCAAGTAACTTATCTTATGGATTATACCGTTAAATATTGTTAAGCCCTTAACAGCCCATCCAATAAGGCATAAATTTGCAGCATGTCGAGTTCTCAAATGAAAATGATCATAATATTGATGTCCATGGCCAGTCTGGGTTTGGTGGGCTTTCAATACTATTGGGTCAGAAATGCTCTCCGCATCAATGAGGAAAGATTTGAGCAGGCGGTTTATCAATCATTGGCAGCCACCATCACCCAAATCGAGAAAGATGAGACAAGCGATGTGTTTTTGAGCTATTTGGCCAAAGATACCATACTCCAGCAATCCCTCGTCAACCAAATAGAGCCTATTGTAGTCCAGATCAGGCAAAGACCCATTTCCGGAAGGAGAAGGCCGTCTGTCACGGACACCTTGCTCCAAGAACCAATAGATCAGATCAGTCAAAGTTTCAGGAGATTGATCGAATCAAGGGGTATTGAGAAATCTGTAATCGAAGACTTGGATAACTTCTTTACCACCTTGACGCCCGAAATCGCATCCTCCATGTTCACCGCTGACGAAATGGAGATTTTGCTTCAGGAAAGGGAAAGGCAACTGAAATACCTGAACCAGTCGGAGAAAGTATATAGAAGCAGGTACGGCTTTGCCCCGAACCCGGACTTTGTGGAGGAGTATAATATCCCGATGGATTTTTTGGATAAGATCAGGATTGCCAACCAAAAAATAGCGCTCATGAACCGCGCTTGGGAGGAATTGATAGGAGAAAAGGATATCCTTTCAAGAATGGATACCGGTCAGGTCAAAACTATCCTCAAAAATAACCTAAAAGAAAAAGGAATTGAACAGCCTTTCGAATTGGGGATCATCAGTGAAAACGGTAAGCTCCTCTCGGTGACCGCTTCGGCAGATTCTTTTTCACTTGCCAATTCAAAAATACAGGCAAGGTTATTTCCCGGGGATATTATTCCGCAGGATAATTTCCTGTTTATCAATTTTCCGGATAAAAGAGCATATGTCTTCAGACAGATTTGGCTACCTGTGCTGAGTTCGGTGCTTTTTATCGGGGTAGTGATTTTTTGTTTTGTGTATGCCATCAGGGTCATTATCCGGCAAAAAAACCTTTCCGAAATCAAGAACGATTTTATCAATAACATGACCCATGAGTTCAAAACACCCATCGCAACGGTAAGTCTGGCGGTGGAGGCTTTGCAGGATCCCGAATTGTTGAATCAGGAATCTTTCCGAAAAAGATACCTAAGCATCATCAGGGACGAAAACAAAAGATTGGGCGGTCAGGTGGAAAAAGTATTGCAGGCGGCCACCTTGGAGAAAAAGGAATTCAGCTTGAAATTCGAATATGTCGACTTGAGCGAATTATTGGAAAATGCCAAATCCCAGTTTGAACTTCAGGTGGAAAATAAAGGCGGAAAAATCACCCTAGAGAACAGGATGACCGATCCCAACCTGATGTCTGACGCCTACCATTTGGCTCATATTCTCAACAACCTCCTCGACAATGCCAACAAATATACCAAGGAAAGTCCTATCATCCACATCAAAGCTTGGGACCAAAATGGATTCGTTTTTGTGTCGATCCAAGACAATGGCATAGGCATGTCGAAAGAAGCCACCAAGAAAATCTTCGACAAATTCTACCGGGTGCCAACAGGCAATATCCATGATGTAAAAGGCTTCGGTCTGGGATTGTCCTATGTCAAAACCATCATGGAAGCACACAAAGGCGAAATATCCGTAAACAGCGAACCAGGAAAAGGAAGTATATTCACCATCAAACTCCCCAAGACACCATGAACAAATTAAAACTTTTAGTAGTAGAAGACGATCCAAATCTAGGGGATATCCTGCAGGAATACCTGACGATGAAGGGTTATGAAACCACCTTGTGCAGAGATGGCGATGAGGGTTGGTCCAAGTTTAAAAAAGACAAATACAGCATGGCAATCCTTGACATCATGATGCCCAAAAAGGATGGCTTCACTTTGGGCAAGGAAATAAAAAAGGTGCAAGAAGACCTTCCGATCATTTACCTTACGGCCAAAAACCTCAAGGAAGATATCATCGAAGGCCTCAAAATCGGTGCGGATGATTACATTACCAAGCCCTTCAGTATGGAAGAATTGCTGCTTCGTATAGGAGCCATTCTCCGGAGGACGCAAAAATCCGAGGAAGTCAATACGCTTAAGATTTATAACTTTGGTGAATTCGAACTCCATTACGATGAGCAGTATATCAAAGGTCCTTCAGGGGTCCACAAGCTCACTTCCAAGGAAAATGAGTTGATCAGACTTTTGGCATCAGAAATGAACAGATTGGTAAACAGAAGCCATGCGCTGAAGCAGATTTGGGGAGATGATTCCTACTTCAACGCCCGAAGCATGGATGTCTACCTCAGCAAAATCCGGAAAATCCTCAAAGACGATCCGAAGGTACAGATCATCACCATCCACGGTGAAGGTTTCAAAATGGTAGTTACTGAATAATGAAGTCCTTCAACTTTAACCCCTGTACCAAACTATTGGGCTTCCTCTTGGGGATAGGCTTTTTTTCTTGTGGGGAAAAAAAGGTGGAAACCATTGTCCCTTCCATCGAATCGGTAATGGAAATTTCATCAGCATATGCCCATATCGAAGAGCCTTTCCTGTTTACTTCCCCAAAGGGAGAAACTTACCTTTCTTGGATAGAAAAATCCGATTCCATCAATACTTTCAAATACTCCAAACTAGAAGGGGAAACCTTTTCCCCTGAAATCCCCATCGCCCAAGGCTCAGACTGGTTTATCAACTGGGCAGATTATCCGCAGCTATCCGCTTACGAAGACGGTACATTGATCGCTGCTTTTTTGCAAAAAAGCGGAGAGGGAACCTTTGCCTATGATGTCAGAATCACTTTGTCCAAAGACGGAAAAAATTGGTCCGAGCCTTTTGTACTGCACGATGACATGACCCAAACGGAACATGGGTTTGTGTCCATGGTTCCTTGGGGAGAAAGGATGTTGGTCACCTGGCTTGATGGCAGGAATACTGGAGGAGGAAGCCATGACCACGGCCATGGTCATCATGGACAGATGGCTGTCAGGGCTGCAGTTTTGGATGCGGAAGGTAACAAACAAAATGAATGGGAACTGGACAACAGGGTCTGCGATTGCTGTCAGACAACTGCCGCGATGACCGAAGAAGGTCCAATTGTGTTTTTCAGGGACAGGTCAGATTCCGAAATCCGTGATTTGGGTATGGTCAAATGGCAGGGAGAGAAATGGACAGAAACCGCTCCGGTATATATGGACATGTGGGAAATAGCCGCCTGCCCTGTCAATGGGCCGAGGGTATCAGCCAAGGCAAATCAAGCCGCAGTCGCTTGGTACACTGCCGCCAAGGACAAGCCGGAGGTGAAAGTTTCATTTTCCAACGACAACGGAAAAACATTTGAAATACCGACCAAAATCGACCTTGGTCAAACTCTAGGCCGTGTGGACATTGAAATGCTAGGTGAAGGCAACGCGATGGTATGCTGGATGGAAGAAGGAAAAATTCTCGTCAGATCGGTTGATACCAAAGGCAGATTGGGCAATCCGATTACTGTCGCCACCTCCTCCGAAAAGCGAAGCAGCGGATTTTCCCAAATGACCAAAAACGGCAACAAGCTTTACTTTGCCTGGACCGACGATTCGGGTAGTCTGAAAAAAGTCAAAGTCGCAAAAATGGGAATTCCTGGGTGAGGGATTTTGATTCGAAAACATTCTTAATTCTTAATTCCTCAAATCTCGAATCTTGCCTCTTTTGTCTTACGTCTT
>JBBRFK010000175.1:0-8399 GCA_038224435.1 Cytophagales bacterium | reverse complement strand
GTTGCTGAAATTCAGCATGAAAGTCATGCCTCACGAAGCAGTACCTTATGACTTGGCAAGCGGACAGTCAGTACCATTGTTGTTTGAAGTCGGAGAGGATGAACTTGCCTTGGATATTGTAGAAAAAATATCCGACAAGTCCATTCAGATGCTTGAATTCTACCAAAAAACAGGCAGGGACTATGACAGGGAAGCGATGATATCGATAGAGATGCTGAAGTTCTTTATTCCTCTTTTGGATGAAAGAGGGTATTCTGAAATCTCTGAAAATCTCAAAGCAGAATTGGAAAGAATCCTGGGGCCCGGTTCCGCCGGAGGCAGCCTCTTGGATAGAAGATAATTTGTTTGGTTTTTTAAATCAAAAATCCGGGTTCTGATAAGGACTCGGATTTTTTTTATTTTATGAATGACAGAAAACGAATGATCGAGTTCTTTGTGAAATTCCATTTAAACACTTTTTACCAGTAAAACACCCCGTTGAGCTTAGTTTAACCTTTCGTGGTAGATGCATCCCATGTAGCAGTCGAAAGCAATTACACCCTTTTCTTACCAAAATGGATTACTGCTATAGCTGATTCAATGAATAGAAAAACAGGATAGGTAGCCACCTTGAAGGTATGAAAACTCCGCTAAACGCCTAAGCAGTCCTACAAAAAGCTGAGTTTATAGACAATGTCTATCAAATCTGAAATCAGTTTAACCCTGCATTAGTAATGAAATCTGATAGATAATTTCTATTAAATTTAATTTGGATTTAATCTAAATAGATAGATATTTGTACCATTATTTTAAATCAATCTAAATAATGATAAGAAACGTAAGCTTATTCCTTTTGGGAATTTTACTCTTTGGTTGCGCTGATAAGAAACCTGAAGCAGTGGAAGAAAAAGTCAAAATAATTACCGCAGGAGGGACAATCACCGAAGTGGTTAGCGCATTGGGATTTGGGAAAGACATCATTGCAACTGACATTACTTCTACCTATCCGGCGGCTATGCAGGAATTGCCATCAATTGGCTACCGCAATCAGATCAAAGCAGAAGGAATCCTTGCTTTAGGGCCTGACTTGGTTTTAGCTGAGGAAGGCTATATGTCAGCAGATGTGGTTAGCCAATTGGAGGCAACGGGGCTCAAAATTCATTTTTTCCCCAAACCGACCGACATCTCAGGAACATACAAAATCGTTTCTGAAATTGCCGGATTTCTTGAGGTACCTGAAAACGGTGAAGAAATTAATAGAGCCATAGAGGCGGATATGAAGGAATTGGGGGTTTATCTCCAATCTCAAAACTCAAAGCCCAGCATGGCTTTTGTCATGGCCCGAGGAATGGAAATGGTATTTGTAGCCGGCGAAGGGACTTTTGCTGAGTCCATAATCAGTATGGCAGGGATCGATTATGCTGGAAAAGGTTTCAAAGAGTTTATTCCGCTAACACCCGAAGCTTTGGTGTCTATGAATCCCGACTACCTGCTCTTTTTTGATTCGGGAATTCAATCAATAGGAGGAATAGATGGTGTCAAAAATATAAGAGGTATTGAAAATACCACTGCATTCAAGCAGAATCAGATCATTTCTTTGGATGGACAATATCTCTCGGGATTTGGCCCAAGAGTAGGAAAAGCGGCTTTGGAACTTGCAAAAGCCGTCAGGAAATAAACTGCATTGGTAAAGACGCTCACATACCGCAAAACAAAATCCCAAAATCTGATTCTCGGGCTTATGGGGATCGCCTTGGTGGCGGTGTCTGTCATGTCCTTATCCATGGGGGCATTCCGCATTCCTATAAGCAATGTCCTTGGGATTCTCTCAGACGTTGTTGGATTGGGATTTACTGATTTTAACCAACAAGAATCCAATGTGCTCCTGCAAATCCGTCTGCCAAGGATTGTGATGGCGGTTTTGGTAGGAGGAGGATTAGGGATCACAGGGGCAGCATTGCAGGGATTATTCAGAAATCCACTTGTCGAACCGGGACTGATAGGAGTCAGCAGCGGCGGGGCATTTTTTGCGGTGGTATTTATTGTCTTTGGCAGTAGTTTTCCATTTTTGGTTTATTTCGGAGGAATTGGATTGCCTCTTTTCGCTTTCCTTGGAGGGCTGATCAATACCTTGTTGGTTTATAAAATGGGAAGCACAGCAGGCAGAACAGACATTTCTTTGTTGATTCTCGCAGGTGTGGCTTTAAACGCACTCTCGGGTGCGTTGATAGGCTTGGTGATTTTCTATGCAGATGATGCCGCTTTAAGAAATTTCACTTTTTGGAGTTTGGGAGATGTCGGCGGTGCCAATTGGAGTAAAGTCGGAATTGCTTTCCTCTTTATTTCAGGACCCGTTATTTTGGTTCTTTCCCAATTCAAGAACCTCAATGCCCTCTCAATAGGTGAAAATGAGGCTTTCCATATGGGTGTGGATGTCCAAAAAGTTAAATACATCTTACTCCTTTCAAGTGCAATGATCGTAGGTACCGCAGTTTCCCTGACGGGTACCATCGGATTTGTAGGCTTGATTGTACCTCACCTGATCAGAATGATGTTCGGAGCAGACCACAGACTGGTGCTTCCCGGGTCATTTCTTTTAGGAGCTTGCCTATTGACTTTTGCAGATTTATTGGCTCGGACGATTGTCATGCCTTCCGAAATACCTGTAGGAATCATCACAGCGATTATCGGAGCACCTTTTTTTATCTGGCTTATTATCAATGTTAAAAAAATCAGATCCTGATATGCTACAAGCACAAGATATCCATTTTTGCATCCGGAATTTGCCAATCATTGACAAGGCAAGTATATCCCTCTCTCCAGGTGAACTCACCGTAATCCTCGGACCCAACGGCGCAGGAAAATCCACTTTGTTCAAAGTGTTGGCGGGAGACATTCCCTGCAAATATGGTAAAGTTGCCTACAACGGCGCCCCGATAAATGGTTTTTCCGCCAAAAACCTTGCCCTTGTCAGGGCGGTCATGCCACAGCACAGCTCCCTGACGTTTCCGTTCAAAGCGTTGGAAGTTGTCGAATTGGGTTTGTTGGCATGTGGCACTTCTCACCGGGCTGATTTGGTGGAAGAAGTCATGAAAGAGACCCACACCTGGGAGCTTAGAGACCAACTTTACGGGAATCTATCAGGAGGAGAAAAACAAAGGGTTCAGCTTGGAAGAGTATTGACACAGATTTGGGACAAAAAGCCTTTTCCCCGGTACCTGCTGTTGGATGAACCTACCTCCAGCATGGACATCGCCTTACAGCACCATGTATTAAGGATTATCCACAAAATCAAAAAAAGAAACATCGGAGTTTTAGCGATTCTTCATGACCTCAACCTCGCTGCCAACTATGCCGATAAGGTAATCCTGCTAAAAAAAGGAAGGATTCTCTATCAGGGACCAGTAAAAGAGGTGATGACGGCTGCCAATCTGGAAGAAGTGTTTGAGCACCCAATACAGGTATTCTCCGAATCGGAAGAAGCTCCCATGATCATTCAAAGTGTCCCATTTATTCAAAATCATTTAGAAATCAAACTTGCATAAACTATGGAATCTACCATGCAATATTCTTCAATAGCTTCTTTGAAAGAAGCCTGGGAAAACCTCAAAAAACAACAGCCCCAACTGCGGTCAAGGGATGCAGCACACAAGTTGGGCGTTTCCGAAGCTGAATTAGTCGCTTCTACTATAGGTTCAGATGTCATCAGACTTAACCAAAACTTTGCCGAGCTCATCATTGCCTGCAAGAGTCTGGGGAAGGTTATGGCATTGACCCGCAACGAAGGCTGTGTCCTAGAACATAAAGGCAATTTCCAGAAAATCGACCTTATGGGACAGGCTCCCAATCAGGTAGCTACCGTGATCGGACCGATTGAGCAACGGATATTTTTCTCAGGTTGGAAATTCGGCTTTGCTGTGATCAATGAAACCCCGAGAGGGACAATGAGAAGTTTTCAGTTTTATGACAAAGCCGGGGATGCAGTTCTGAAAATTTTCCTTCAGGAAAAAAGTAATCAGGATGCATACGATCAGATCTTAAATGATTTCCGGACTGAGGATCAAAATCCTGAATTGGGAGTAGAGCCCTATGCCAAACCCGAATATACCAAAGAAATTGATTTGGAGGCATTTTCCGAAGATTGGGAAAATATGAAGGACACCCACGACTTTTTCGGCATGCTGAGAAAGTACAATGTCCACAGACACGATGCAGTCAAATGGATCGATGACAGGTGGGCTTATGAAGTGGACAGGCTTTCTGCCAGGAAAATTGTCGAAACAGCCTCAGGCGAAAAGATGCCCATCATGATTTTCGCAGGAAACAAAGGAAACATTCAGATCCATCAGGGAAAAGTCAGAACTATCAGACAGATGGGCAATTGGCTTAATGTCATGGATCCTGACTTTAACATGCACCTCAATGAAGATATCATCGATTCAGCCTATGTTGTGCACAAAAATACTTCAGATGGTTTGGTTTCCGCTTTAGAGCTATTCGATAAAAACGGTGAAATGGTCGCCCAATTTTTCGGACTGAGAAAACCCGGAATCCCACAGCTGGAAGCTTGGAAGCAGTTGATTGACAGTTTGTAAAAAAAATCAGCGGGGGAAATCCCCGCTGAAAAAATTTTCTCCCAATGATTAGAATTAGTCTAAATATAATTAAACCTTATCTACTACTTTTTGCCTTTTTTGTATTGGCAGGTCCGGCGATTGCTTTTGGTCAGATCACAGGCAAGGTGGTGGACCAAAAGGGTAAGGTAATTCCATTTGCTGCCATCAGGTTTGCCGATGGCAATGGGGTGGTAGCGGATGCACAGGGAGGTTTTTCATTTGATGACAAAAAGGAATACAGGGAACTGAAGATTTCAGCAATGGGATTTGAGACTTTGGTTTTCAATCTTGAGCCAAATGAAGAATCGGTGAAAATCCAGTTGAAAGAGGCTGTTGCCGAACTCAATGAAGTGGTGGTGACGGGAAATGTGGACATGCAGTCAGTCAAAAATTCTGTTTATCAGGTCAGGTCAATCGACAAACTTACTATCCAAAACCGGGCTGCCAACAACCTCCAGGAAGTGCTCAATACTGAGCTTGGCATCCGGTTTTCCCAAGACAATGCATTGGGTACGAGCAACCTGGAGATGATGGGGATGTCAGGACAAAATGTAAAAATCCTCATTGACGGCGTGCCGATGGTAGGCAGACAGGGTGTTTCCAATGAAGTCAACATCAATCAGATTGACATCAATACCATTGAAAAAATCGAAATCATCGAAGGCCCCATGTCAGTGGTATATGGCGCTGATGCTTTGGCCGGAGTCATCAACATCATTACCAAAAACCCAAAACAGGCAGTCGGATATTCAATCCAGGCAAGGCTACAAGAAGAGACAGTAGGAGAATCTTACAGTCCCTTTGCAGGTGAAGGCAACCATATCCGAAACGTTTCCGGTAGCTATACTTTTGAAAAACCTTGGAAAGTGGGCGGAGGATTCACACAAAACAGGTTTGGCGGGTGGAAAGGAAACTATACAGGTCGGCAATATGAATGGCTTCCCCGTGACCAAAATCTCGGAAACATGTTTGTCGGGACAAGTATAAAAGGACTGGATATTGATTATGCCTTAGATATTTTGGGAGAAACCATCACTGCTTTTGGACCTGAAAACCGCCTAGAGGTCATAGATCAGAATTTTGTCAGCACGAGATGGATGCACCGGCTTAATGGTAAGTGGGACATGGCACCGACTTTCAAGCTTTCGATCCAGGCCGCATACACTGATTATGCGAGGCAGACAGAAACTTGGGTGACCAATGTCCGAACCAATAAATCCAAACTTTCCGCAGCGCCCGGGTCGCAGGACCGCATAGACTATTCGGGATTTACCTGGAGGATGTTGGGTTCTTGGCTGATTTCCCCGAAACTCAATTTGCAACCCGGAATTGACATCAACACCGAAAAGGGTTCAGGCCAAAGGATAAGTGAAAATGAAGGGATTCAGGATTATGCGGCTTTTTTGACCGGAGAATGGTCACCTACAAATAAAATCAAAATTAGGCCTGGATTGCGGAAAGCATACAATTCGGCATACCAAGCTCCCCCGGTGATCCCTTCTGTCAATACCAAATTTGTACTTGCACCGGGTCTGGACTTCAGGTTGGCTTATGCCCGGGGATTCAGGGCACCTTCTCTAAGAGAACTCTATTTTGACTTCTTTGATGCGAGCCATTCAATTATCGGCAATCCTGAGCTGAAGGCTGAGACCTCTGACAGCTTTAACGGTTCATTGAATTTCCAGCCGGTTGATACCAAAAGTATATTTAAAAAAACTGTTTTGAGCGGATTTTTCAATGAGGTTTCAGACAAAATCACCTATGGAGTAGATCCTGCTGACCCCAGGATTACGACACTCTTTAATATTGAATCCTACCGCACCACAGGCCTGATGCTCAATCAGACTTTTTCTTTGGGAGGCTTTTCGGGAGAATTGGGTCTTTCCAGGATAGGAAGATACAACCTGCTTTCTTCAGAGCAGACAGACCTGCCGGAAATGCTTTTCACCACAGAGATCAACTCTACTATTTCTTACCTGATTCCATTTATCAAAACCCAAGTCAATGTCTTCTACAAATGGACAGGCGCGCTTCCGGGATTTGAAATGGGCGAAGACGGAAACGGGAATCAGGTACCCAATGAAATCAGGTTGGATGGATTTCACTGGATGGACCTCACATTCAAAAAACAGATCGGAAACCAACTTTCTGTTAACCTCGGCGCTAGGAACATGATGGATGTCACCATCATCCAAAGCACTACCGGAGGAGGAGGTGCGCATGGTGGAGGAACGCAGCGTCCTATGGGTTATGGCCGCTCTTATTTCTTAGGATTGACTTACAAATTATCAAAATAAACAATTTCAAAATCACAATTAATATGAACAGATTACAAGTATTTACACACAGTTTTGCGGGACTACTGCTATCAGGAAGTATCATTTCCTGCGATCCAAAAGAAGAACCCATCGTGGAGCTTCCTGCCGCAACTGAAGGTTTTATCGAAGTCAACGGTGGAGGAGCCACTTTTCCCAATACCGTTTTTATCAGCCTTCGTAAGGAAGAACAGTTTGCTATAGGCAGGAAAAACTGGGACTTGGCTTTTGCAACAGGTTCCGACTTTAAAGTCCTGATCAACGGCACCACGGGTGCGATGGCCTATGAAACCGCAGCTACTGATATCAATACCATCGGAGAGACCCAAGCCGAACCGCTTAGGACAGAAGGCGCTCTTGAGCTTACCTTCACCAATCTGAATGGGATATTGTTGGTGGACAATGTACAAAATCCGCTTTCGGATCCTGCCATCAACGCCATTTCTGCCACTGATGCAGATAACAAAGTATATATCATCAACAGGGGAAGCAGCGGTACAGAGGCCAGACCTTGGAAAAAAGTAAAGATCCTCCGCAAAGACGGCAAATATGTCTTGCAGCATGCTGCCATTGATGCAACTTCATTTACAACAATCGAAATCACCAAAAATACCAACCTGAATCTGGTTTATTTTTCTTTTGAAGATGGTGTTGTCACAGTTGAGCCTGAAAAAATAAACTGGGACTTTGCCTGGACTGCAGGAACATCCACTACACCTTTTCCGGCAGCAGTAAACGGTACATTGGCTTATTACTTCCAAGATCTGGTTTACCATAATATTTATGGAGAAGTCAGCGTGGTTCAGGTCTTGGATTCAGAAATAGCTTATGAAAACTTCACAGAACAAAATTTACCCTTATTGACTCTGAATTCTGACAACAGACTTACGATCGGTTCCAGTTGGCGCTCAGGTGGAGGTCCCAATTCGCTTCCTTCCATCAGAAATGACAGGTATTATATCCTGCAAGATGTAAACCGAAATTATTATAAGGTAAGGTTCCTTTCATTAACAAAAGACGGAGAAAGAGGAAAGCCTTCTTTTGAATATGAACTGGTAAAAGCAGGATAATGCTATTTGTTGTATTTAACATCACCAGAGGTCCCAAGAATGGCTCCTGTGGTTTTTTAAATCAAAAATCCGGGTTCTGATAAGGACTCGGATTTTTTTTTTAATGATTCTGAAAAATCATTTTTTGAATTCTCATTAATCTCAATCAAGCTTATCTTGAAGAATTTTAAAAATTCCGAATATTAAACGTTATACCTCATAGGGTATAAAGTATGGAATTAGCCAAATTTGTAAAAGAGAAAAGAAGTGCTGTCAAACTGACCCAGTTAGAATTTGCCTTAAAAGCAGGTGTTAGATTAATGTTTTTCAGGGACTTGGAACAAGGAAAGAAAACCCTAAGGATGGATAAAGTGAATCAAGTATTATCCATGTTTGAACATCAATTTCCCTAATGTTTACCCTTAATGCCAAAGATTTCA
>JBBRFK010000174.1:0-8440 GCA_038224435.1 Cytophagales bacterium | reverse complement strand
GCTCAATGAATACTGCCAACTGAAAACTGCCTACTACTCACTGAAAACTACCTACTCTTGAGTAAACTCCAGACTGATACTTCCCCCGGAGCTATGTATCGATACCGGAATTCCACCTCCATTGATGGTACCGACTACTTTGTCCTTTTTTTGCTCTCCGCTAAAATTGCCCAAGGAAGAATTCACTCGTCCCCCCCGGAGATCCAAATCCAAGCTAAGGCCCTCCGGCACAACGGCCGTAATACTTCCACCGCTGCTTTTCAGGGTCAGCCCTTTTTCCAAAGCATTCATTTGAGCCTTGATCGAACCTCCACTGCTGCTGACATCAATGCTTCCATCTATTTGTTCCAATACTACCGAACCACCCGACGAACCTATGACAAGATCACCTGTCAATTGATTGATTTTTATCGATCCACCGCTCGATTGGACTGAGGCATTTCCTTTGAATTCTTCCAACCTGAAACTTCCACCTGCGCTCCTTGTCACCAATTCGCCATCGCAATTGTCGATTTTTATACTGCCTCCGCTGGATTGGATTTCATGTTTTCCTGAGATTTCGGTCAGAGAAATTGAGCCACCGCTAGATTGGATATTCGAAGACATTTCATGGGGAACTTGGATTTTAAAAGCTAGATTTAATTTATTGCTCGAATCCCAACCTTGGTTGCTTCTTTTTTTTGCAGTGATAGAAATGGTATTTCCACTTTGAGAAATATCCAAAGTGTAATCTTCCAGCAGTTCTTCTACTTCAGCATTTTCAGTATCAATTTCATTGCCTTTGAATTTGACATACATATCGATGATTATTGTATTGCCGCTTGTTCCGGTGACAGATATCGCCGAACCTGAGGTTGCCACCTTTAGGTCTCCAGTACCAGCTAAGGAAAAGCTTTGGCTCAAGTAAGGGTCTCCATCATATTGAAAAGGAGTTGCTTGCGTATATTTTGCCAAAAGCAATAGTATAAGCAATGGAAGCAAGGAATGGAGATTTTTCATAATTGGTTTGGATAGTATATACACTAATACAGTCCCAAATTATGCCATCTATAAACCCCTCCTAGTGATTCAAAATAGGGTATTCATCTTTTTTGAGGAAATTGATACGGACAGTTTTGTTCGCTGACGAGCAAATCCAAGAAAAAAATCAAGTCTTCGGACTTGGACTTCCTTGGTTCAAGTCTTCGGACTGGGAATTGAAATAACTCCCTTTTATCAAACTCTTCATCCGAGTACCCCCCCTTCTACCTCCCAAAAAATCATATATTAATTTTCCCCTTCATTTATTCCCTTCAAAAGAAATGGCAGGTTTTGTGTAGTAATGTTCCTTTTTAAAAAATCTCATAAGAAAATCAATATCCTCAATCAAAACCTTTCCCGTACCAAATTGAAAAAACCTCAATTCCTGCCTACAATGTTCAATAGCATATAAAAGAAGTTCTTTGGACAATTCACTTGAAGTCAGCAAAGTCAAGATGCTATCTACACTTTCTTCTTCATCAATATTCGGATTCTCAGGAAGCGGGAATGCATCGGTGATTCCCCAAGCTATTTCCAATCCACTTTTGGGGTTGAAAAAAACCAACCCCGGTTCATCAATATCAGATAGCCGACTATTATCTAAATTCAAGGATTTATAAATATCATCCTTTTCAGCCCTTTTGTTCGATTTCTTTATTTGCTTGGCAGATAGGTCAAGCGAGTCATAGTAGTGCTTGATGAAATCATTGCTGAATTTTTCAAATTTTGAAGAATCCATAAAAGCGATCAGGCTGCCATTGTTGAATTTCAAAAATGATTCCATTTGATCCTCCAATAATTTTGTTACTTTACTATTGTTAAAATCCAAAAAATCAACCTGACGCCTGCTATGGAGTGATTTTTTTTCATCTGCTACCAACTCGGCGTCAAAAGGCGTTGTGAAATTGACACCGGAAAACCACCATTCATTATGCCAATTTACTATCCCTAAATATAAAATGGTATCAATTTTTTTCAGTTCAGAACCATATTCATAGGATTTCTTTGTCATCTTAAATTCCTTACCTGAGGCGATGTGCTCCAGTAAGATCTCCGTGTCATCCTGTCCTTTATAAAAAAAGAATCCGGCAATCCGGGGAGACATATTTTTCAAGTCCTGTGCGATGGAATGGCCCTCCCCGAGAATAGCGGCCGCCCATTCTGCGCCTTTAAGTCCCAATAAGGCAGTATGTGCTTTATGTAGCCAGGCGTCTCTGTTTTCATTTAAATACTGCAATATATTTTCTCTATAATTGGCTTTAATAATCCCTGTTTCAGCACTTTGAAGTATTAGAGAAGTGTCAGGATAAAACAAATAAGTTTTGAATAAGATGGTATCGATCAAATTCCGGGCGTCATAATAATCTATATCGGAATAGTCAAACCTATAATAACTTTTCAATTCATCATTTTCCAGTGCATATTCGAATTCTCTGTCAAAAATTTCCATTACGGACAATGAAGCTTCTTCAATTGATTCAAGATTGGGTAAAATAAAAATTTTCTCCTGAAATGTATTCATCAGATACCAGATCAAAAATGAAACATCCTGTTGGTTGATTTCTCCCTCGGCATAATCAGAGACGGGATAAAACGGAAGTTTTTTGCCATACATTTTGCTATGCAATGAAATAAAAGTCTCCCAAATTCCTGATTTTGAAATAACATCCTCAAAATATGAAGTCAAAAAACAGCAGACAAGATTGAGCATTTCTTCATTTCTGATCTCTGTAAACAAACCAAAACCTTTATTCCCCAAAAAGGCCTTTTTCACTTCATTGGAGATCTTGAGGTAATATAAATCAGTAGAAACCTGACTTTCATAAGGCTTCAATTTTAGCCAATCTTTGATAAAAATCCTTCCATTCATAAGGTAGAGGCGGTTTTGTTGGATGCAAAAATAGGCTGTTTTAGATCAAATAAAACCAATTCTTAATTCAGATTTCAGAATTATCTCTTATTCATTTTTAATCGACTTTACAGGATCAGCCCAAGCGGCCTTGAGGGATTGAGACATCACAGTGAGCCCTGCGATCAATCCTGCAATGGATCCCGCCAAAAGGAAAATAGTCCAAGAAATCCCAATGTGGAAAGCAAAATCTTGCAACCATGAATTCATCCCATACCACGATACCGGCACAGCAATCAAGAATCCAAAGAGTACCAGTTTGATAAAATCCTTGCCTAGCAAAGTCACAATATTAAAAGTCTCTGCACCCATTACTTTGCGGATGCCGATTTCCCGGGTTCTTTGGTCTGTCTCAAAAGTGGTCAATCCCAACAAGCCAAGGATAGAAATCAGGACAGCCAAACCGGCAAAAAAAGTAAATATAGTCTTCACCCTGTTTTCGGCTTCATATTGGGCATTGAATCCCTCATCTACAAACAGTGGATCAAATGGATAATCGGGTCTCAGTTGCTGCCATTCTTCTTTGAGATAGGCCAAGGTTTCTTCTTTCCGGTCCGCATCAACCTTGATGCTGACTAGGTTATTACGGTCCACCGAGATCATAAATACAATCGGCACGATGGGCTTATGGATCGATTCAAAATGAAAATCCTTCATCACGCCTGTCACATATCCTTTTCTCCCGCCATAGTTGAACTGCTTTCCGACTGCTTCTTCGTCACTTGACCAACCGATTGCCTTGATGGCTGCTTCATTGAGGACAAATGCCTCAGTCGAATCCGTCGCCTGCAAATAATCAAAGCTCCTGCCCGCCACGATAGGTATGCCATAGGTTTGGATAAAATTGTGGGCAACATGGATGTCCGCGATCCGGACATTGATTTGGCTCAATTCCCCGTTGACCTCTGCCGTGGCGCCTTGGTAATCCAACAGCCTGCCGGAAGGAACCCTGCTTCACATGCTGACTTCATGGATTCCCGGCTGGTTTTCGAGCCTGTCTTTGAGAATTAAATAATCTTGTGTGACCGCTTCACTGGCCGGAAGGACGATAAAGTCATCTTTTTTGAATCCCAAATCTTTGGATTGCATAAAGTTTAGCTGATTGACCACTACCAAAACGGCAATGATCAACATGACCGAGATGGCAAACTGTCCTGTCACCAATATTGACCGGAATTGCTTGTGGCCAGAACCGGCTTTGAATACGCCCTTCAGAACTTTTGACAGTGTAAAACCTGATAGAAAAAAAGCAGGATAACTTCCTGATATCAAGACAACAAACAGCACCAACCCCAACAATCCAATGATATATTCAGGATCTCTGAATAGGTTAAAACTCAGTTCCTTTTCAGTGAAATTGACAAAGATCCGGCTTTGTGTGCAGGGGAATATACTACCGGAAACGGTGAGATCAGCTTCACCAACAACTGCGTGTGGACGACTGAGTTTGATTGGTCATTGATTTTGTCCGGTACATTCAAGCTTAGACAAACGCAGACTAGCCTATCTTTTGAAAAGACTTATGGCACAGGACAAAACCAGTTCAGTGATGTCTATATTTTTCCTATTGGCAGGTAATCAAATATCTTATTGTTCATTTTTTAACCGCAATAGACGCAAAGGTTTCGCTAAGAACACAATGATAAATGCCTTCAGTTTCCTTGACTTCTTTATGATTCAAAATCTTCCCGCAGATTTCGCAGAATAAGCAGATAAAGGTTCGCTGACAATCTTTGTGTCTCCACATACATTTCATTTTAATGGAAATGAACGCAAGGATCAAGCTATACCCTTTTTCCTCTCAGCGAACTCTGTGGTGAATTTATCTTTACCGCAATAGAAGCAAAGGCTAAAGCTTTTCTCTTTTTTCTCTTAGAATTCTATGGTGAATCAATCCCCTTACTCATCCTTGATAGAATCTACAGGATTGGCCCAAGCGGCTCTGAGCGCCTGTGAACCTACTGTCAACAAAGCAATTACCAATGTGAGACCTCCTGCCAAAAGAAATGTAGAGACGGAAATTCCTGCTTTGTAGGGAAATCCGGATTGCCAGGCATCAAGTGCCCACCAAGAAAATGGAAATGCCAATACCATCGCAATGACCACCAACATCACAAACTCCTTGCTGACAAGCTGGATAAGGCTTGTGCTGCTGGCACCGAGTACTTTTCTGATGCCGATTTCTTTGGACTTTTGCTGCACATTGTAGGCTGCCAATGCAAACAATCCCATGCAGGATATCGAGATGGCAATAATCCCACCTACCAAAAATGCCTGACCCAATTGTTGCTCATTTTGATATTGGGCTGCATATCGCTCGTCGATAAAAAAATAGGTAAATGGATTTCCGGGAAAAATCCCTTCATAGGTTTCTTTAATTGCGTCAAGGTTGTCCCTCATCTGATCGCTTCTGACGGCTATACTGAAATAGCCTGATGCCTGCGAAGGCAAAAATATCATGGGCATGATCTCTTCTTTGAGCGACATGTGGTGGTAGTCTTTGATCACAGCCAAGACTTCATAGGGTTCTCCCCAAAGGATTGTTTGACCCACAGCTGTTTCAGGGTTTTCAAAACCCAATGCAAAAGCGGCTTTCTCATTGAGCATGAGTTTCTTTGATTTACCCCAACCTAGTGTGGCTTCTTCCTGAGAAAAATCCCTGCCTGCAACCAGATTAATCCCATACATATCAATGAATTCTTCATCCATGATCATCATCCCATAAGATCTGTCTTTGTCTTCCGGACGGGGAACCATCGGCGAGAAACCGGTCGAGAAGAAATTGTAACCCATTCCCGGTAAGGCATTGGAAGTACTTAATTTTTCTACAAAAGCCTTAGACCTTATGGAAGATTTAAAAGCGGAAATTTTGGAAGCACCGTTTTCTCCCAGGTCACTTGGCCCATCTATCACAAGCTTCTGGGAAATATCCATTCCAAGGTTTTGGTTTTGCATAAAGCTGAGTTGGTCCCGGATGGCAATGGTCCCGACAATGATGGTCACCGAAATGGCAAACTGAAGGATGACCAATGATTTCTTGAGCGTTTGGCTGCTTTTTGGTTGGAAATTGATCTGAAACTGATGGCCAAATTTTCCGGAAAGCAAGACCACATAAATTCCTGACAGAAAGGTGCAAAGGCCAATGATGGCCGTGATCACAAACCAAAAAACAGGAAGGGCAAAAGCCCCGAACCAAAGCGGTTGAACGAGGAGCTTTTCATAGGGGCTTTCTACCAAGTTGACAATCAAAAAAGAAATACCCATCGCAAAAACCACCAGCAACAAGGTCTCGATCATAAACTGCTGCGCCAGCTGCCAACTGTCAGCACCCAACACTTTTCTCATCCTGATCTCCTTGATACGTGTAAGGATATTGGCTGCGCAGAGATTGAGGTAGTTGACGTAAGCAATCGCCAAAATCATCAAAGCGATGGCTGCGAATACCAATACTGTTCCCATGCTTCCATAGGTTGGCAGAGGGTCAGACAGGGAATTGCCCAGGTGGATTTCAGAAAGTGGCTGTAAAAGAACATTTTCATCTTTTGCATCAGGGTTTTGTCTGACCAATTGGGTGATCTGCATTTCCATGTCTTCTTTGTTCACCCCAGATTTCAAGGTCACAAAGAGATTGACAAAACCGGATTCCATTCCATTGGGATCTGCCCAATTGTTTTGATTCCTGTTGGCTTCATTTTCCAAAGTGTGGATGGACAGATACATTTCCCCTTTGATATCAGACCTGACAGTAATGTCTTCCAAAATCCCCGTTACTGTATAGTCTGTTTTCCCAAATTGATTGCTGATCTGAATGCTTTTTCCTATCCCATTTTCCCGGCCAAAAAACTTCATTGACAATTTGGACGAAATCACCGTTGTATTGGGTTGTGTCAGGTCGGCATTTCCGCTTTGGATAGGAAAGGAAAATGACCTGAAAAAATCCCCATCTGCATACATGATCCAATCTTCTTTGAATGATTCCTTTGTTTCTGGGATGATCACCAAGCCCCCTCCAATCTGACTTGCAATGAGGTTGGTAGTTTTGATGTCTGTAAATTGAGCCTCCAAGATGGAAGCATAACCGGGAGGAAGGAAGATTTCAGGTTCATTGACCTCATCAGTCAGCACTATCCTATAAATATTATCCTTGTTGACATGAAAATCATTGTAAGTCCACTCCGAAGCCACGTAGGAAAAAAGCAAAAGAAAAGAGCTGAGGCCTAGCACCAAACCGGCAAGGTTGATAAAAGTGAAGAGTTTCCTTTTGGAAAGGCTTCTCCATGAGATTTTGAGGTAGCTGATGATCATAAAAGGTGGGAAAAATCGAGATTTTAGATTTGGGACAAAAGGATAACAGGTTAATTTCAATAAGGTTGTCTGCCACTTCTATGCCATAGAAAAAAGTCCCAAATGGATAAAATTGGGGTTTTGATAATCCCATTCCTAAATTTACCGAACAATAATGTCCGTATTCGGTCGGAAAAGATAAAGAATGATGAACTGAAAATGAGAAATGAAGAATCCAACCTCAACATACCCATTTAGAATTAACAGGGATTTAGGATTGTCCCTTAAAGGATGTTGTTGAGCTTTATATGTTGGAGTAACATTATCGTTTTCGCGTCTTTAATTTCTCCCGTTACCATCATTTTCATTGCTGCGTCAAAAGTGACTTCCAAAACTTCGATATTTTCTTCTTCGTGGTCAACTCCACCGCCTTCTGTTACTTTCATTTCTTTTGAGTATTCCGCAATAAAAAAATACAGAATTTCTGTCACAGAACCCGGCGACATATACGCTTCAAATACTTTCTTGACGTCTGTGACTTTATAACCAGTTTCCTCTTCGGTTTCTCTTTTAATGCAGTCTTCCGCATTGTCCTTGTCCAAAAGTCCGGCACAGGCTTCAATCAACATTCCGTTTTCATTACCATTTACAAAAGTCGGAAGCCGAAACTGTCTTGTAAGAATTACGGTTTTGAGTTTTCTGTTGTAAAGTAAAATAGTAGCCCCATTTCCTCTGTCGTAAACCTCCCTAATTTGTACTTGTCTACTTCCGTCTTTTTTGAAATATTCGTAGGTCAGTTTTCTTAATATGTACCAATTGTCTGATAATATTTCGGTTTTCAAAATTTTTACTTTGTCTATCATTTTATAGTGTTTTTAAATTCCCTCATTTACAAAATCCCTGAAAAAATCCCGAATCAGTCAATCATGATGTCACAATCTTCTTTATGACCATATTTGGACTTCCTGAGATGAACCCTCGATATCATTGCTTCAGGCTTTATATTGGTTTACTTATGATTCTATGATTTTCAGCATTGCTTGATCATGTTCTTTAAATGCATTACTTGCTTCCAAATGTTTTTCTATAGTCTTCATATCCTCACCGATTATTGTTGCACTAAATATCCATGCCCTTTGCATCATGCGAATATAGGCAGAGGGGTCATTTTGACGGGTAATCCGTCTTAATGCCCCAACATAATCATCACGATAAACTGTGGGGATA
>JBBRFK010000173.1:0-8471 GCA_038224435.1 Cytophagales bacterium | reverse complement strand
TCAGCGGTGATGTATTCGAGGTTTTTCATGGCTTCCATCCTGTCGATAAAGCAAAGCTCTGGCGCGATATGAAGCACTTTCAGGTTGGCAGTGAAGAAGTTGGTCTGCTTCTGCAAAAAAAGCCACATCAGCCTATGTCTTTCCAAAGCGAGGCAATTTGGGCAAAGTGCATTGTCCCTGCCCTTTCTGCCATAGGGTAAAAACTTCCGGAAAGAATGATCGCATACATTACAGGTCACCTTATTCCCCTGATAAAAAAGTGCAATTATCCGAAGGAAAAAGTGTGAGACAAGCTGTAAATATTTCCTTGGAATGTATCGGATAATAAAACTGATCAATGACTTCATAGCAGGATTTTGTGGATTTTCGAGTAGGTATTTGCTTCAGTGAGCGCGCAATTTATCAAAACCATTTCAATTTTTTGGTTTTCTGTTTCTTCTCCGGGGATTACTTAAAATTACTTTAATGGCTTTATAACTTGCTTATTGGGCTGATTTTGGCAGTATTAATGGCTAGCTTTGAAGCAACAGAAATAACTATCCAATGATGCAGAAAAAGTATATCTATATAGGATTAGGAGTATTTGCGGCGCTGATTGCCATGTATTGGGTGTTTTTTTCCAAGGGGGAAGAAGCGGGTTTTGAGATTTTATCAGAAGCCAAAAAAGGGCAATTTAAAGTTGAAATCACTTCTTCAGGGGAATTGCAGGCCCTCAATTCCATAGAAATCCTTGGGCCAATCGAAGCGAGGCGGTACAGGATCGGTAACTTCACCATCGAAACCATGGTCGATGAGGGAACGGTGGTAAAAAAAGGTGACTTTATTGCTTCTTTGGACAAAACAGAGCTTTTTGGAAGATTAGAGGATAGGCGTCTGGATCTCGAACAGACAAGCGCTTCCTTTGAACAGACCCGCTTGGACACCTCTTTGGTACTGAGATTGGAAAGGGATAACCTGATCAATCTTGATTATGAAGTCGGTGCCAAAAAACTTGTGCTTGACCAGTCACAATATGAACCGCCTGCCATCATCAAGCAGAATGAATATAACCACCAAAAAGCAATAAGGGACCTGCAACAGGCAAACGAGAGGTACAGGATCAAGACACTTCAGGAAAAGGCAAGGATGGTGGAGGTTTCCGCCAGGTTAAGAGAAGCCCAGCTCGAGGTGTCCCAAATGGAGGCTGCTTTGGAAAAATTCACTGTCACTGCTCCGCAAAATGGAATGGTAATCTATTACCAAGGCAGGGGAGGCAAAGTAAAAGAAGGTTCGCAGATCAGTTCATGGGATCCTGTGGTAGCCACTTTGCCTGACCTCAGTACCATGCAGAGCATTACTTATATCAATGAGGTGGATATCAGAAAAATCAAAGTCGGCCAATCGGTACAAATTGGGCTTGATGCTTTTCCTGACAAAAAACTTTCCGGGAAAGTAATCCAAATAGCCAATGTCGGGCAACAGCGACCAAATTCAGATGCAAAAGTCTTTGAGGTGCTGGTAAGGATCAATGAAAGTGATGTCCTGCTCCGCCCTGCCATGACCACAAGCAATTCCATTTTGATCCAAGAAAGAAGTGATGTGGTATATGTGCCATTGGAAGCTATCAACGTCCAAAGTGACAGCATCAATTACGTATACCTCAAAAACGGCAAAAAGCAGGAGGTCCAACTTGGCCTTGCCAATTCCAATGATGTGGTCATTGAGATGGGATTGGAAGAAGGACAGGGTATATTTCTTTCCACGCCGGAATGGTCTCAAAATACAAGCATCAGTTTATTGACAGAATTGAATGGAAAACGAAACCTGGATAGGGATGCGGCGGTTTCTGTAGCGGATTCCACTAGTAGAAAGGGGTATCAAATCAATCCTGTCAATAACTAACCTGAATCTATGCGTCCCATTTTCGATCGTAATGAAAGATTAAGAGCCAATTTCGACATCGCCTTGGAAGCAGTCCTGGCCAATAAGGCAAGGTCCTTGTTGACGGCGTTGGGGATTATTTTTGGAGTGGCGGCGGTCATCGCCATGCTTGCGATCGGCAACGGCGCCCAACAGGAAATCCTCGAGCAAATCAGGCTTGTGGGTGTCAACAACATCGTCATCGCCCCGGTCGTCAATCAAATTGAAGAAAATCTGGCGGAAGAATCAGACTTGGAGGAAGAAAAAGGGAAGTATTCCCCGGGATTGAAGCTTTCGGATGTGGAAGCCATCACAAAGACGATCCCCGGCATCAAGAATATCAGCCCCGAAATCGTCATGGAGACCAATCTTGTCAAAAGCGGGATCAGACGGTCTGCCAAGCTAGTCGGTGTCACCCCGGCTTATTTTGAGGTTTTGGATTTTCAACTTCGGGAGGGGAAAATGTTTACAGAAGCCAATTTGCTCAAAGGTGACCCGGTCTGTATCATCGGAAGGTCTGTGCAGACCAAATTTTTTTCCAAAGAAAATCCGGTGGGAAAAATGATCAAAAGCGGCAACCAATGGCTGGAGGTCATAGGCGTCATGGAAGAAAGGCTGGTATCAGAGCAGAGCATTTCCAAATTAGGTATCAGGGATTTCAACATGGATGTATATGTTCCCATCCAAACGATGTTGATCAGGTTCAAAAATCGGGACCTTGTCACAAGAGCGGCAGTCATGGGAGAGGAATCATTTGAAACAAATCCAGATCCCAATTACCATCAGATAGATAAAATAGTCGTGCAGGTGGCAGAAAGCAAATCCCTCAATCCCACGGCTGAAGTGATCTCCAAGCTTTTGGAAAGGAGACATCTGATGGTGGTGGATTTTGAGATCACCATTCCGGAGCTACTTTTGAAACAGCAGCAACGGACCCAAAATATTTTCAATATCGTATTAGGAGCCATCGCGGGGATTTCACTTTTGGTCGGTGGTATAGGGATTATGAACATCATGCTGGCTTCCGTGATGGAAAGAATAAAGGAAATAGGATTAAGGCTTTCGTTGGGAGCAAAAAAATCCGATATTGTGAACCAGTTTCTGTTCGAAGCCGTCATGATCAGCATTTCGGGTGGGATTATAGGCGTGATATTGGGGATTTTATTGGCCCACTTGGTTTCTACATTTGGGGATTTTCCGACCATTATCACCCTTCCCTCCATCATGCTTTCTTTTGGCGTCGCAGCAACCGTCGGTTTGGTTTTTGGGATCGCTCCGGCAAGAAAAGCAGCAATGCAGGACCCTATAACTTCTTTAAGGTATGAGTAAACAGTATTACTTGATTATTTTATTCGTTTGGATGGTGGGTTTTCCCTCCCAATCTTATGCTCAAGAAAGAGTGACTTCCACCCTCGAGGACATGGTGGCCAGGGCAAAGGCAAGGTCTCCGGCATCACTCAGGGCACAGACAAGGAAAGAAAACAGGTACTGGAATTACCGGTTTTACCAATCCAATTACAATCCTCAGCTCAGGTTGAGCGGGACGATTCCCGGATTTTCTCAGGCCTTCAACAACGTGACCCAACCTGATGGAACCATTGAATTCAGGGAAGTCAGGCAGAATTTTATGGACCTAGAGTTGGGGATCGAGCAGCAGATTGCTGCGACAGGGGGTAATATCTCTGTCAATTCATCTACCAATAGATTTGATAATTTTCTTGCTCCAGTCAACAGCCCCCAAACCCAATGGAGTGGTGTGCCGGTAAATGTCCGGTTGAGGCAACCTATTTTTGCTTTCAATCCTTTGAGATGGGATAGGAAAATCGAGCCCCTCATCTATGAAGAAAGCAAACGGGGGTATGTGGAGGAAATGGAAGAGATCGGGATGACGGTTACCACTTTGTTCTTCGATTTTTTGGTATCACAGGTCAATCTGGAGATTGCGACAAAAAACCTGGCAAATACCCAAGAGATTCTGAAAATCGAACAAGGCAGGTACAACATCGGGACTACCTATGAAGATAAATTGCTTCAGGTGGAATTGCAGGTATTACAGGCAAGACAGGATCTTGCCCAAGCCAGATTGGATCTGGAGGGCAATAACCTTAGGCTTAAATCCTACATCGGCCTCAACGAGACTGCGGAATTGACATTGATCCCACCTCAATTCATTATACCGATCGAAATCGACGTGGAGGAAGCGATTGAATTCGCTTTTTTAAACAGGGCTGATGCCATGGGTTTTGACAGAAGAAAATTGGAAGCCGAATCAGAGGTGGCACAGGCGAGGGGTCAGCGCTTCAATGTCCTGCTGAATGCGAGTTATGGTCTCAACAATGCCGGCCTGACATGGGGGGATATATACGCGGATCCCAACAGACAGACCTTGGTCAATCTTGGGTTTTCTATCCCGATCCTAGACTGGGGTCGAAATAAGGCAAGAATGGGTCAAGCGCAAGCAAACAGGCAATTGGTGGAATATACCGTGGAGCAGGACATCATCAATTTTGAGCAAGAAATATTCACCAAAGTAAAGAATTTTGCGATGCTTCGCGAAAGGTTGAAGATCACTGAGCTTTCGGATGAGGTGGCAGACAAACGCTATGAAATTTCACTGCGAAGGTATCAAAACGGCAATGTGACCATCACTGACCTCAACATTGCGCAGCAAGAGAAAGACCAAAACCGAAGGGCATACATCCAATCCTTGAGGGATTATTGGACCGCCTTCTATGAGATGCGGCAGCTGACTTTGTATGATTTTGAATTTAAGCAGTTGCTTTATATTCCTGATGTGGATTAAAAAAGAGACCCGGAACCTATTCAGATTCCGGGTCTTTTTTTGATGGGGAGGGAAGCCTTCCGGACTTTTTCAGGGATTCATAGATAATCCATTCCAATTGCCCATTGGCACTCCGGAACTCATCCTCTGCCCATTTTTCGACAGCCTTCATGAGATTTTCATCTATCCGTAAAGCAAAGGGTTTCTTAGCTGCCATGGTTTTTGGATTTGAATGCATCAAACAATGCAATGGCTTTTTTGGCTTCTTCGGGTTTGTGGGTGCCAATAAAAAACTTTTTGTTCTTGGTCTTGACCATGATGCCGAATTTCCCTCCTGTATTGTATGACCATGAGTCAAAGTTAATTCTGATTCCCCAACCTCCGTATTCCCATAGTGAATTATATACTATAAATTCCATTGATTCTATTTTGTTGAAGTCATATTTTCTTTTTCTTATCAATGGAAAATAGCTAAAAACCAATGAATCTGAATCAATTCTTGTTTCAAGTTTCAGTGAGATGAACAGCAATATGACAAGACTTACGATGCCGAAGGGGATCAATTTTTCCAATCCAAAAGAAGTATCTGAAGGGCTTAAATAAAAGGAACTATAAACCGTAATCCCTGTCACAAAGACCAAAAGCATCCAAATCCACAATTGGTTGAATTTTTGGGTTTCTTTGAATGTATAATTTATCATGTTAATTCTTGTTTACAAATCCCTCTTTATTCCACATTGCGATCATGTCTTTGATTTCATTGGGTTTTCGGGTGCTGAAGACCAGTTTTTTGTTTTGGAGCTGCACTTCCATCACATAGTCAGAAAAGAAAATATATGCCTTTACCTTTTTCGAAAACCTGACACCTATACCGCCATACTCCAATAGGCCATCCATTTTTTTTACCTCGATGAAATTAATTTCATTATTGGGAATTTTTTGCCATTTATTGCTCAGAGGAGGGTTTCGGTATGAAATGGATTTATCGTCCATTCTCAATTCCAGCTTGATGCTCATCAGAAAAAGAAAAGTGACCAAAATTACCGCCCCGACAAACAATACTGCCGGCAAGCCATCTTCCCCTAGTTTTCCTTTTTGCCAAAGCACAATCAAAAGTACGAGTGTGGGTACTTCCAGCATGATCATCCCAAACATGATGAAACTTCCCCTAAAACTTTGTGTCTCATTTACTACCATGTGCTATTGGTTCAAAGTACCCACGTTCATCACCGGACTGACACTTCTGTCAGAGCAAAGCACCACCATCAGGTTGCTGACCATTGCGGCTTTTTTGGTCTCTTCGAAGTCGATGATGCCTTTGAGTTTCAGGTCTTCGAGAGCCATTTCGACCATGCCCACGGCACCGTCCACGATCATCCTTCGCGCAGCGACGATGGCCGTGGCTTGTTGTCTCTGAAGCATGGCTGATGCGATCTCGGAGGCATAAGCGAGGTGGGAAATCCGAGCTTCGATGACTTTGATACCTGCCGATTTCAGCCTGTCGATGATTTCCGCTTCCAGCGAATGGTTGACTTCTTCCACGCCGGACCTGAGTGTGACTTCTGCATTTCCTGACTCAAAATCATCATAAGGGTAGATGCCTGCCATTTTTCTCACTGCAGCGTCTGTCTGTAGGTGGACGAAGTTTTCATAATCTTCGACGTCGAATGTAGCCCTGAAAGTATCTTCCACCTGCCATACCACGATCGTTCCCACCATGACCGGGTTACCGATTTTGTCATTGACCTTGAGCGGTTTGTTCTCAAAGTTCCGGACACGGAGTGAGATTTTCTGCTTGGACATAAATGGATTAACCCAAAAGAATCCATTGGCTTTCACTGTTCCACTGTAAGCACCGAAAAGAATCAGGACCATTGCCATGTTGGGCTGAAGGGTAAAAAAACCCGGAAGGATCAAAATAAATCCAACACCAAGAATCGCTCCCAACAGGTGCAATTCATTGATAAACGAAAACGCAGTGGCCGGAATCAGTGCAATGACCACCGCAACCATCAAATAGCCAGAAAGAGGTTTAGTTAATTTTTCCATATTGTTATGATATTAAAATGATATCAATGCAATGTACATTTTTTGATTTAAAAAAGTTGTTTTATGAAGGAAAATATTTTTTTCATCAGATTAGATTCTCATGGTAAAGTAAGGTTAAGGAGGATTTTCAAATGGGGATTTAATTATGTTTGTTTTAAATGACACGCTGATTAAAGCAATAGAAATCACAGCCAAGACAGATAAAAACGGAAATTAATTGATTTCTGAAAAACTATATTTTCCAATTAATGAAGTGCGGGTTTTGATTTTGGCGGATGAGAATATGATATTGATAAAAAATCATGGCAAGCCGCACATTCAAAAAATTCTTCTTTTAGTTTTTTGTGTGAATCCGCAGAGGACATTCATACTATCGATTACGGAAAGCGATTCAATGATTAAGCATACCTTTGTATAGTTCCCTTTTCCATATGATGACTTTACCGCCACGAAAGTAGTTCTTCCCTTTTTTCTAATTCCTTCGTCAATATGACCAATACAAGCTTCCCGACTCAGTTCTGAGCAATCTTGAATTTTGAAATTGGCCTATGATTTCCAATTTTTCACCAAGTTTGGAAGCTTCGAAGCTCGGGCTGTCAGCAAATCGTTCACGAATCATTAACTCCTCCCCATCTTGCGGGATTTCCATTGTTTGCGTCTCAAGGGAAATCAGGTTTTCAAAAAGATATCCCATTCTGCCGTCAGGAAGCAAAACCCTATACCAATCATTTATTTTTCCTTGAAGGAGGAAAATTTCGTTTTGGAAAAGGTTTTGGCTGATGTCGGCTTTGGTATTTGGGTGACTTCTCAGGTTTGCGGTAGGGACATTAACCCGGGCCATTTTTCCAAGGTTGGCAGTATCTGACAGAATGAGTGGGCCTTTTTTGGCTATTTCTTCAAAGAACGGGAACGGGTCCACCGCACCTCTTCCGCTTCTATATATCCCAAAGTGTAAATGCGGGGCAGTGGTGATGGCATTTCCGGTATTTCCGACCGTTCCCAAAGTATCTCCCACACGGACTTTTTGACCTGATCGGACCAACTGGGAGTCCAAATGTGCATAATAATATGAGTATCCGTCATGCCTTATCCTAACCGTTTTTCCTCCCAATCTATTGACACCAACTGAGCTGACGCTGCCGCGGCTGACTGCTGTGACAGGTGTGCCTCTCGCAGCAAATACATCGACGCCTTCATGGACTCTCTTTCCGCCATCACGGGGGACACCAAAAAATGAGGCAATATTACGGTGGTTTTTGCCGGTGATTGGAAATGCTAAAGAGGGATTTTGTTGGATGGAGATTTCTACAATGCCACCTCTAAATAATTCCGGTTGAATTCTTAGTCCTAACCTTCCCGAATTCCTAACCTGAAATTCAAGTCTATTGGTGTCTTTGGCAAATTGAATGTTTTTTCGTTCTCCAATTCCGATTTCAAACATGTCGATAAAGAACTTGGAGTCGGCGGTTGAAATCAAAGCTACCTGGGCTGAAATCACCTGTCCTTCTTTTGCCTCAAATTCCAAATAAATCGCCTGAGGTTCGTTTTTCTCAAAATGAGAGATTTCTTGGTAAGGGAGATTGACCTCGATCGGAGAAATAAGTGCCATCTCTCCAGCTTGAACCCAGTCCCTGACTAATGCAGCGTTGTCAAACTCCGAGGATTGAAGGAAGTTTCTATATTGATCATAAGGGTTATTCCCCCTAAATATCTTCTTGATATTGGGTCCATTACAACCCAT
>JBBRFK010000172.1:0-8484 GCA_038224435.1 Cytophagales bacterium | reverse complement strand
AAATCTACAACTCCTCAATCTCCTCTTTATACGCCTTGATGGACCGGTAGATAGCAGAGGAAAGGTAAGTCTGTCCGTCTTTGGTATTGAGGTATTTTTCCTCATTGGCATTGGAAAGGAAGCCCAATTCGATCAGGACACTCGGCATACTCGTTGTCCAAAGTACATAAAGTGGCGCCTGTTTCACCCCTCTCGAAAACCTGTTCACACGGTTGCTGAAATCATCCTCTACCTTGGAAGCCAATGAAAGGCTGTTGGAAAGAAATGCTTTTTGCATGAGGTTGAACATCATGTAGGATTCGGGGGATGACGGATCGAAGCCTTCATAAGTTTCTTCAAAATTTTCCTCCATCAGGATGACCGAGTTTTCTCTTTTGACAATATCAAAATTGGCTTCAAAGTTTTTGGTACCCATCACAAAAGTCTCCGTCCCATAGGCGGCCCTGCTTGGGGCTGCATTGCAGTGGATAGAGATAAAAAGGTCTGCTTTGTTGCGGTTGGCAATGTTTGACCGTTCTTTGAGCTCGATAAAAGTGTCTGTTTTTCTAGTGTAGATGACTTCTACCCCAGGGAGATTTTCTTGGATATATTGTCCGACCTGAAGGGCTACTTTGAGTGCAATGTCCTTTTCTTTGGAGATGGCACCGACAGTTCCGGGATCTTTTCCACCATGACCGGCGTCAATGACGACGCGTTTGAGTTTAAATTCCGGTGCTTTTGGCCCTGTGGAAATAAATCCCGAAAGGAAGAAAGAAATCGTCAGGAACGAAATAATAAGAATATTTTTAACTTTAGGGCGTTTCATGCGTGTTAATACTATTAACTTTGCTCAGGTAAATTTTACAAATTTTTATACAAATTAAAATCACTAAGTGCGGAATAACTGGTTCCTTTTGCTTCTCTTTTTGTTCTTGTGGGCAACGCCACAAAAGGGCTATTCACAAAAAAGAAGCCAAAGAAATGTAGAGAACAGGATTTCTGCTCCCGATTCCGTCCTTAGAACTCCAACGTTGAATCCTTCAGTTTTGGATACTTTGCCGGCAATAAAAACCGACACCATTCCCAAAATCGACAGCACAAAGATAGCACCACCCGGGGAAATCCAAACGGTAATCAAGTATTACGCAGAAGATAGTATCATCACGGATTTTGAAACCCAAAAAGTATTCCTTCACAAAGGGGCGTGGTTTGAATATGGACTGATCAGACTGGACGCTGACTTGATCATCATTGACTGGGAAAAAAGCGAGATTTTTGCCTCCGGAGTGACAGATTCTTTAGGGAATATTGAAGGAAACCCAATGTTTAAAGAAGGAGCCACTTCCTATGAAATCCGCAAGGAAATGCGGTATAACTTCAAAAGCCAAAAAGCCATCATCAAAGATGTGGTGACCGAACAGCAGGATGGACTGCTTCGAGGCGAGACCATCAAAAAAGACAAAGACGGCAGTATTTACCTTGATCACGGTTTTTATACTACCTGCACCCTCGCCGAGCCACATTGGCACATCAACTCCAGCAAGATCAAATCCATCCGGGGAAAGCAGGTCGTCACCGGTCCTTTCAACCTTTACTTTAATGGAATACCCACTCCCTTTGGCCTTCCTTTTGGGATTATTCCTGACACGCCTGAGGAAAAAGCCTCCGGAATCGTGTTTCCTTCTTATGGTCAGGAGCAGGTCAGGGGATTCTTTCTGAGGAATTTTGGATACTACTTTGCTTTCAACGATTATGTCCACACGCGGGTGACCGGGGATATTTTCACCAATGGAGGTTGGGGTGCCAAAGCATCCACCATGTATAAAAAGAGATACCGGTATGGCGGAGCTTTCAATGTTGATTACCAAAAATTCAAAAGCCCGGAAACGGAACTGAATCCAATAGATTACAATACAATTTGGGTCAATTGGAACCATTCTCCTGAATCAAGGGGAAATTCACGGTTTTCGGCCTCTGTGAATGCGGGTACGTCCAACTATAACAACGTGGTCGTCAACCCCAACAATTTTGTCCAAAATGTGAAGTCTGAATTTTCTTCCAATATTGCTTACAGCAAGACTTTTACAGGGACACCTTTCAGTATGTCTGCTAACCTGCGGCATTCACAAAACATCCAATCCGGAGAGGTGAACTTGATTTTGCCGGATATAGCGGTCAACATGAACAGGCAGAATCCATTCGAAAATGTAAAATTCGAACCCATCAAAACCCTGAACATCGCCTGGAATTTCAATCTCCAAAATACCATCACCAATAGGATCAGTCCTCCTTTTGGCGTGTCGAGTGAAGTGGTGGATCAGGGACAGGGAATCAGTCCTATTCAAAACACCATTCCTTTCAGCCTTGCAAACCTGCCACAACTGCTTAGGGATGCCAACAACGGGGCAAAAAACACCATTCCTATTTCCTCCAATTTCCGGTTGTTTAAGTATTTTACGGGTACTGCTTCTGCCAACTTGACGGAACTTTGGTATCTGGAGAAAACCAACTTTTTTTACAATCCTGTGGAGAAAAGGGTAGATAAAATTTTGGAGTCTGGTTTCAACAGGGTAACTTTTTACAACACCTCATTTGCTATGAATACCAACCTTTATGGTTTTTACAATTTCAAGGGAAGCAAAAAAATCGAAACCATCAGGCACCACATGCAGCCTTCTTTTGGATTTACTTTCAATCCTGATTTTTCGGATCCTTCTTTTGGATATTACCAAAACGTCCAGACTGACTCCGCCGGCCGGACTCAGTTTTTTTCCAGACATCAAGGCTTTGTTTTTGGTGGAGCGCAATTGGGAGAATCCAAATCTCTGAACTTGAATATCCGGAATACACTTGAAGCCAAACTCAAAAAATTAACTGAATCAGGGGAAGCGGAGACCAAGAAAATACCCTTGCTGCAAACCCTGAATATTGGTACCAATTATAATTTTGCAGCGGATTCATTCCAATTGGCACCCATTAATATGGATACCAGGACTTCATTTTTTGACAATAAACTTTCCCTCAACATTTCCGCCACTTTGGATCCTTATGCAGAATTGGTCAAAACCGATTCGGAAACAGGGGCTGTGACAGGCCGTAGGGTCAACCAATATGCTTGGAACAGCGGTCAGGGAATCGGTAAGTTTAGGAATGTCACCATGAATGTCAACGGAAACCTCAATCCTGCCAAACAGGGAGGGCAAGCCGGTGAGATGCGGGATCAAATGACCGATGACTTTCTGCAACAGGGAGGACAGCTGAATGAATTTGTTGATAATGAGATCAACCAAATCATCAATGACCCTTCGCAGTATATCGAATGGAACATTCCCTGGTCTCTTGGTTTTGGATTTAACATCGCCTACAACAAACAGCCTGCGCGTGAGTCTAATATCACTTCGGCCCTCAACTTCAACGGTGATTTGAGTATTTCCGAAAAATGGAAAATTACCTACAGCGGTGGTTATGATTTTATGACTGCACAGCTAACCCAATCCATGATCGGACTTGCGAGGGACCTACATTGCTGGCAGATGAATGTCAGCTGGATTCCTTTTGGCCGCTTTACTTCCTATAACCTCGACATCCGCGTCAAATCTTCCCTCCTTCAGGATCTGAAAGTATCGAGAAGAAGGTCGTTTTTCGATTGATCTGAAATAGAGCCACTTTGGTCTTCCTTTCTTTTCAATAAACGCTTCATATAGAATATGCTTTTTTTAATTCTTTTTTTTCCTTACTTTTTAAGAATTGACCCTCGGTAAAATCACCTGAACTATGAAAAATTCAATCCTTTTATTCACCCTTTTGCTTTTGTGCCCACTTACTGTTTTTGCCCAAAAGAAAAAGCAGATCGACTTGGATGCAGTGACCGAAAAGCATTTTCTTTCCGGAATCGGCATCCTCAATGACTTGATTTCCATTCCCAACAATTCCAACGTTCGGGAAGAACTTGTTCCGAATATAGCATGGTGTGAAGCAAACTTTCAAAAAAGAACCTGGCAAACCCAAAGGCTGGAGACTGCCGGTTTTCCCATGCTATTGGCTGAAATGAAAGTACCCAAAGCCGAAAAGACTGTTCTGTTTTATTTCCACGTCGATGGTCAGCCTGTGGATAGAAAAAAATGGGAACAGGAAGATCCCTTTAAACCGGTATTGAAAAAGATGGTAAACGGCAAATGGGAAATCATTCCAATGGAAACTTTGACTTCTTCCTATGATGCTGAATGGCGGATTTTTGCACGTTCTTCCTCTGATGACAAAGGCCCCTTGGCCATGTTTCTGACTGCTTGGGATGCACTGAAGGAGCAGGGAAAATCTCCCAATTACAACATCAAAGTCATCTTGGATTTTGAGGAAGAGATAGGTTCACCAAATCTGCCCGCGGCAGTAGTAATACATAAGGAAAAGTTAGCCGCCGACATGATGCTGATCATGGACGGACCGAGGCATTTGAGTAATGAGCCGACACTCAGCTTTGGGGCTAGGGGAATATCAGAAATTACCCTTACGGTTTTCGGCCCTAGGGCGGCACAGCATAGTGGTCATTATGGAAACTATGCGCCAAATCCGGCTTTCAGGTTGGCCCAATTGCTTGCTTCTATGAAGGACGATCAGGGCAAGGTGATCATTCCGGGATTTTATGATGGGATCAAATTGACCGAGACCGAAAAAGAAATATTGAGACAGGTACCCGACAATGAATCGGATATCAAGAAAAAATTGGGAATTGGGAGCGTAGACAAAGTAGGGACCACCTATCAGGAATCCCTGCAATATCCCTCATTGAATATCAGGGGAATGTCCTCCGGTTGGGTAGGGAATGAGGCAAGAACCATCGTGCCTGCTGATGCCACAGCGGAGATTGACATCCGCTTGGTGCCCGAAAGTGATCCTGATAAGCTTTTTTCTCTTGTAAGAAAGCATATAGAAAATCAGGGTTACCATATCCTTGACCGTATTCCTTCAGATGAGGAGCGGGCAAAACACCCAAAATTGCTGATGTGGAAAGGAAGTATTTCCTATCAGGCTTTCCGGACTTCCTTCGATTCGGAGCCTGGTATTTGGCTGAACAAGGCGATGGTCAAGGCTTTTGGCAAAGAACCGATCAAAATCAGGATCAGTGGCGGGTCACTTCCTATTGCACCGTTTGTGGATGCTTTGCAGGTGCCGGCGGTGACCGTGGTGACTGTCAATTCTGATAACAACCAACATGGGCCGAATGAAAATATCCGGTTGGGAAATTTCAAAGAAGGCATCAAGACGGCTTTGGCTATTCTCACTCAGGAATTGTAAAGACATAGGCTCAGCTGGTAGTCTTAGTTCCCCGTGGGCAGTCTCAGTTTTCAGTGGGGAAGGGAAAAGAGATAGTGAGAGGTGAAAAGTTACAGGTTGGAACTGCAGGCAGGTACCAATTAGTACCAAGTATCATATACTAAGTACCAAGCTCACAAACATGGACAATGTGATAAAGCAAAGCAGACAACTATCAAAACTATTAAAGCAACGGGAATAAAGTACCAAGAGATTCTCCGCTTCACTCAGAATGACGGATTCCACAACTTAAAAATACCCCACCACCCAATAGACTGTAATCCCGATCCATTCTTTGAAAAGGCGATGCCATAGGAAAATGGAATGTGGTTCTGGCTGAAGTAATAGGGGTATGCTGAAGCGGATATCTTCTGAATAATAGTCCACTGGAAATGTATCTGTCTGCAACCCGACTTTGTCAAAACAGCCTTTTGACCGGGGAATGTGAAAAGCTGAAGTGATCAGTAAAAACTTTTGGTCAAGATTAAATCCATTCTGTAAAAGGACTTCTTTGGAAAACAAAGCGTTTTCCCGGGTGTTTATCGCTTCAGGTTCTACCAAAATATCATCCTTCGGAACACCTACCATCACCATAAAATCCTGTAATAACTTGGCTTCGGTATTGGGATTTGACGGATCAAGTCCCTGTCCTCCTGTGATGAGGATTTTTTTGATTTTACCTAATTTATAAAGTTGGACAGCATGCGTGGCCCGGTCGGCACCTTTGTTGAAAAAAGTACGGTCATAGACTGTTTTGTTGAGGTTGGTGACTCCAGTCAGGACAATTCCCACCTCATAATTTGGTAAAGTCTCAAAAGATTTGAATTCCGGTTCCCAAGCATGCATGGCGAGGTTTGCCAAAAACTGGTTTGAAAAAAACAGCAACAATATGATCCCACTCAGCATCAATTTCTTGCCGTATTTTTTTTTGCGAAGCCAAAATCCAGCGATCAGCAGGATCATAACAATAGTCAGCGGCATGGCCAAAAAACTCAGGAACTGGGAAAGGTAGAAGAACATTGGGTTGGATTTTTGGAAAAGGAAAGTGGGTTACTGTCAATAGGTGGTGAAATTAAACATTCATCCGCGTTTACCATCCCTTGTCGAGGTTATTGTAATATTTGATTTGCTAGAAAATGTGATTTCAAATTAGGCCTAGGCAAGGGGATTAATCTGTTTTTTATCCCAAATCCTATACTTATCCTCAAATATCAAACTGTTCAAGACCACTGTACGGGTAGTGATTAGAGAAAGGAAGGATTGAGTTTTACAAAATGCTTTAGAAAAAACAGTAAATTAATTAATCTGAATCGACTTTGTCTTTTCTATCGACTCATATTCAAACTTTTATGTCACCCTTAAATCAACTATGCTCAGGATTTAAAAATAGAGCGGAATTAACAGTTCGTAACTATGGCACAGCTTATGTTAAATATTATTACTGCTACTAATTCCACAAAGAAATTTCCCATTTGGTGATATCAGGATATGAAGAAATCAAGGAAAGACAAAATAAAAAATCTAAAGCAATTTGGCTTCTACAGTAAAGGTTTAGTGTATGCCCTGATAGGAATTTTAGCTGCAATGGTTGCTTTTGGCTTGGGAGGAGATATTAAAGGGAATTCAGGTATTGTTCAATTTCTTCATGGTTTGCCCGGCGGAGTAATACTCGCTACAATTGTAGCTTTAGGTTTATTGGCCCATAGCTTATGGCGCTTTTACGAAGCCGCAGTTGACCCCAGCGGCGGCGAAGATGAAAAAAGGATTGGTCCCAGAATCCAATTCGCTTTTTCGGGAATATTTTACGCAGTCCTGGCCTTTTCATTTGCGCAACCACTTCTAAGTAATGGAAGTTCGTCAGACGATGATTCTCAAAAAAAAGAAGCACTAGGCCTATTGCTGGACAAAGAGTGGGGAATCTGGGTGATCTGGATAATTGCTATAGGAACGGGTTTAAACGCCATTTGGCAGTGCTACTTGGGTTTTAGCGGTGTATACATGAAACAGATTGATGAACATCTTGACAATAAAAATGAATACAAAATTATTAAACAAAGCGGAAGATTTGGGTATATAGCCAGAGGAGTGGTTTTTGGGATCATTTCTTTTTTTTTAATCAGGGTTTCCTTGGCTCATAATGCCAATGCCCTTGAGGGAACCGAAGGTGCTTTGCAATATTTATTAAGTTTACCTTATGGTAATTTTCTTATGGGAGCAGTAGCGTTGGGAATGCTAAGTTTTGGCATCTTTTGTTTCATGGTTGCCCGCCATTCTGGTATTAGGGATTTGGATTAGGTAAATCTTTCAAGTGAGAAAACAGGGAACAGAGCCTCAAACATAAGTCTTATTAACCTTGGGTAATGAGCATCAGTGGGAACAGCCCGTTTAAATAAAAACTATATCTATCCGTCCAATTTGTTACATTAGTCACAATAAAACTATCCAAACAAATTAGGGGTAATGTTATGCCAATAGAGGAAATATCAATAGATCTATACCTAATGGACAAACCGGTAAAATCGACAGTCTAAATAAATTTGGTAGCTTTAGATAGGAACAAAAGCTATGGAAATTCTACTAAAAGAAATGACAAAGCACCACCATCATGGCAAAAATCACGAAGGGAAAAATCACGACTAGCCCGAATAAATCACTCAAATGCCCTACCGGCATCAAGGGTTTTGACGAAATTACCGAAGGCGGACTTCCTCAAAATGGATCAACCTTAGTTTCCGGCAACGCAGGCTCTGGAAAAACCCTTTTTGGAATTGATTTTCTAATTAAGGGTGTTACCGATTACAACGAGCCTGGAATTCTCATGTCGTTTGAAGAGACAGAGGAAGAACTCTTTAAAAACGTAGCTTCTCTCAATATGGATCTGAAAGCGCTTGTAGTGCAAAAAAAGATTGTGCTTAAACATGTTATTTTAGAGCGCAAAGACATTCAGGAAGTCGACTTTAATCTCGAGGGGATATTCGTTCGTTTGGAAGATGCCATTGATTCTATCGGTGCCAAACGTGTTGTTTTAGATTCTATTGAATCTCTTTTTGCGGGTATTACAGATCTTGGCATTCTTCGCTTAGAGATAAAAAGACTTTTCCGATGGCTTAAAGAAAAAAAAGTCACGGCAATCTTTACAGGCGAGGCCGCAAAAACCGGATCTTATACACGTCATGGGCTGGAGGAATATATCTC
>JBBRFK010000171.1:0-8542 GCA_038224435.1 Cytophagales bacterium | reverse complement strand
TTTTTTTGTTCTTCATCCCCTTTGGGATCGTCATAATGCACCCGGCAATCTCTCAGTTTTTTGTTGTGGAGGTTTGCTTTTTTGGCTCTTTCATTTGCCAGTTTCTTGATGCCTGAGATTTCTTTTCTTTCCCTTTCAGATTGCAAAATCCTTTTGAGTAAAGCATCGGCAACAGCAGGATTTTTGTGCAGGTAGTTGTCAAGTTCTGTTTTGACAAAGTCATTGACGAAGGTCCGCAATGTCGGTCCGTCAGGACCTACGGACTGGGAACCCAATTTTGTTTTGGTCTGGGATTCAAAAACAGGTTCCAAGACGCGAACAGCAACCGCTGCGACCACACTCCCCCTGATGTCTGATGCATCGAATTCTTTTTTGTAAAACTCCCTGATGGTTTTGACAATGGCCTCTCGGAAGGCTGCGAGATGCGTACCTCCCTGGGTGGTAAATTGTCCGTTTACAAAGGAGTAATATTCTTCACCGTATTGATTGGAGTGCGTAAGGGCAATTTCAATATCATATCCTTTGAGGTGGATGACCGGATACCTGATGCTTTCCTCATCTACCTTTCTCATCAACAGGTCATAAAGCCCTTTTTCAGAAAAAAACTTCTTTCCGTTATAATTGATCGTCAGTCCTGCATTTAGGAAAGCGTAATTCCAGATTTGGTTTTCAAGGTATTCGGGGATGAAATGGTAATTTTTGAAAACACTGGCATCGGGGGAAAAAACGACTTTGGTGCCGTTTCGCTCCGTTGTTTTTTCAACGGAACGGTCTTCCACCAAGATCCCTTTTTCAAACTGGGCCACTTTGGTATCCCCATCCCGGTAGGATTGGACTTTGAAAAAATCCGACAGGGCATTTACTGCTTTGATACCGACACCATTCAATCCCACGGATTTTTGAAATGCTCCGGAATCATATTTGCCTCCGGTATTGATTTTGGAAACGCAATCAATGACTTTGCCCAAGGGAATGCCCCGGCCAAAATCCCTGACTTCTACTTTGTGCTCGGATATTTTGATGTCGATAGCCCTGCCGTAGCCCATCATGTGTTCATCGATGCTGTTGTCCAAGACTTCTTTGACCAAAACATATATCCCGTCATCATGTGCACTTCCGTCTCCAAGCTTCCCGATGTACATACCCGGTCTCAGCCTGATATGTTCCCTCCAATCCAACGACTTGATGCTGTCCTCGTTGTATTTTACGTTTTCTGCCATGAAAATTTGCTAGTGGTAATTTTGTTAAATGGGACTGTTACTCCTGATTGCATTGAATTTCTGCAACAATATCCAAAACAAAGCGATAATCCAAACCACAAAAAGAATAGGAATCATATAAAAGAAAATTGAATAACTGCCCGAACCGATTTCGTTCTGGTTGTTGATGGCATGGACAAACAGACTCATGATGGCAAGAGAGATGTTGATCGCTCCGGTGAAACTGTAAATCCAAGTCAACATATAGTCCCTGAAGATGTCCCCTTTCGGAAACAGCTGCCTGAAGGTTTTTGTACTTTTGTTTTCAATCAGTTTGGCAGGCGTGATCAATACAAAGTTCAATACCCCAAAAAGAATGATACCGATATAAAAAAATGATCCTTTAGAAATTTCCTTTGTCGCATACCCGTTTTCATCGAGTTCGTAGGCTACAAAATCCGGCATGGCCGAATAGAAATAAAGGAAAGTGAATAAAAACAGGAGTACTGTAATGAAATGAAATACTTTTCCGAATCGGTAATACATAAATAAGTTGATTTTGGACGCTAATATAAAGATTAATGGCTGTACAAATCTGAAACACTTTTTTTCCTTTTGGGTTTTTATAAGTAGCTTTCCTTTCCAAAAACCCAATTACCTGATAATAAGATGAATTTGAGTCCTGTCGTCATTGCCATCCCGATGTACTTTATCCTGATGGGGATAGAATTGCTCGTATTACGGTTTCAAAAGAGCCCAAGTTATAGACTTAACGATGCCATTACCAATATCAACCTTGGAGTCGTGTCACAAGTTTCAGGAGTTTTTCTCAAAGTGTTGTCTATTGGGATTTACATTTTCTTTTTTGAGAAATTCGGTTTATTTCAAATTCCAAACAATGTCTGGACTTTCTTTATCCTGTTTTTCCTTTATGATTTATGTTATTATTGGGCACATAGACTGAGTCATGAGATCAACCTTTTTTGGGGCGCCCATGTAGTACACCACTCTTCGGAGGAATACAATCTGTCTGTGGCTTTGAGGCAAAGTTCCACCCAGACCATTTGGACATTTATATTTTACCTGCCCTTGGCGGTTATCGGATTTGATCCTGTGATGTTGGTTTTGGTTTCGGGGATTAATCTTTTATACCAATTTTGGATCCATACAGAGGCCATTGACAGGATGGGTTTCTTGGAGAAATTCATGAATACCCCATCCCATCACCGGGTCCATCATGGGCGCAATCCAAAATATATTGACAAGAACCACGGTGGAACCTTTATCATTTTTGACAAGTGGTTTGGGACTTTTCAGGAAGAGGAAGAAAGGCCAACTTATGGTATCACCACCCCTGTGCAAAGCTGGAATCCAGTATGGGTGAATATTTCCCATTATGCCTTGATGAAAAAGGAAATGGGGAATATTTCCGGTCTTAAGGACAAAATGAGATATCTATACAATAAACCCGGATGGCTTCCCGACTATCTTGGCGGTTATCGTGAAGTAAAAGATGTGGGATCTGATTACAAAAAATTCGACACTGCGGTGCCTTTGGCTTTAAATTGGTATGTTTTCTTCCAATACATAGTTTTGATGGGATTGACGGCTTTTTTTCTTTTCAACCTTGACAAATTTGACTGGACGACCAAAGCCGGCCTATCGGTGCTGATCATTTGGAGTACTGTAAGTTTTTCAGGAATTTTTGAGCAAAAAAGATGGTATCATATTCAGGAAATTCTTAGGGTGGCTATTTTTGTGATGGCAAATTGGTTTATTCTTCGGGAATTGGCTTCGGAGAACATATCTATTGTTTTCCTTTCTATTTATGCTGCACTCTCCTACTTTTGGCTTTGGTTTAATTATGGAACAGTAAAAAATTTCCAAAAATCAGTCAATCAAACCCCACAAAATGCGTAAATTTTATATTCTTGTTTTTGGAATAGTTTCTTTTTCAATTCTTTTTTATGCCTGCTCCAGTAAAGTGGACCTCAAAAATGTAAACCTTGAAAACTGGAAAAAGGATAGAGATGGCTGTATCGGGTTGAGGACGCAGGAATTGGAGGGTTTTCGAGAAGTGAAAAATGATTTGTTGGGCAAAGACAACCAAGCCATCATCAAGACATTTGGAAGGCCTGACAAGGTGGAATTGACAGACAGGAGCCAATCATTTTTTATTTATTTTATCGATCCGGCTCCTTCCTGCTCAGAAGTAGATCCAAATGCGGAACCCCCATTGAAAGTCATGCTCAGGATGAATGCTTACAGCCGTGTGAGTGAGGTTGTGATCAGTAGGCTTGATCCGTAAGGGAATAAAAAGTTGCGATGTTTTGTTTCAAAGTTTTTTGGGTCTGTTTGAAAATTTGTTGAGATTAAATCGAAGGTACTTTTCACAAAAAAAGGTTTTAAGGTTTAGATCAAACCTTAAAACCTTCTGACATTTCAACCTTAATATTCTTTATTTATCTTCCATGAAACACAAGGCTGCCGCACCTAGTGTTCCGGCATTATTTGCCAAAGTTGCTCTTACTAATTGTAAATCCTTGACGTAATAGGGAGTAAGGTACTGTCTGACGGTTTTGTCTAAGGAAGGCATCATATATTCCAATCCTGCAGAAATTCCGCCTCCAAAATAAACATGTGTTACATCGAGTATTCTGATAGTAGAAACAATCGCTTCTCCCAAAATCCTACCTACTTCCTCAAATACCATCAAGGAAACCTCATTTCCTGCTTTAGCAGTGTCTACCAAAAGGTGTGTTCCGAGTTCTTTGTTTATCAATTCCCCTGCAAGTCTTGGATATCCCTGGATGAATCGCTCCATGATTTTGAGGATACCGTTTCTTCCTACCAACTTCTCCAATCCTTCGTTACCGCGGGAAAGCATGTGTCCCATTTCCATCGCATTTCCTTTGGATCCTTTGAAGATTTCTCCATCCAATACCAAGGCGCTTCCAATTCCGGTTCCCATGGTGATAAATAGGAAGTTTTCGGGAGGATTGTTTTTACCATAGCGGTATTCTCCGATCGCGGCAGCAGCGGCATCATTTTCGAGATAAAATGCAATGCCGGGATATTTTTTCTTGAGTTCGCCTTTGAGGTTATACCCGTTGAGGTCAGGTATCGCGGGTATTTCCAAAGTGGTTGTTCTGTTTTTGGAGATCAGACCCGGTAGTCCAATTCCGACTTTTTTGACTTCAGGATATTTTTTTAAGATATCAGCCATTCCCTCAGTAAAGCAAATACTAAATCCTTTTGAGTCATCCCGGTACGGCGCAGTATCAATTTTGTAAAACGAAACCATCTCACCTTGCTTGTTGACTAGGCCGATTTTCAGATGGGTACCACCGACATCGACTCCCAAAAAATGCTCTTGTTCTATATTCATGGTTATTTTTCCATAGGTTCAGGACCCTAAAATAATAAACAGAATGTCTTACTTCCTAAATTCTTTTACAAAGTCTTTAAATATTTCGGATTCGGTCTGTCAAACCAAAGTAATTCTGAAGGGTAGAGTTTAAATAAAAAATGATTATCCGCAATGATGCCACTAAGTTTATTTTGAATCTCTTTTGATACGGATAATCGCCGATAGTCCATAGACGACAGTCCACAGCAGATCTAATTGAAATCAAACCCTATTTTATTTGGTTGGTGGCAAGAAAGCGTACAATCATAAAATAAAACATGACTATCCTGAATGATCCCCATAGCCAAATTTAATTTTAAATTGCTCCTAATCCCGATGAAGATATCGGGACGAGGCTAAATTGAAGTTTTTCAATGCCTGCAAAAGATAGTACCGGAAAAGAACTTTAAAGATAAATAAACAGAATTTTCATGTCTAATGATATTCTGTTCTTGAGTTTTTGCTTAAATTTTCTTTCATGGAAATATAAAAATGGAACATAATTGAATTAAAATATGAAATAATAAAGATAAATTTTTTGTAAATCCTTTTTAAAAAGTTATATTAAGTGTCTATAAACCAATATAGTATGAAAGGACATCCCAACGAATTGTTTTTCTACTACAATCCAAGCCACAGTGTAGACAAACAAATGAGGGCCTATGCAAAGTCAATAGCCCGTCATATCAACGAAATCAATATTGAAAAAGAATCCATCACCATGACCGGATGGAGGACGATTCTGGACAAGCTGAATCTCAGGCCAAAGGATTTGCTGAACAGGGCCCATCCTGACTACCAGAATTTAATCGCAGGCAAATCATGGGACGATGAAGGGTGGCTCAATATCCTGATCAGAAACCCACATCTACTGAAGGCGCCGATAGCCATAAAAAAAGACAAAGCCGTGCTTTGCCTTACTCCAAACAATATTCTTGAATTGGACTAAACGAGTCTGATCCCATCCTCACTTATAGTGATTTTTTTGGCTTTATATAGTTGACCAATTGACTGTTTAAAATGCTTTTTACTCATTCCCAGCAACTCTTTGATGGACTCAGGGGATGATTTATCTTGAAGGGGCAAAAATTTACGGACTTTTAAGGATTCCAGGATTTTTTCAGCCCCTTCCTCGTATTTTTCCCGGCCAGTTGGCAACAGCTGTAAATCTATCTTCCCATCTTCCCTCCTTTTTTTGACAAAGGCCTTTATCCTATCGCCTACCTTGATGGGTTGGAAAACCTCGTTTTTATAGACCAGTCCTTCATAACTTCCATCAATGAGGGTTTTAAATCCCAAATCAGTTTCCTCAAAAATTAAAGCGTCAACTTCCTGCCCTGCTACATAAGCCACCGTATCGCTCAATACGAAATCCTCATATTTTGATACGCCGATCAAACGGTTGGTTTTATAATCCTGACAGACCATCACCAGATATTTGGCACCGACCTCCATGGTTTTACCCATTTCGGAATTAGGAACAAAAAGATCCTTTGGGAGCCCCCAGTCCATAAAAGCCCCAAAATCTGTGATTTCTTTGGCTTCCATGACCGCAAATTCATCCAAAAGTGCTACCGGCCTGTTGGTAACAGCGACCGGCCTGTCCTCACTGTCTGTGTACACAAATACTTCTAATTCCTCCCCTTCCTTTTCCTCGCCTTTCAAATAGCTTTTTGGCAATAAAACTTCACCTCCTTCGCGAAGGGCAAGGTATGCCCCATTGGCAGTGAACCGGTTTATTAAAAGTGAACTGATTTTTCCTAATTCCTTCATGTTCCAAAGTTAGCCAATTTATACGATTGGGAATTGGAATTACTTCTGAATCAAATTAGATTTGGTCAAAATTAAATCTGAAAGATTATCCCATCATTGGGTCATTTTTCATTTCAAAAGTTAACTAGCTGAATACTAAACCCAAATCAAAATGAATAAAATTTCTGTAATTGGTTCCGGTACCATGGGAAACGGAATCGCCCATATTTTTGCCCAATATGGCCATCAGGTTTCCCTTATCGATGTCCAGCAATTAGCTTTAGACAAGGCTTTGGTCACCATTTCCAAAAACTTGGATAGACAGGTAGCAAAAGGAAGTTTGACAGAGGATGATAAGCAGGATGCTTTGGGCCGGATCCAATCTTTCACCTCTCTCGAGGAAGGGGTTCGGCATGCAGATTTGGTGATTGAAGCTGCTACAGAAAATCTTCAGGTCAAATTGGACCTTTTTCGTCAATTGGATGAATTATGTCCACCAAACGCCATTTTGGCTTCCAATACATCTTCTATTTCAATCACCAAAATCGGTGCAGTAACCAAGCGTCCTGATAAGGTGATCGGCATGCATTTTATGAATCCCGTGCCGGTAATGAAGCTTGTCGAAGTGATCAAAGGATATGCGACTTCCAAGGAGACTACGGATTTTGTGATGGAAATCTCTTCAAAACTTGAAAAGAAACCGGTTGAGGTGAATGACTATCCGGGTTTTGTAGCCAATAGGATTTTGATGCCGATGATCAATGAAGCCATATTCACTTTATTCGAAGGAGTAGCCGGCATTGAGGAAATCGATACCGTGATGAAACTGGGAATGGCGCATCCGATGGGTCCTCTCCAATTGGCGGATTTTATAGGGCTTGACGTTTGTCTTTCCATCCTGAGGGTTTTACATGATGGCTTTGGCAATCCTAAATATGCACCCTGCCCATTGTTGGTCAATATGGTGGAAGCGGGATTCAAAGGCGTGAAAACCGGTGAGGGATTTTATGAATACACTCCGGGAAGCAAAGAATTGAAAGTTTCAAAAAGATTCAAATAAGTAATAACAAATTGAAATCCTGCCTAATCAGACAGAATTTCATTGTAAAAAAATACCATGCATATAGCGGTTTCAGGAAATATCGGAAGTGGAAAAACAACCTTGGCGATCAAATTGGCCAAACATTATGGCTGGCATGCAGAGCTGGAGGCAGTAGAGAATAATCCGTATCTGGCTGATTTTTATGAAGATATGAAGCGATGGTCATTCCACCTTCAGGTTTATTTCCTCAACAGCCGTTTCAATCAGGTTAAGAGAATCAGGGAAGGAGGATTGTCGGTGGTTCAGGACCGGACCATTTATGAGGATGCTTATATTTTTGCAGCCAATCTTTACAAATCAAAATTGATTTCCGAAAGGGATTATGAAAATTACCTGTCTTTGTTTGATTCTATGATCAATTTTGTCAAAGCTCCTGACCTGCTGATTTATCTAAAAGCAGATATCCCAAAATTGGTGGGACAGATAGAAAAGCGGGGCAGGCACTATGAAAATGCTATCCGGATTGACTATTTGAAAAACTTGAATTCACATTATGAGGAATGGATAGGTGGCTATGACAAAGGCAAACTACTGATTGTGGATGTCAACCAGATGGACTTTGTGGAATATCCGGAAGATTTCTCCTCAATCGTGCAGCGGATTGACCGGGAGATGTATGGGCTGTTCTCTTAAAAATGGTTGATTTTTTAAACTAACTTCCTTGAAAACCAATTGAAGATGCCTTGTTGGTATTCTTCCTTTGGATGCAGCAAAAGGTCGTCTATTTTCTTTAAGCTGCCGCCAATCATCAGGTTTTCATATAGCGGTATTCTGATCAATTTTAATCCGTGAAGCCGGCTGACAAGGTCATATTGCGTGTCGTTATAGGCATTCAATTTCCAACCCGAAGATCCGTTTCCGGAAAGGTCTCCCGGAATTTCACTCTTTCCAAAAAGTTTTCCCGCAATAGGCGGCCCATTCCAAATCCTTTCCTGCAAACCGGTTTTCAGACATTCCTTTTCGTAAGTCCTACAAAGCCTGAGGTAGGCATCAGCCCATGGATATGAAAAAACTTCATAAACAGCTGATTTGATTGATGCCAGTCTGTACCTGTTGAAATGTACCTCGTCATCGTAAATG
>JBBRFK010000170.1:0-8577 GCA_038224435.1 Cytophagales bacterium | reverse complement strand
GCCAAAAAGTATCATCCACTACAACAAGGAGGGCTGACCGTTAAGAAAACAGTCCATAGACTGTTTTTAGGGAGGAGCCAGGCTGCGGGGGAGCTCCTCAATTGTTAGGGCATCAAAAAGTATTCCCGATCTCCCTGCGGTCATCGGGACAGGCTATCCACTACAACAAGGATTTAGGCGTTCCTGACTCGTCACCTACGAAACATTTTGCTAGGTCAAACCAAGCAATGTAACCCACACAATATACCTTCTTTTATAAAGAATATCTTCGCAAGGGTATATTGGCTACGAGATGATTCCAGACTAGAGAGCAAAAACATTCTTCCTAAAAAGCAACTTCCGCCACCCTTTGGGCAAGCATTGGAAAATGCTTACTCGGTGCAGGCAGGAAGAAAGTGGACCTGTCAACCTGTTTTTCCAAATAGAAAAAAAGTTGCCGGTCTGAGTAAGTTCAGGTACCAAAGGGGGTAGAAGATACCCGTAGCATTATTCCCCCATCCGCCAAGATGGGTCTTTAATTCAAAACCACTAAAAGGCGTCCTGCCTTTTAGTGGTTTTTTTTTGCCCAATATATACTTCAAAGGCAAAGATTTTACGCTCTTATTTGCCTCTTCCATCTTCCCTGTTGGTTCTGTGTCTGATCAAAATATTTTCCTAGCCAAAGGATTGGCTATTTAGAGCCACGTTTTTTTTGAAAGACAAAAACCTTTTTTTGTCTTATTTCTTTAAAATTACAGTCAGGATTCTTTACTTTCCAAAGCGAATTTTAAACCAAAAGGACATGTCAAGAAATAATTTTGCGCTCATCCGCCACCGGGCTATGGACAAGTGTTTTAGAAAAAAATTTGCCCATTATGATATTTATAAACTAGCACAGGTATGTACTGAAGCAATTGAGGAATTTGATGGAAGAAAAAGGGATAAACTGATTTCTACACGACAAATCAGGAAGGATATTGATTTTATGGAAAGTGAAAGTGGCTATCGCGCCGAAATAGAAAGGTATAAATTGCCAAAAGAGAAAAAGGTGTTCTTTAAGTATGCCAACCAGGATTTTTCCATTGGCCAAAGTCCCATCAATGATGAAGATGCCGAACAATTAAGAAATACAATCCTTACCCTACAGCGGTTCAAAGGATTGCCCCAATTTGACTGGATAGAAGAATTCTCCACCAAACTCAAGGAGCTTAACGGACTTGACAAACCGCAAACCGCAATAAGCTTTGATAGAAGTAATTTCCTTAAGGGTTTGAAATGGATAGACCCACTTTACCTTTCGATTATTAACAAAACCACCTTGAAGGTGGTATATGCACCTTTCAATAAGGAAAAAGAAACCCACCTTATTTCCCCCTATTTGTTAAAGCAGTTCAATAAAAGGTGGTTTGTCCTGTGCCATACCGATCAGGAAAATTACCTAACCAATCTGGCCTTGGATAGGATATTGGAAGTCCTCCCACATAGCCATCCATTTAGGCCGTATCCCGGGGACAGTCCCGAGGATTTTTTTGAAGATATCATTGGCGTCACCAATTACACCCACGAAACTGTGCAGACGGTGACACTACAGGTCGAAAAATCCCTTTGGCCCTATATCAAAACCAAACCGATCCATGACTCTCAAAAACTCATAAAAGCTACTGAGTCAGAGGAATGGATTACTTTCAAAATAGACATCAAAACCAATTACGAGTTTTATGCTATGATTCTTTCGCATGGAGCCGGTATCAGAATTGTTTCCCCGACTTCGGCAAAAAATAAAATCAGGTCATTGATCCAAGAAATGGAGCTGCATTACCGGGAATGATTGAGTTAGATTTATTTTTGATAACCGCCCATTAGGGAGGATTTTTTGAGGTATTATAAAGAGATTTTAAACTTTGCGCCAAGTAGGAACACACAGGTCCTACTTGGCGCTTTGCTTTGTGGGGTAATCAATCGGTAACCCCTAAAACGAAATCAAAATGAAAACATCATACCAAAGTACCGGAATCCAATTTAGCCGACACAGTATGCTCAGACTTGGGCAGAGGGGGATAAAGACCGGAACAGTCATGACAGTAATCACCCGTGGGACGGCCATTCACAAACAAAGCCTGAAGTTCCTATTCATTCCCAAGAAAAAAATGAAAGGATTCACTGCAAAGGAACAAGCTGCCTTATCCAAACTGATCGTGGTCACAAACAAAGAAAAAACAGAAGTGATCACCTGCTATAAAAGTGAAAAGGCTGTCCATAAAATCAGAAAGAAACCAAAAAGGTTGGGAAGAATTAAGAGGGCAAGAGAGTAGGAACACTCAGTTCACACTTCAAATTTAAATTTGTATCAACATTCTAAACCAGTTCAGCTATGACAGATACATTGATAATTCAAAAAGAGAAATACTTGGAAAAACTACTCGACCCCCAATGGAGGCAACTTCGGCAGCGGATACTGGACAGGGACGGACACCAATGCAGGCTTTGTGGCAGCCTGCAAGATCTTCAAGTGCACCACCGGCAATACCATAGAAAAAAAGCTACCTCTGAATGGTCAAAGCCATGGGAATACCATCCCATATTGTTGGTGACACTCTGCGGAAGCTGTCACTCAGAAGGACATAGAATATTTCCAATTCCAATCAAAGACATTTAAACAACGCAAGACCATGACAGTATTCAGCAGATTATTCGGAAAAAAAGAGGTAGCCAAAGCAGCACCAGTTCAGGAGATTGCATCTCTCCCTTTAATAGACAAGATGACCTTTGTAGAGGACCGGCATCCGTCCGAGATCTTCAGGGAAGCGCCGGTTGCAGAAAAAGAAGTAGAAAGGAAAACCATCCTGGAAGAGCTGTTGGCCAAGGAATATTACAGTATGGGAAAGCGTGATGGCTATGAGGAGCACTGTTTGACTCTGATGGAAGAGCATTTGGACATTATAGCGGCTGATTTTAGGGAAGCCTATTACAAAGCGATTCAGGAGATTGACTTGAGACTATCAGAAATGGAGGTTCGGTTGACTGAGGAGCTTAGGGAAAAGCTGCCAGAAATCTATGAACCGATCAAAACCAAACATAGTCAATTGGTAGGGCAAAAACGGGAGCTTTTAATCCAAATTGATCTCGGAGCAATTGGTGAGGGATTTATAGAAAAATCGGTACGGCTGTATAAGGCCGGTTTCAGAAAAGGCTTTGCGCTTTGGAGTGAGGAAGAATTGATTTTCACACACATTAAAACGATTTGACCATGACATTCTTATTGAAATTATTCTCGACCCTATTTGGCTATGATTACAGATTGGTATCCAAGCAGACCACAATCAGCAAGCAGAAAATCGTGACCTTAGGCACCCTGCTGCTGATTCCGGTCATTCTTTGGACCTTTTCAGGATATTACTTAGCCAGGCACTTGATGGGCACTGATTGGTGGATTGCATTTTCGGTAGCCTTTGTTTTGGGCGGCATGATCTTGACCATTGACAGGAGTTTTATTGCTACTCCCAAAGTCCATGGGATAGATGGTCTCAAGCGTCTCCGTATTGGTTTTGCCTTGGTAGCTACATTATTGGGCTCCTTGGTTCTTGACTTGATCGTGTTTTCGGGAGATTTGGAGGAATACCGAAAGGAGTTATCCCAAGAGAAAAAGAAGGAGAAAGCAAAAGAGTTTAGAGATCAGCATTCAGAAGAGTTGACTAGACTGTCCACAGCTGTAGATCAGGCCAAATTGAAGCACGATGAACTGCAGGTTTCTTACCTCACAGAAATGGACGGGAGCGGAGGAACAGGAAAATTTGGAATAGGACCGGTAGCCAAGGCAAAATCCTTCGAAGTAGAAAAAGCCCAAAAAAGGTGGGAGGATCTTCAGGAAGCTTATCAAGCTGAACTTTTAAGATTGGAAGAGGAGGCCAAAGCCTTTGCAGCAGGATCCGTAGAAAAAAGGAGAGACTCTTTGTTGAGTAAGGTTGAAGATCTCCATGTTTTTATAATGATGAGCTGGTTTAGGATAGTCGCCTATCTGTTATTTATGACTTTTGTATTCCTTTTGGAGACCACTTTTATTTACTATAAGTCCAAAGTTTCCGAAACTCTTTTTGAACAGTGGTTATATGCGGAAGAGGAATATGGTTCAGAAAAGTTGAAGGCATACAGAACAAGGAAGCAGGAACTGATCAGACAGGATGGTTTATTGGGTTATGATGCTGATAGGGTAAGATCAATGGCTACGAGTCCCTCACTCAGGAGAATCATTTAGGGCAACAGCTCAGGGCGGTTTTTTTAAATCGGTTTTTGTGGAATTTTTTTCTCTCGCCCGGAGTCTGTTAATTTTCTTCCTCCATTTTTTAAAAAAATACTTTTTCGGCTTCGTTTTTAAGACCTATAAAAATCAAAAACCAAAAAATTTGGATTTCTTAAAAGTCGCTATAAACTTACAACTTTATCAAAATAATCAAATTACAGAAAACTGTATATAGTTCAATTTTTTTAGAAATAATACAATAGAATACACCAGAAAACCCGATTTTACCCCTGTTTCCCCTATACTTCCCCTAACTTTCTCCTAACCACCCGTTATACCCTCCCCCACCATTCGTTAACTTTTGACCAATTTCCAAGAAAACGTATGATTATTCCGATCCTTTTCCATGTTGTACTTTTTCAAGACGAAATACCTATAGAAAATTGTTTTCATTTTCTATTGCCTTCAGCTAATGCTATTTGCAACTGTGGTTTTATGACTTGTGATAACTTCCTTCTATGCCTTAACATCGCCATACCAGAGTAATACCAAAGTTGTACCATGGTAGTATTAAAGTAGTACCAAAGTAAGAGATAGTGTGAGCTTACCCCCCACAAGAATCTCACAATTTTATGTAGCAGGTCCACTGGATTCGAGATTCAAGGCAAAAAGACACGTGGTGCGAGACACAAGACCTCAGGCCTTTTTTTTCTTAGTCATATTTTACCTAAGATGGCAAAATAGCGGATAATCATATATCCCTTTCTCCTTTATCTGAATCTTTTCTAAATAAGAAAAGTTATATTTGCACAAACCTAAAATTCATGGCCTTGAATCAGACCCTTTTCGAAGAGGTAATAAAAATATTTACAGCCTATCTGGAAAATAAAAAGCTTAGAAAGACACCCGAGCGATATGCCATTCTGGAAGAAATCTATGGTCGTGGAGGCCACTTTGATGTAGAATCCCTCTATATCAGCATGAAAAACAAAAATTACAGGGTGAGTAGGGCTACTGTTTATAATACACTTGATCTATTGGAAGAATGCGACTTGGTCACCAAGCATCAGTTTGGGAAGAACATTGCCCAATTCGAAAAATCCTATGGGTACAAACAACATGACCATTTGATCTGCGTGGACTGCAACAAAGTGCTTGAGTTTTGCGATCCCAGGATACAAAACATCCAAAATACAGTCAGCGAAATTTTAAATTTCAAAGTCATGCACCATTCCTTGATCCTTTACGGGACTTGTCTAAAAGAAAACTGCGAAAACAAAGCAATGATATGAAGTTAAATTACAGGATTGAGAAAGAGGGGAAAGCCCATTTTCTGTTTGTGACAGGTGATTTGATCGGTGATGAAGTCGGACCTAAGCTCGTAGAGTTTGTTTCAGATGCAGTCAATGATAAAATCAAATTCTTTGTCGTCGACCTCAGTGAGGTGAGGTACATCAGTTCAAGCGGTATTGGGTTATTGATCACCATGCTCACCAAAATGAGAAATTCAGGAGGTGAGGTTTACCTTACAGCACCTTCAGAGCATGTCCAAAAGCTGCTCATCATCACCAAGCTGAATAATATTTTCACTGTTTTCCCCACGATAATTGAGGCAAAAAAAGCCATATCTTAAATTTGATTTTTGGGATTTCTACAGAAAATAGAAAGAGTTGTTTGTTATTTTTTGAGGATATGACAAACTTTGCGGCCGAATTGATTTTAAAATTTTATACACATAGATTAAAATGAAAATGGATGTTCTTTTAGGCCTGCAGTGGGGAGATGAGGGAAAAGGTAAGGTAGTGGATGTATTGGCGCCTCATTATGATGTGGTTGCGAGATTTCAAGGGGGTCCGAATGCAGGTCATACATTGGAATTTGATGGGATCAAGCATGTATTGCACCAGATCCCTTCAGGGATTTTTAGGGAAAACATCCTCAATATCATTGGGAATGGCGTCGTATTGGATCCTGTCGTTTTGAGAAAAGAAATTGAAGGACTCCGGAAGTTCAATATCGCTTTCAAGAAAAACCTATTCATTTCCAAAAAAGCCACCATCATCATTCCTACCCATAAGCTGTTGGATGCGGCTTATGAAAAATCCAAAGGAGACAAAAAAATAGGTTCTACCCTCAAAGGTATCGGACCTACCTATCAGGATAAAATCGGGAGGGTAGCCCTCCGGGTTGGGGATATATTGGCTTCTGATTTTGAGGAAAAATACAACACGTTGGTAGAAAAGCATAAGACGATTTTATCCTTTTATGGGTTTGATCTAGTCCAACTGCCTGAACTTGAAAAAACCTTCTTTGATGCAGTGGCATTTTTTAGGACACTCAATCTTGTTGACAGTGAATATGAGGTCAATGATTACCTTTCCTCTGGCAAGAAAGTATTAGCAGAAGGAGCTCAAGGCTCTTTATTGGATATTGATTTTGGAAGTTACCCTTTTGTAACTTCAAGCAGTACGATGGTAGCAGGAGCCTGCACAGGACTTGGCGTTTCCCCTTCTAAAATCGGAGACGTTTTTGGCATATTCAAAGCCTATTGCACCAGAGTGGGTAGCGGGCCTTTCCCTACCGAATTGCACGACGCAACAGGCGGCGCGATGCGCAAAGAGGGGAATGAATTCGGTTCCACCACCGGCCGGCCGAGAAGGTGCGGTTGGATTGATTTGCCTGCTTTGAAATATTCCATCATGATCAACGGCGTGACGCAGCTGTTTATGATGAAGGCTGATGTGCTGAACATTTTCGAAGAAATAAAAATCTGTACCCACTACCAACTTCCTGATGGGACCCGGGTAGATAGGCTTACTTATGAGCTGAATAACGACGAGGTCAAGCCGGTTTACCTGACCGTGCCGGGATGGTTTACTTCTTTGGCGGAAGTCAATGAATATGATAAATTCCCCAAGGAACTCAGAAACTATGTCGACTTGCTTGAAAAAGAACTTGGTGTACCGATCAAAATGGTCTCTGTAGGGCCAGACAGAAAACAAACGATATTGAGGTAAAATAATTTATTTGAAGAATAGACCTCCATTCATTTTCCTAGTAAAAAGTTGACTTATTGCGGGAGAATAGGAAATCATTTAAGGCAAAAAGGCTTCTTATATAAAGAAGCCTTTTTATTTTTTAAGAGAATATGTATTTTACGACGCTAATAGTGAATGTAAATTTAGATTTCTCCCAAAATTGAAAGCCCTAAACCCGTTAAAACCACGATTTCTATTTTTTTACTGCTTCTCATTTGCCTTTCTTTTGTTTACTCCGGAAGGCAAAGCTCAGGTGGGCTTTCCATATTGTGAGACATTCGATGGTGGTGGAACCCAATCGGCCACGGTTTTTGGTGGTAATGCCAGGATTGTGGATGGCACACTTCGCCTTACCGATGCTGTCAATGAGCAAAACGGATACATATATATAGATATTCCCTTTTCTTCAACTTATGGGATCAAAGCTGAATTTGAATATTTCAGCTACGGAGGCAATGGCGCAGATGGGCTCGTGGCTTTTTTATTTGATGCCGAAACACCCGTATTCAATACCGGTGGCTTTGGAGGATCACTTGGTTATGCACAGCGGGGAGGCCAAGTCGGTTTGTCAAGGGCCTATTTGGGGATTGGACTTGATGAATATGGAAACTTTGGCACTACCCAAGAAGGAAAGAATGGTGGATTTGCGGGCATTGGAGAATCTTTGATCCCAAACTCCATCGTAATCAGAGGGCCGGGAACCGGACTTTTGGGATATGGTTTTGTCGTTGGACGAAAAACCATGGAGCCTGGAAATGATGGACTTATACCCTCTGATCAATTTCCAATAAGTTCAGGTGGACCTGGAACAGTCCGCGTTATTGATCCCAACCTTCCCGGATACAGAAAAGTCTTTTTGGATTTGAAGCCCGATCCAAATGGGGATGGATATCTTTTGACTGTAAAAATGCTGGTTTCCACTGAGGCTAATAACCCAAGGATGGTAACCATATTTGATAGACCTTATAATTTCCCTGCACCCCAGAACCTAAAAATCGGATTCACCGCGTCCACAGGGGGATTGAACAATATCCATGAAATCCGGAATTTGATTGTGGAAGTTTCCAATGAAGATGGCTTGTCGGATCCGGAGGGCGTGGATATCGATGACAAAGCTTCTTGCGAAGGGCAAGAAAATACGTATGAGATTACCACTGAAGAAGCTACGTTGCCAAATGATAATTCTATTATCAGGTGCCTGCAATTTTATGGTTCTTTGGAAGACATCCAAGCAGAGGAGGGTGACATTTGCTCGCAGGCCAGATGCCGGCCGGAAAACCGCGTTCTTGTATTGCCACAAGGAACTTTCCGTGCCTCAGATAC
>JBBRFK010000169.1:0-8583 GCA_038224435.1 Cytophagales bacterium | reverse complement strand
AATATGCCAAAAAAGAACATCCAAGGAATAGCATTTGATGATAGAAATCTTCCGATCAATCCCATGTCAAAAGAAAGAATGGACGACTTGGAGAAAAAATTCGCCCCTCTTGTTGAAGAATTGAAGCATAAGATCAAGGAAGAACAATTACGAAAAATTGAACTACACAGCAGCCGAAGGTTCTGATTATACATTTTCATTATTTTTTCCTGCTTTAACCCCCACACATCCAAAACCCTGACTTCCCAACTGCCCAAATCCGGCATAATACCCGATTTCCTGCAGTTCTATAGGTGCCCTAAATTCAAATTCATACATATACCCGATCAGCATTGTTTCCTGTTCGGTCAGCTGCTTGATCTTCACACCGTTTTTATACACCTTACTTGTCACCTTAAATTCAAAATCGGGTATGTTTAATTTTTCGTGCTCTTGGCCCGAAATGCTGTTTTGAAATGCTTCGGCTTTGGAAAGCAGGTTTTGAACCATCATCATGCAATATCCCCGATCCTCCGGATGGAGGTAATCCTCACCTCCCTCAGGTCTTTTTTTCTTGATAAAAATCGGAGACAGACAACGATAATTCATTACTTCTTTAAATAGCGGAAGACTTACTGCCTCAATTCCGACTATAGCATAAGTTACTTTACTGATTTTGTCTCCCAACACAAAAATCTGATCCATAAACAATCCCTTTATAAATTCTTCAGCGGCCTTGTCTACCAAAAAACAGATTTCAAATGCTGCCGCCTCACCCGAATGCTCGATTCTTCCGGACTCTTTAATAATTCTATAATTTTGAAAATGCAGCCTTGAAAAAGTGAATAGCCTGAATTTTTTGCCAAAACCGACATAACCTTGGTCATGCAAGAATTGGCTGAATTGACTGTTAGACCGGTCAATTGTCTTATAAATTGCAGAAGAAAGTTCATATTGGTAATTGATGGGCAGATAACCTGGCCCTCCTTCTTTTCTCAAATTGATTCTAAACCGCATAAGTATATTTTTTTTTCTTTGGCAATCAAATTTCTTTATTCAGGGGAAAAACGAAAATGATCGGGAGGGTGTAATTGGTTATTTCATTTCCCCGCACGTCTTTGAATTCTACCTTTGGAGATTCCAGATGGCGCTCCCATTCCCCTTTACCTTTGCCCTGCCATTCTCCGATTTTTAAAAGTGTTTGTAGCATATCTGTTATTTTTTTTGGTCAGTTATTTTTCCAGTGTATATTGATAAAATGAAAGCAGATCCAAACTTCAATCCCTTCGCCAAAGACCCTGAAGCAGAAATCAAGAGAAGGCTAGTCAATGGCAAGAAAATTTCCAGAAAGGAGTTTTTTAAAAGACTTAAAGAAATCAGGGAATCTGTCCAAAAACGTTCTGATTCCTGATCTAAATCATTTCTCTAATTTGATAAGCCTAAACTAACTGTTTATATTCTAAAAAAATATACCCTGTTTCAGGTATTTTTCGATAGTGACGGAGATTGTCGTAAAATAATTAAGTGAGGAGTTTTTGAGTTTCCCACAGGATACGATTCAACACATTTAACTCAACGGTTCTAGGCACAAAAAAAAGACTCACTTTTCAGTGAGTCTTTGGTGGAGGATAACGCCTGCAGGCCGTCAGGCAGGGATTCGAACCGATGAACCCCTAGCGTACTGCTATAGCCATCGCGAAGTATCAGGACAATCCCCCATAATGGTTATTGCTCGAGCACCGGATTATGTTTGATATATATTATGTGACTGTTTCTAAGTATAATGCCAAAAAAAAGACCCACTTTTCAGTGAGTCTTTGGTGGAGGATAACGGGTTCGAACCGATGACCCCTACACTGCCAGCGTAGTGCTCTAGCCAGCTGAGCTAATCCCCCTTTTTTAATGGGTCTGCAAATATAGAAATGCTTTTGAATCAGACAAAAGAAAATTGCTATTCAGCAGAATAATTTACCCGTGTCAGAATACTCCGCCCCAGAGTCACTTCATCGGTATATTCCAATTCTCCTCCGATCGGAATGCCACGGGCGATGGTGCTGACCTTGATGCCAAATTCTTTGAGTCTTCTGGTGATAAAAAATGAAGTGGTATCGCCTTCCATGGTAGCAGGGAGGGCAAGGATGATTTCCTTTACTTTTTCATTTTCTTGGCAATTCGCAATCCTGTTCATCAGGGATTCTATCTTCAGGTCATCTGGACCGATTCCCTGAATAGGAGAGATTATCCCACCAAGGACATGGTAAAGGCCGTTATACTGTGAGGTGTTTTCGATGGCGAGTACATCAGGAATGTCTTCCACCACACAGATGATGCTTCTGTCCCTCCTTCTTCCGGCACAGATGCTACACACCTCAGCATCTGAAATGTTATGGCAAATGCTGCAATATTTGATGTCTTTTCGCAGGGAGAGCAAGGAATGCGTCAACTCTTCAGTGACATTCTCTTTTTGCTTGAGGAGGTGTAAGGCAAGACGAAGCGCAGTCTTTTTGCCGATTCCAGGCAGTCGGCTGATTTCATTGACTGCTTCTTCTATCAGTTTGGAGGGGAAATTCACCTGTAGGGAATGATTAAACGATGGCAGCCTGGATTCCTGCATCCAAAATTGCCTCGCACATGGGTTTCAATTTTGATCGGCTGCCTTTTTTGACAGAACATTTTCCTTTGAAATGAACGATCAAAGTACACTGTTCTGCCTGTTCCGGGCTATGCTGACATACTTTGATAAGAATTTTGGCTACGTGTTCAAAAGTATTGAAGTCGTCATTAAACACCACCAGTTCACATTCATCAATATCGATCAATTCCTCTAAAAGGACTTCGACCTCTTCCACCATGGGATATGCTTGTGTATGGTAATTCATTTTGCAAATTTAATAATTATGGGCAATTTAGCGAAATCTACCCTTAAGCCATTATGGACCCAAAGTTAATTCTAATCGTCATAACATCATATTTTGCGCTCTTGTTTTTGATATCTTGGTTTACTTCAAGAAATGTCTCCAAAGACAGTTTTTTTACAGGAGACAGACAATCGCCTTGGTTTTTGGTAGCCTTTGGAATGATCGGTGCGTCACTTTCGGGGGTGACTTTTATTTCTGTACCCGGGGAAGTAGGCAATACGGGTTTCCATTATTTTCAGGTGGTCTTGGGATATACTTTGGGATATTTTGTGATTGCCAAAGTGCTGCTTCCACTCTATTATAGGCTCAATCTTGTGTCAATATATTCCTATCTGGAAGACAGATTTGGTTTTTGGTCGTATAAGACCGGTGCTTTTTTCTTCATTCTATCCCGCACTTTGGGGTCCTCTATCAGGGTTTTTTTGGTAGCGGGCGTATTGCAACTGGTCTTGTTTGATAATTGGGGAATTCCTTTTTGGGTCTCCGTGCTGATTACTGTGTCATTGATTTGGCTTTATACCTTCAAAGGAGGCATAAAAACCGTTGTTTGGACAGATACCCTACAGACGTTTTTTTTACTTTTGGCTGTAGTTTTCAGTATTTACCTGATTGGAAAAGATTTGGGAATATTGACCATCAAGCAATTTGTGGGTACAATAGCCAATGACCCCCGGTCCGAAATATTCAATTGGGATTGGAAGTCCGGAACCAATTTCTTCAAGCAGTTTGCTTCGGGGGCCTTTATTACCATTGTCATGACTGGACTCGACCAAGACATGATGCAAAAGAACCTCACCTGCCGCAATATCGGAGATGCCCAGAAAAACATGTTTTGGTTTACCATTATCCTTGTAGTGGTCAATCTGCTCTTTTTGTCATTGGGGATCCTACTTTACCTCTATGCCGAAACCAATGGAATCCCTTTTCCTACCAAATCGGATGACCTTTATCCATTGCTTGCGACTTCGTATTTCAGTTCTTTTGTAGGGATTGTGTTTATCCTCGGGATTATCGCTGCGGCCTATTCAAGTGCTGACTCCACTTTGACTGCGTTGACTACTTCCTTTTGCTATGATTTTCTTGAAATCGAAAAAAGATACCCATCAGACAAGCAGGTATCAGTACGTCAACGGGTCCATGTCGGATTCACGGCTCTGATGTTTTTGGTGATATTGATGTTCAAATGGATCAACGACCAAAGTGTCATCAATTCAGTTTTCATCATTGCCGGATATACGTATGGTCCACTGCTTGGCTTATACGCATTTGGATTGTTTACCAAATGGGGGGTCCGGGACAAATATGTTCCTTACCTGGCCGTGGCAGCTCCTTTGATTACATTTGCTATCAGCCAAAATTCACAGCAGCTGCTTTGGGGTTATAAGTTTGGTTTTGAAGTTTTGATCCTCAATGGCCTTCTGATGTTTACCGGTCTATATTTGATCAGAAAAAAGTAATCAGAGTTCTTGCTTTGCGATGAGGTCATTGATTTTCTTCAATCTTTGAATATTGCTTTCCAGTTTGCCTGAACTGCCATCTAAATCGATCAAAATGGAAACCAAGCCACTTTGTTTTTTCTGTGATTCCTGAAGGTGGTTGACTGAAGGGATTTTTGATATCAATTCCTGTACATCTACCTCATACAACTCCGCAAGTCTGATGGCATCTTCCATTTTGAGGTTGGACCGGCCTTGTTCATAGCGAGAATAAGCTGTATAGTCTTTTTTGCCCAGGTATTCGGCAATGTACTCTTGGGTATATCCTCTCAAAACCCTGTGTTTACGGAGGTTTTCTGCGATGTGACTTTTTAATTCTGTTTCCATAATAAATGAATTTTGAATAGACATTGCAAAAAGCATACACTTTTGTGCGTACCAAGTAAAAAATCTGTGAAAAAAACAAAAAATACGTTGTAAGGCTTAAAAAAAGAGCATTTATTCTTCCAATTTTAATTCGATTGGATTCCAAAAATGTTTGTCAAAATTCTGGATTTTATCATCCGCTACTTCGATTCCTTCAGATTCAAGCAGCTGTTGCATCCTTTCAGGAGGTGAAAAATGGTGTTTGCCTGTCAACAATCCAACCCGGTTGACTACCCTGTGGGCGGGCACATCGGGCTGGGCATGGCATGCGTTCATGGCATAGCCTACCATCCTTGCCCCGCTTTTCAATCCGAGATAATTGGCAATGGTCCCGTAAGAAGTCACTTTTCCTTTTGGTATCAGGCGGACTACCTGATAGACCAGGTCGAAATAATTTTCTTTTTCAGGTTTCATTTAAAAGATTTAAGAGGGATTGATGAAGTTCGGATCTAATTTCTTTCTCTTTGGAAAGTGAGGATTCGAGAGAAACTTTGATGCTATAGACTTCCTTTTGGATGGCAACCAATTCTACTTTGATATTGGACACTTCGTTATTCTTGATCCTTTTTTCAAAATCGCCGGTCAGGATTGATTCGATTTGCGCAAGATTAAATTTATTATGATAGGGCAATTCCATTTGAAATTCTACTTTTCTATGGTCCAATCTGCTTAAATTTGTGACCTGAACGCCTAAGACAAGGTTATTGGGGATGATGGTTTTGTAACCGTCGTCTTTTTTGATCACGACATTAAGAAGGGTAATGTCTTCAATTACGCCGGTGGTTTCACCTATTTTGATGGTGTCACCCAAAGAAAACTGGTCGGTGAACATGATGATCAAACCGTTGATGATGTTGTTGACGTAATCTTTGGTGAGAATGGCAATCGCCGCTGCCACAATAGTCAAGCTCGTCAGGAATTCCAAAGGCCTGATATCAATAGCAAGCATCAATGCAATGACAAAAACCACTGAATTGAGTATATTCGAAATCCAAGTAATGCCAAGGAGGAAATTTCCGTGAACCTTTTCGTCCGAGTTTTTCCTTAAATAAATGCGGGCGGTAAATAATCGCCCCATTGAAATAAGGATATTGCCTCCCAGTAAAAACAAAATAGCACGGTGGATGCTGTTCAGGTTTGAATATCTAAGGAGGTAGTCCTGAATCTCAGGAATGAATCTTGGTCCTAGAAGCAGCATCAGGTAAATGACCATTTTCACTATAAAGACCCTTTTCTTTTTGGACTCAATGGTCTGGATCAGGGATTTTTGTATTTCCATAGAAAAGAAAAATATAGGTTAATTTTGGTAAAAGTAATAGAAACATAAAAAATTTTGGTTTATGGATAGGAATTTAATTATAACGGGTGCAGCCGGAAATTTAGGTAAGGCTGTCGTCGAAAAATTTAAGCGTGAAGGGTATAGGATTATTGCTACGGTCTTGCCCGGTTCAGGAGAGACTGTGGAGGAAGCCGACGATGTCTATGAAGTGGATGTCACGGATGGAAAGGCGGTCAAAGACTTTTCAAATGACTATATCATGCAATATGGTGAAGTCGACGCCATTGCCTTACTGGTGGGGGGATACACCGGCGGAGATATCGAGCACACCGAATCGGAAGATTTGGATAAAATGATGAAACTCAATTTTTATACTGCTTTCAACATGGTCAAAAGCTTTTTGCCATTGATGAAAAAAGCTGACTTTGGTGATTTTTTGTTTATTGGAGCTCGGCCTGCCCTGCAACCTGAGGATGCAAAAAACGTTGTGGCATATGCTTTGAGCAAAAGACTCGTGGTAGAACTTGCCAATTACGTGGCCGAAGACGTCAAAAATACCAAGATCAGGGCGCATGTTTTTGTACCAAGCGTAATTGATACACCGGCAAACAGAGAATCCATGCCCGATGCGGACTTTTCCAAGTGGGTGGGAACTGCCGAAATCGCGGAGGCGATGCATTATGCTGTCAATAATCCGTCTTTGAGGAACATGACGTTCAAACTTTATGGAGGAATTTAAAACAAACTTTAAATATGAAGATGAAAATTAAACTTGTATTCGCCGTTTTTATTGCTTTTGTAGGAATCTCCCAGGCACAGACTCAAAAAGATTCCCGAAGTCTGAGGGATTTCAATGTGGTGAAAGTATCCAATTCCATCAAAGCGGAATTGGTAAAAGGAGATGAAAACAAGGTCGAAATTACTGCAAGCGGGATAGATGTGGGAAATGTTGAAACCGCTGTAGTGGGAGATGCCCTTGAAGTGAGGTTGGCCAGGGGAAATTTTAGAAATCACGCCGTGAGGGTCGTCGTGACCTATAAGGATATTCAGGGAATTGAAGCCAGTTCCAGCGCACAGGTAGTCGCCAAAAGTAACATTGAAGCTATTGAAGCTTATCTTTCAAGCTCTAATAATGCGTACCTGGAAGCTTCTGTCACCGCTGATAAACTCAATATGGATGCTGCCACCAACTCGAGGATTTTTGTCAAAGGCAAAGTGAAACAGCTAGAAGTAAATGCTTATACCAATGCGCAGATAGATGGGATGAAGCTTGTAGCCGAAAAAGTAAACGTCCTTGGCAACACTACTGCAAGTATCAGTTTTACTGCAACATCCTCTATCAATGGCTCTTTGGCCACCGCAGCCAAAATCGTGTACGACGGCAATCCATCAGAAATCAATGTAAAAACCGGCACAGGAGGCAGCATCAAGAAAAAATGAAAAAGGCATTGATTGCTACCCTGATTTTATTTTCACTTTCGGCTTCCTTCCTTTTTGCTCAGCAAGAGGAGGAGGTCAGACAGGTGATAGCTTCCATGTTCGAAGGAATGAAATCTAAAAACACAGATTTGATCAAGGGCGCTTTCCATCCTGAAGCTACCATGCAGACAGTCAAAAGCGGTGAAAATGGCGCTGAATTGGATTCCAATTCGGTAATGGATTTTGTGAATCGAATCGCTTCCTCTCCGGCAACCACCACCTTGGACGAACGCATTCTTGACTATCAGATCAAAGTGGACGGTGATATGGCGGCAGCTTGGACGCCGTATGAATTTTATGTCAATGAAAATTTCAGCCACTGCGGTGTCAATTCGTTTCAATTGATCAGGACCAAAGAAGGTTGGAAAATCACCTATATCATCGATACAAGGAGGAAAGAAGATTGTTGATTTTCCTCAAGGATTAAAAAAAATATGATTATCCGCAATGATGCCACTAAGTTTATTTTGAATCTCTTTTGATGCGGATAATCGTCGATAGTCCATAGACGACAGGCCACAGCACATTTAATTGAACTTCAAGCCTTATTATATTTGGTTGGTGTCAAGAAGGCGTACAATCATAAAGTATTATATGATTATCCGCAATGATGCCACTAAGTTTATTTTGAATCTCTTTTGATACGGATAATCGTCGATAGTCCATAGACGACAGTCCACAGGAGATTTAATTGAACTTCAAGCCTTATTATATTTGGTTGGTGGCAAGAAAGCGTACAACCATAAAACATTTTGTTCCAAAATCAGAGTTTTTGGGGATATTTTGGAATTGGGGAATTTTAAATTAAAAGCAAGTTTGTGGCTCTTTTACTAAAAGATATTGGAATTTCCCCATTTTTGGTTTAAAGGAAGGTTTTTTTGAAAAGCGGATCTAACCAATTTCTTTAAAAAAGGAAGAAGAAGTTTTTGATTTCATTGGACCTAACAGACATGATGCCGAACTTGGCTGTTGGCCATTTGAGTAAATCCCATTCTCTTTCCCACTGAAACCTCCAAAACACCATCCTTGGAAAAGGAATTAATTTGGTTTTGCCATGGAGGTTATA
>JBBRFK010000168.1:0-8605 GCA_038224435.1 Cytophagales bacterium | reverse complement strand
CAGGAATGAGGACAGTATCGCCCGGTGAAGCGCTCCTGATAGTCTCCCGTATGGCTTGGGTATCATTTGTAATCCCGTCTCCTTTCGCCTGAAAATCTTTTACATTGATTACTTTCACTGAATTCTGCCCCAAATTTTCCTCAGGAAAAGCAAGAACAGCTATCAGGATGAAAAATATCACATGTCGTATTTTAACTCCCATTCCAGTTGTTTTGAATTTAACTTAAGAAAGTATCAGCTCCCAGGTCTTCTCAGCGGTGGTCTTCCATGAGAATTGCCCGGCTCGGACCATCCCTTTAACAACACATTGCTGATAGTAGTTCTGGTCATTGACCAATAGCTCGATCCCTGCTTTGATGGCTTCAACAGACAATGGGTCCACACAAAGTGCTGCACCATCCGCGACTTCAGCCAAAGCACCTCCTGAGGAAGTCAGGACAGGAGTCCGCGATGCCATGGACTCAATCAAAGGAAGTCCGAAGCCCTCCATCAAGGATACAAATAACGTGGCATAGGCTCCTTTGTAATACTTGGGAAGATCTCGCTCCGCTATGAACCCTAAAAACCGTACCTTTTTTCGAATCCCAAGTTTTTTTAATAATAAATCCATCTCCTCATCAAGGTTTCCCGAAAGCGCCAAAATAAACTCATCCGGGATATCTGCCTTTGCAAAAGCCTCTATCATAGCAGGAAGATTTTTGTTTTTCCTTCGGTTACCGACATACAGAAAATAGGGTCGATCTAGAGAAATCAACTCTGAATTGCTCTGAAAGACTGCATCAACACCATTATATATCACTGAAATAAGTTCTTCTTTGATGCCGAGCAGCTCGATAAGTTGCTGCTTGCTGTAATGTGATACTGTAATGACCTGCTTGGCTTTTGCGGTAAGTCTGGCAATGACCTGCCTGTAATAGATGCCGTGCAGTTTGGAATAATAAAAAAGATGCATCAAGTCATGAATGGTAAAAATAAAGGGGATTTTGGAGTAAAGTGGGGGCATAAAGGACGGACTGTAGAAAATTTCCGCACGTGATTTGCTGATTTCATTGGCGAGCATCAACGGAGAAAACAGACTGCCCAATCCCAATTGGCTTTGGACAAAAGTGCAATCGGCATTTGCGGGCGACATGGCCATTACTTCCTTATATAGCCTGCCAATGCCTGTATCCCCTGCCCATCTTCCATCTATCAATACGCTTTTGGTTTTCATATCAGAGACAATTTTGTTTCTTTAAATTTGATGGTATGATGGCTGCCCAACAGGAATATCAGACTGAGATAAAGTACGATGTCATTGTCATAACCGGAATACAGAATCATCATGATTGCTAAAAGCGGTAAAAAGACCATGATCCAAAAATGCGTGTTGGCCACATTCCTAACACAAGTCTGCATAAAGAAATAGAGGAATAAACCATAGGAAACCAACCCTATTATCCCCATCTCAAGATATGCTGTCAAAAAGGTATTGTGGATGTGGGGCTCACCCCTGTAAAAATCCGAGTATTCTTTCAAAAATCCCGGTGCTTTTTCAAATCCCACCCCCAAAACCGGAATCTCCCTAAAGTGCTGAAAAAATGATTTCCAATACACAAGCCTGATGCCCATCCCATCATTGGAAGCGGTGAGTTGGTCCACCCGGATTACTTTCTCCAATACAAAAGGCAAAGCAGCAATTGCAAAAACCACCATTCCGATCCTCATCCATTTATTGGTAGAAATCCACAACAAATAGCCGCAGCCGATCAGCAAGGCGACAATCGGTGTTCTTGATAGTGAAAGATATCCCAATCCAAAAACAATGACGATCCTGATGATCGACACTTTGTTTTTTTGAATCAAAGGAATCAAAATGTATGGAAACCCGATCATGGCAATCCTCGCACCAAACATATTTTTATCTTCCAGTCCCCAGAAGTACAATCCCTTATTGTACAGCATGCTCGCCTGTCCTGAGGAAGAACTGCCACTCACAAGCCTGAAATCCATGGCCTGATGGTATAACAGCAATTGTAAAAAGACAAGGATGAAAATCAAATGGAGAATGATGTCGAGGGATTTGATCAGGCGGTTGTTGTCCCGCTGCCCTAGCCAAATCACTGCAAAGTAGAGGTAAACGAAATTCACCAAAAGCTTGATGATATTGGTCATTTGGGAATTTTGCTCCTCAAATGTGACAATAAAACTAATCAAGGCATAGACTGCGAAAACGGAAAGGAAAACCGACCATTTGGGAAAGGTAAATTTTGACGTGTCAAAATAAAAAGCCAAAGCACTCACCAAAAAAACCAAAGGATAAACTTTGTAAGGAATAAATACGGAAAGGACGGAAAAACAAAACAGGATTTCGGAAAGTCTGATACCACTGACATCAAAACCAAAAGTCCTGAAGTTATCGTAAAATCGCTTGTCCAAATTTTCCGCCATGGCTTAATCTATAGTGGTTCTTTGTGAGCTTATTGCTTTTTCCAATACCCGCTCATAGGCATTGACCATTCTGTTTTTATCTAAAATTTCTGCTACCGATTCCCTCGCATTTGAACTCAACTTGTTGAAAAGACCCGGATCTTCACTTAACCTTCTCATGGCATTTCCCAGTGAATCTGGATTTTCTGCTTCGCAAAATAAACCATTGACCCCATCAATCACCGTTTCCTGCAATCCGCCCGCACGGTTGGCAATGACCGGAATGTGGTTTGCAAGTGCTTCAATTGCGACCATACCCAAAGGTTCCTGCCAAAGTGAAGGTACGACCAAAACATCGATGGAACTGAAAAATTCCTCCGGCTTCACATAACCAAAAAATTGGATCCGATCATCTACAGTCATGGACTTCAATTTCTCTTCGTATTCCTCTTTTCCTTTCCCTGCAATGCTGAGCGTGGCATTCATCATGGTTTTCTGAAATTCTTCGATAAGCCATTCTATTCCCTTTATTTTGGACAAAGTACCTAGGTAGCCGATCTTCAAGATTTCTATTCCTTCTCTTTTTTGCTTTATCCCTGGATCCGAAATGGTTCTGGTATTGTGGATCACATATTTTTGGGAATCCGAAAAGTAAGCTTCCTGTTCAAAACGGCTTAGGATACTCTTGCTGATCCCTACTACTGCTGCCACTTTTAAGGATTTTTTCCGGTGGTTGAGCCTCAAGAGTTTGCAGCTGAGACAAATCTCTGCACATGGAGCATCTCCTTTGTACATGTTGCTATTGGCGCAAAGCAGGTACAGATCATGCAGCACCTGAATGAAAGGGATACCAGATTTTTGGATTTCATCATAGACAGCTACCGACCAGCCCGCGAGGTTGTGACATGACACCACATCCGGTTGCTCTTTCCGGAGGACTTCAGACACATACCTTTTCATGCCGGCATTATAGCTGTCCCTGATATGCCAAGCCAACCGGTTTGTGGTTGGATGCTTTTTTTCCGAATATGGCCAATACATATTTTTTAACCCTGCCCGATATACCTTTACACCATCCACCATATCAGTACTCAAGCCTTGCTCGGGAACCATACTCAACACCACCACCTCGTGCCCTTTGGCTTGCATGCCTTCTACAAGCAGCTTTAAAGAAAGCTCGGCTCCACCTTTGATATAAGGACTGTATAGCGTGTTGAGGTAGAGTATCTTCATTTTACCACCGCTTCAAGATTTAAGGACTGATTGATATACCTGCTTCAACATGTCTGCAACCAATGTTTTCGCAAAATTTTGTTTGATATGCATGTACATTTTCCCACCCATCTTTTGAAAAACTTCAGGGTCGGCCCTTTTCTTTTGATAGGCAGTTTCTATCATTTTCTTGAGCTTTGAAACATGCTCTTCATCCGATTGATAGGTGTAAGACAGGAAATTTTCCTTCATTTCATGCATGTCCATCAAGGTGCCTATCTCAGGACAGATTACTGATCTTTGGTAAGAAAAAGCAAGGATAACCGTCCCGGAGTTCAGGCTGCTGTTGAGGTCATAGGGCAAAACCAAAAGGTCACAATCACCGATCAATTTGGGAATTTCACTGTCGGGTACAAATTCCAACCGCAAAATTATATTGGGATATTTGCCAGCCAAATTGCTAAGCCGCTTTCTGTACTCAGTAGAATTAGGGTTTCCTGCAATGGTCAGTTCTAATTTACTTCCAAATTGACCGGCAACATTAATCAGCAATTCAATGTTTTTATAGGGTTTGATCGCGCCGAGAAAAAGCAGTCTCAATTGGGCTTTAGGTTCTAACTCCTCCTTTATAGGACCATAGCTTCCTATAAAATCAGGGTGAGTAAGGTAATGGATTTTAGATCCGATGGAAGGATATTTTGCAAGGAGCAAATCCCTAGATTGCTCGCAGTGTATAATAATGGCGTCAGCATGTTTGACAAGCTTGTCAGTGAGAATCTGACTCAGCCTACCGGAATTTTTTTCATGGGAAACCCTGTTGTGCATCGTCCAGACCAATTTTTTATTGCTCATCCTGATCACTGACAAAACCAATGATTTTCTGAAAAAGCTTGTCATCATCTTAGCATATGAGCTGTCATCCAGGTTTTCAAACCAGTTGAGATGGACCAATTTTATTGATCTGAAATGCCGCAAACTGGAAAAAAAACCATCCAAGGGATGGACACGATAACCTGAATCCACCAATGGATCTGCCATGATGGCTATATACTTGTTGGCTGGATTGACCGGAGGATTAAAAATGATGTCCATGATTTTCAGTTGCTTGAAGCATTCCTTTTCATGCTTTGACTTTTTAAGAATGCCAGAAGAATGTCTTTGACCGATAAGCCAAACCGTTTGCGGTTTTTCATCCAAGAAACGAGCTTACCGAAAGGAGCTGCGCCCATCACCTTACTTAAAGTAAAAACCTTCCTTTTGAGCATGTATTTTTTCTGATTTTGTGCCAAATGCCGATGAAGGATCATCTCATCGGGATGGGTTGGCGGTTTCTTTAGAAATGCTTCCAGCCAATCGGCATAACCCTCATCTGCCACCATTTTATCAAAGTCATTGCCGGTAGTCGAACTGATAGAGGTACCATGACTTCTATATTTGAATACCGGCTTGTTGGTATGGGCAATGCCATGGTCAGCCGAAGCGATAAAGGCAGTGATGTCATCCGAACCCCAAGCAAGCGGCAAATTATAAAATCCTCCTTTTGCCCGAAGTGCCTCGGTGAGATAGACATAATCTGAAATGTAATTTGACCGGTATTGGTTGAGCCTGTGCCAAATGGAATCATAGACGGATTCAAAAGACGGGCAGCCCGGGGTAAGCATTTGCGTTTCCCCTGCGTCATCGATGATCTGACTCCTGCAATGATAAACATCCAAGTCAGGATAGGCTGAGATCAATCTCAGAAACTCTTCGAGGTAATCCGGCTCCAATAAATCATCATCCCCCATGACCATAATGTATTCCCCTTTTGCCAGGGAAAGAAGTTTATTCCAGTTGTCGATAAGTTTGAGGGCGCCGACATTGGATTCGTTTTTGTAATACCTGATCCGGTCTTTATCAAAGCCCATGACGATTTCTTCCACCGGTTGGGGAGAATTGTCATTCAAAACCAACAATTCAAAATCCTGAAAAGTCTGTTCAAGAATGCTTTCGATGCATTCCTTTAGAAATTTACTTTTGTATGCAGGGATACAAATGGAAAATTTCACTCGATCAGTTGACAGCATCGTTTTCGGATTTGTTCAATAGTTTCTCTTTTAAATAACTGACATCCGAAGCTTTGATCACAAACACCATATGGTAAGTGGTAAACAAAACCACAAATACAGCCGAATTGACGATGATTCCCACAAAAGCATTTTGGAAATCCATCATCATTCCAAGGTAATGTGAAACAACCATCGCAATAACTGCGCCTAAAAGAGATGGAAAAAACCCACCAAAGAAAATTTTCCGGCTATTGAGCAGCAACACCTTCGGGATATAATAGAAGTAGAAAAACCCGATCTGTATCACCATGTATGCCAGGTAACCGATTACCGCGGCACCGACATTGAACTCCGGAGCCAATACGACCGTAAGCGGCAAGGAAACGAAACATCCTATGGCGGAGGAATAAACCAAAGCCTTGGTCTTTCCCGAAGAAAGTACAAGACTGGCCACAGGGGTATTGTGCATTGAGAGTAATACAGTCAAAAGCCAGATAACCAGCCAAATGCTCAGATGGACATAATCTTCACCCATATACACCAGCAAAATTTTATCCGAATTCAAGATCAGGATAAATACCACAAAAGTCAGAAAAACAGAAATATACCTTGTGGCCTCAAAGACCATTTTTTCCATCTTCGGGTGGTTGTTTTCAGCATAGACTTTGGAAGCGGAGGGTAAGAGTACCTGCATGAAAATTGTCCCAAAAGACAAAACAAGCATCGCAATGGTCTGGATAACCCTATATTCTGTCAACACCTCAAGCCCTGAGGCGTACCTAGCCAATAAGATAGGGCGGAGTTCATTGGCAGAAAACTGAAACAGTCCCATCACAAATATCGCCATACTGTAGCCGATGATCTGCCTGAAAGCGCCACTGTCCCATTTTGGGGAAAGTAAATCCCTGATGGGAATTGGATAAACCCTCAACCGCAACACATAAAATGGCAAAACTATCAGCATGGACAAAGTATAAAAAAGGAAATAAACCGGCAGCGACCACATGAAATTGATGGCTGCCAATGCTACTAGAAAATTGAGTATGCTGCTGATGAAAGTGATCCTGTTCACAAAGCCAAGCTCGTCCTTGGCGCTCAGAAGCTGGATGATCACATTGGAAAGCCAATTGAAAACCGTACTGCCCGCAAGGATGAACATCATGACCTTGTAGGTAGGCGCCTGCGCATCGGAAATGTTGAAAAGAGATGGCCCGTAGTCTGCCATCACGACAAATATCAGTGAGTTGACCAAGCCGATAATCCCGTAAAAAACCATGCTGGACCTTGAAGCCCGCACGATTTTCTTATACTTGGATTTTGCTTCCCACATGGCAAAATACCTCACAGAACCCACATTCATTCCAAGATCCATTAACCTCAGGTAGGCATTGAGCGAAAAAGCAAGCGCAATCAATCCGTAATCTGCTTTACCGTAATAGCCTACCAACAGGGGAATAGTCACGAACTTGGCGGTGGCATCAAAGATCTTGGCAATAATGCCCCAAATCGATCCCGAAAAAATTTTTTTAATTGAGGTAGGTCCGGCCATTGATTGGTTAAGATGAAAAACAGGTATGGGATTGGTTTTCTGTATAAAGCAAATAGAATGCTAATTAGGCCAAATGTTTTTTTTACAGCAAATTAAGCTTTGATTCCTGTCATGATATCATCTAAATATTGCAAAATAACCTGAATCGGAGGTTGTCTCAGCATATCAACAATATTGAAAGTAAGTGTTTCGCCCAAAGGCTAATAGCCGGTATCAAGTTATTTGAACTGATTAGGTCTTACCGAAACTTTTTTAAAAATAAATTAAACCTTTAATTACTTCATTTTTCAAAAACGGGTAGAATTTTTGCATAAAACGATACACATGGAAAAAATACTGATTATTGGCGCATTTGACAGGTACAACTACGGCGACCTGTTGTTTCCAATTATACTGGAAAACCAGCTCAATACTTACAAACTCGGTTTTGAGTTTCGCTTTTTTGGACTTATTGCCAGTGATTTGTCCAACGAAGGCGGTAAACCCACCGAGGGATTGCAGGCATTTTATAAAGCATGCAATGATCCCAAGCAAAAAGTCCACGTCATCGTGGCAGGAGGCGAAGCATTGGGAGTCACTTGGCATTCCTTATTGGCGGCACTCAACAAATCCTATCAAAAAATACACCGACACCACATCCGTCTTTCAAAATTCATTGACCTGAATGGCATTGCAAAAAAGCTGTTGAAAGGAAAGACAACACTTCCTTTTGTATTTACCAAAAAGGATTTTCCAGGAGTCAAGTCAGTCATGTTGAATTCTCTTGGCGGTTCCGGGCTGAAAAAAGAACATTTTGAACGGTATGATTTTTTGAAGGAAAAATTAAACCAGTCCGATTACCTGGCTGTGCGCGACAATACAACCTTGGCCAACCTGAAAGAAAATGGGGTTGGCGCACAGCTTTTTCCTGATTCTGCCATACTCATGTCAGAATTTTATCCCATAGAGATATTGGAAAAGAAAATCACTCCAGAGGTAAAAGCCTATGTGAAAGCGCATCGAGAAAACTATGTTTATTTCCAGATCAATAAAAAGACAACTGTAGGGAAAGAAGGATTGATAGCTGCCCAATTGGATAAAATCTACCAAAACGGGAAAGTCGAGATCTGTCTTTGCCCGATTGGAAAAGCGCTGAACCATGATGATCATCTCGCTTTGGCTGTGGTAAAGGAGAAAATGGAAAGCCCTGCTACCTATTTTGATGCTGAAAACATATGGGACATCATGTACCTGATTGCCAATTCGAAGGCGTACATAGGAACCAGTTTGCATGGTGCGATTACAGCTTTGAGTTATGCCGTACCCCATGTTGGCCTAAAAGTGGAAAAACTGCAAGCCTATCTCCATACTTGGGGAGCCAAGGGAAATGATTTTGCTGTTGATTTTA
>JBBRFK010000167.1:0-8667 GCA_038224435.1 Cytophagales bacterium | reverse complement strand
TACCAAAATAGTATAAAAAATACCCTGTTCAGGTTATTTTTTGGGATAGATCAAGTGGTTAGATTTGAATGAAATAAAAATCTAATTCATGAAATTCTATTATATATCTACAGAACCGAATATAGAAGGTGATTTTGAAATCCATCACCGCGAATGTTCAAAAATCCCATCCTTCCATAATAGACTATATTTGGGACCGTTCAACAATGCGCTTGAGGCAATGAATCATTCAAAGATTTCCTTTCCAAGATCGGTTATTTGTGAGGCTTGCCAAAATGTGTCCATGGTTCCCGGATTTTCACATGTCAACGATTCTGAACCAATTCAGCCCAATTCTTAACATTGGTCTAAAAAGTATTTGATAACGTCAGTTGTTGATACAATTCCTTTGAGTTCTCCATTTGCTACAACCGGCAAAGCGTGGAATTCCTCAGTCGCAAAAATTTCTGCAATTTCTTTGATGGAATCCTCTTCGGAGACAAATTTGGTTTGGAGGTCATTACCTGGTTAAGGGAAAGGATTTCCAAAACAGCCTCATCAGCACCTCCTTGATTTTCGAAAAGTGCCCCGAAAGTCAGCCTGTTGATATCGGTACGTCTGATGATACCGGTGATTTTATTCCCGAAAATACATAGATATGTCTGATTTTATGTTTTCTGAACATATCCTCTACAGCCGATAGTTTTTCATTTTCTTGCACAGAGAATACCTCTTTTATCATTATTTCCTTTACCTGTTCCCGCTTTTTCATGGTCAATTGGATTGGGTTTTATTAATACCCTAAGCTACAATGAAGGGAAAATCCAGAACCTGATTAAAAGTCATGTTCAAAATTGATTTTGGTTTCTCTTGTATTAAAAATGGCCTTTAAAGGCCTGTTTTCACCGATTTTTTTTGAAAGGAGGGACAAACTCTGAAGTAGTTTTAGATTAATTCAGAAAAATAGTATTTTCGAAATCAAATCGGGGTGTGGCGCAGTCCGGTAGCGTACACGTCTGGGGGGTGTGTGGTCGCAGGTTCAAATCCTGTCACCCCGACAGCATTGCATTTTAAGGTCTTAGTCATTTTGACTGAGATTTTTTTTGACAATTACCCGAATTTCATAGTGAATACCGTCTTTTCCCCCGGTATGGAATCTACTTCCAGATTGCCTTTGTGAAGGTTCATGATCTGCCTGGATATCGCCAAGCCGATGCCGCTGCCGGACTTTTTGGTAGTAAAAAACGGGACAAATATCCTTTCAATTGCCTCCGGCACAATGCCTTCACCATGGTCAATTACTTGAATAAATGGATGAGATTGGCTGTCGACTCCTGATTTGAGTAAAATAGTACGGGTAGTTGCATCATCCATCGCTTCCTTGGCGTTTTTGATGAGATTGATCAGGATCATTTGGATCAAATCCTGGTCTGCCACCAATTCAAGGTCTTTGGGATTAAGCTCCGTCTTAAGCTGAATTTTAACTTTAGCTAAATCTTCTTTCAAAAGGACGCAAATATTTTCAAATAACCGGTCAAGTGAAAACCTCCTCAATACAGGCTGCGGAATATTGGTATAATCCCTGTAGGCATTCACAAAATCAACCAGGCCGGAACTGCGTTTGGAGATGGTTTCCAAGCCTTCGCAGAGATCCAGATAGCTGTCTTTTTCAAGTACTAGTTCTCCAGTTTCTTCCTCATGAATGTCTTCCTCTAGGATCGTCCCAAGTGAATTGGCAAGGCTTGCGATCGGCGTCATCGAATTCATGATCTCATGGCGGAGGACTTTGGTCAGGTTTTGCCACGCCTGCAATTCATTCTTCTGCAACTCAGACCTGATGTTTTGAAACGATAAAAGCGTCCAGCTATTCCCTTCCATTTTGAAAGAAGCGGACTGCACATTGAGGTGGATTTCATTGTTGATTTTCATGGAAAAGGAGCCTCCCGGTTTTAAAGAAAGCACATTTTTCAATAAATCGACAGAAAGCTTCCCAAGGTCATTGATATCTTTGAATTGTGGGATTTGAAGTAGTTGTTTGGCTTCGCCATTGATTACTCCAATCCGTCCATTGCTGTCAAAGGACAAAATCCCGGTATTGATATGCTGGATCATGATCTGGAGAAAAAGCATCTGTTCCTCCTTTTCTGCCCTTGTTTTCTTAAAAGCCTCGATCACTTCATTGAAGGACATATTCATTTCCTTAAAGGAATTTCCTAGTTTGCTGTCTTTGATGAAGGTGGAAGAAAAATCTGAATACCTGATGGATTCCAAAAACCTTGTGATTTTCCTGTTTGTAGTATTGCCGTAGGAAATCAGGTTGAGAACCAGAAACAATACAATCACAGAAAACATAATAGCCTGGACCATAGACTGGTCTTTGATAAAAAAATACATTCCAAGGTAGGCAAACGCCACTATCAGCAATACCCTGATCAGTATGCCCATTGCAAATGATTTAAAGCCCATACCGCTCCAATCTTCTGTACAAAGATGACCTTGTCAATCCCAATTCTTCTGCGGCCCTTGTGATGTGTCCATTGTGTTTTTGGAGCGCTTTTCTGATCAGGATTTTTTCCACATCCTCGATATTCAGGTGATCCAAACTCACCATTTCCTCTTGCTTTTCAGGCGAAAGCTGTTTTTGCATAAATAGGTCCTCGGGCTGGAGGACACCATGGGAAGTCATGATCACAGCGCGTTCGATGCTATGCTGTAGTTCACGGATATTTCCCGGCCAATGGTATTTCTGCATCCGTTTGATCAGTGCCTCACCTGCTTTCCGGATTTCCTTGTTGTATTTTTTGGAATAAACTTCGATAAAATGATTGGCTAAATGGGGAATATCCTCCTGTCTTTCACGAAGTGGCGGCAAGGTAATTTCTATGGTATTGATCCTATAAAGTAAATCCTGTCTGAAAGAATTTTCATAGACCATGCTGTGGATTGGCCTATTGGTAGCGGAGATCAGCCTGATATTGACCGGAGTTGCCTTGTTAGACCCGACGCGTGTCACTTCCCTATTTTGCAGTGCTGCCAATAGTTTGGATTGGAGTGGGAGGGGAAGGTTTCCTATTTCATCCAAAAAAAGCGACCCTTTATTTGCCTGCTCAAACCTTCCCGCCCTGTCTTCCTTGGCATCTGTAAAAGAGCCTCTTTTATGGCCGAAAAGCTCGCTTTCAAACAAAGTGGAAGTGATTGAACCTAGATCTACTCCGACAAAAGCTTCTCTGTACCGCTTGGAATGTCGGTGGATTGCCCTGGCGATCAACTCTTTTCCTGTACCGTTTTCTCCCAAAATCAACACATTGGCATCAGTGCCCGCCACCCTTTCTATCGTTTCAAAAACCTTGACCATAGAGGCACTTTGACCGATGATGTCTTTGAATTTGCTGTCAATGTCCTGGTAAAGTTGTTGTTGTTGGTTTTTGAGTTGGGAAATTTCCAGCTTCGATTGCCTCAACTGAAGTGCTGAATTCAAAGTTGCAAGCAGTTTCTCATTTTCCCAAGGCTTCAGAACAAAGTCAGTAGCACCTTCTTTGATGGCTTTGACAGCAGTATTTACATCTCCGTATGCCGTGATCAAAACCACCACTGCGGAGGAATCCAGCTCCAATATCCTATCCAACCAATAAAATCCTTCCTGTCCGCTGCTGACATCTTTGGTAAAGTTCATGTCTAGCAGGATGACATCATATTGCTCATTGATAATAAGGACAGGAAGCAGGCCGGGATTTGTCTCCGTGTCGACCTGACCAAAATGCCGCTTCAAAAATATTTTGGCTGCTTTCAACAAATCCTCGTTGTCATCGACGATAAGGATTTTGCCTGCTTTGTTTTCTTTCATAAATAGAAATGAGATTTGAGACTGGAGTTATAATACTGAGGATGTGAGATTTGAGATTTAGATGGAAGAAAGGTGACAGAAATAAAGGACTGAAAACGGAAAGTTGGAACCAATAATCAAATGCTGTTGAAAATGAATTAGCATTTAAGCCTCAAATCCTAAACCTAAGCAACTTTCCAACCTCATATCCTTTTCAACTATCCAACATTTTTGCCTTACAACCTTTTTTTCTCCATATTTTTCAATCTTTAATTCTCTTTATATCAGCCAAAACTTGTACCGAAATGATACAATCGGACAAAGTCCATTTAAAATCGGTCAATTCACTCAATCTACGCAGTTTTTTCTTTTTGAGAAAAGTCCAAATAAATTTAAACGTGCTCTGATTCTGTAGGTATTTGGTCGCTGACGGACAATTTTGTTCGAAATTTTTATCTTAAAATAGTCAACAAGCCATTTCAATTGATTTTAAGCGGTTTTTTTGATGGCATGTTAATTGGCAAATGCTTGACACAAGATTAACCGTAATAGTCACAATGGATAGAAAGATTGAAAAAAAGACCTGGACCCCTAAGTTTATCGCGATTGTAACAGGAGGGACTTTATTTGTGGGATTTATCCTTTACCAATTGGTATTTGCTGATTCCAGGTCTTCGATGAATGTCAATAAGGATAGGATTACCATTGCCACTGTTATTGAAGGTGAATACACAGATTATATTCCGGTCAGTGGTACCATTGAGCCGGGGGAAGTATTTTTCCTTGATGCCATCGAAAGGGGAAACATCCAAAACATCGTCCGTGAATCGGGTGCTTTGGTGGAAATCGGGGATACCATCCTTATCCTGACCAATTCCAACCTGCAATTGGACGTCATGCAAAGAGAAACTGACCTTTATTTTCAGATCAATAATCTCAGACAAACGAGGTTATTGCTTGACCAAAATGATTTGAACCAACAAGGACAGTTGGCAGAAATTGATTATCAAATCAACCTGCTCAAACCACAATATGAAAGGTTCAAGGAATTGCACAGCAAAAAATTGATATCTGACAGGGAGTTGGAAGAGGTGAGGGAGCAATATGGGTATAATGTCAAAAGAAAAAGTCTTACATATGAATCCTACAGGAATGATTCTGTTGCCCGATCCATCCAAAAAAAGCAGCTGAGGGATTCTGAATCGAGGATGGAACAGTCTCTGAATGGCGTTGGCCATATTTTGGATAATCTCGTGGTCCGTGCCCCGATCAAAGGACAGCTTTCCACCACACAGATCGAAGTCGGCCAATCCATCAACAGCGGAGAGCGATATGGACAGATCGATATCTTGGACAAATTCAAAGTAAAAGTCCAGATCGATGAACTCTACCTACCAAGGGTAAGTACAGGTTTGAAAGGGTCATTTACATTTTCTGGCAGCAGTTATGAAATTGAAATCAACAAAATCTATCCAAATGTCACAGGAGGAAGATTTGAGGTGGATATGATTTTTACCGGGGAAGTTCCATCGGGAATCAGACGGGGACAGACGGTCCGTATCGGCCTTGAACTCGGTGAGAGCAAGCAGGCAATTCTCCTTCCAACCGGGGGATTCTACAAGGATACCGGAGGTAACTGGGTGTTTTTGGTGAATGAAACTACCGGTGTAGCAGAAAAGAGAAATATTCGCCTCAACCGTAAAAATCCTGAGCACTATGAAGTCATCGAAGGCCTGAAACCAGGTGACCGTGTCATCGTCAGCGGTTACGAGAATTTTGGTAAGAATGAGGTGCTGAATTTGAAGTAGTTGGAAGAAGGAGACGGAAGACGGAAGACGGAAGTCAGATGGAACGGGTGATTTTTAATTAGTCGTTTAAAATTGGTTTAGCGTGCCATTATCAAAAAGAGAAAAAGTAAATTGGTTATTCTAATCTTATAATCAGTTTAACTATAAACCGTATGATTTTCAAATTTGAGAAAATTACAATTTGGCAGAAGGCCATGGATTTTGGGGAAAATATTCATCAATTGGTAGTGAAATTCCCGAATTATGAAATGTTTGGATTATCATCCCAATCTAGACGGGCAGCAGATTCTATAGCACTCAATATTGCTGAAGGGTCTATTGACCAATCAAATCCAGAACAAAAAAGATTTATGGCATATTCGATCAGATCGCTAGCGGAGGTAATAACATGTTTACACAAAGCCAAAAGGAGGAATTATATCACCGAGGAAGAATTTCAATTAAGGTATGAAGAAGCCTTCAACCTAATGAATATGATGGTAAGTTTTAAAAGAAACATCAAATAAATAAGAATTAAAAAATTATCTCAAAAATAAAAGATATTAAATGAAGAGATTATCTGGAGTTCGGGAAAAACCAAACTTCCGTCTTCCGTCTTCCGTCTTCGGTCTTCCGTCTTCGGTCTTCCGTCAAAAATTCAAAAATTAAACTTAAAAATTAAATAGCGCATATCCCCCTACCCATGCAAAACATCATCAAAACCGTCAATCTCCGCAAACTCTACACTACGGAGGAAGTAGAAACCACAGCCCTGGATGATATTCAGATCGAAATCAAAAAAGGTGAATTCGTCGCCATCATGGGTCCATCCGGTTGTGGCAAATCGACTTTGCTCAACATCATCGGACTTCTCGACAACCCGGATTCCGGTCAATATTATTTCATCGAAAATGAAGTGGCCAAATTCTCTGAAAGACAACGCTCGCAGCTGAGAAAAGGAAACATCGGATTTGTCTTCCAAAGCTTCAACCTCATCGATGAGTTGACTGTATTCGAAAACGTGGAGCTTCCACTCCTTTACCTCAAAACCCCTTCCGACGAAAGAAAGAGAAGGGTAGAAGAGGTTCTCGGCCGCATGAACATCATGCACCGCAAAGACCACTTTCCGCAGCAACTCTCCGGTGGTCAGCAGCAAAGGGCGGCCATCGCAAGGGCAATTGTCGCCAAACCCGCCGTGATCTTAGCCGATGAACCTACAGGTAACTTAGACTCAGCCAATGGCGAGGAAGTCATGAGACTTTTAGAGGAATTGAATAACGAAGGAACGACCATCGTGATGGTAACGCACTCCCCGCATGATGCCAATTATGCCCATCGGATCATTAATTTATTTGATGGGAAAGTGGTGACTGAAAATATCAGGGAGCAGTTTCATGTGTAGAAGCAAGACTTGTCCGCCGGAAGGAAGGTGACAAGACGCAACAAACAAGAGCTGGGTTCCGGAAAGTAGGAGACGAGAATCAAGAACAAGCACGCTTGTTTTAGAAAGCTAAGTATGCTTAAAACAAACTCGGTTTGGGATATTGTCTGATTCTGCATCTCTAACCGGGCTTCCCTCTTCAGGAAATGTGAGGGTGTTATGCAGCATAGTTTATGGCGATCGTTTCTACAAGAAATCCTTACAGCCCTTCCATCAAAGTGAATCCTTACTAAACCAACCAGCCATGTTTCGTCACAATTTTCTTCTTGCATTCCGGAATTTTAAGAAATTCAGGTCAATTTTTCTGATCAATTTATTGGGTTTGACGCTCGGAATCACCACGGTCATTTTGATTTCACTTTGGGTCAAAGATGAACTTGGGATCAACAGGCAACATGCTTTGGGGGACAGGATTTTCTCTGTCATTACCAATCATGACAACGCCGGAGGAATTGTATCAATAAACATAACACCGGCAGAAATGGCCGAGGCCATGGCAACTGAATTGCCCCAAGTCGAAAAGGCCACAGCAGTTTCTCCTTACATTGATGGCATGTCGCTGAGTTTTGGAGAGGATGCTACAGCAGCAGCCGGTTATTATGTTGATCAGGAATATTTTGACATATTCTCCGTGGATTTTATACTTGGAAATCCTAATGAGGTATTGAAATTGAAAGAAGGTTTGGCATTGTCCGAAACTGCTGCTACGAGACTTTTTGGTTCACCCGAGCGGGCCATGGGAAAGTCAGTCAAGTGGGAGATTTTCACTTTTGAGGGAGATGCAGTGGTTTCCGCCGTATTTAAGGACTTTGGAAGCAGGAGTATTACCCATCCTGAGTATTTTCTCAACTTTGAAAAGTTCAAAGAAATGTTAGGTGAAGGCGCCTATTGGGGTAATTTCAATGCCGGGACTTTTGTCCTTTTACATGAAGGAACTGATGTAGCAGCGTTCAATGCCCAGCTACTCAATTTTATCAAAATCAAACAAGCCTCCAGCAATGTAACTGCCTGGGTGCAGCCTTTTGAGGACATTTACCTTCATAATATTTATGAAAACGGCAAGGTTTCGGGAGGAAGAATCACCTACATCTGGATTTTCTCCGCGATCGCACTTTTCATATTAGCCATTGCCTGTATCAACTTCATGAACCTGACGACGGCGCGTTCCATGACCCGTGCCAAAGAGATAGGAGTCAAAAAAACAATGGGTGCGGACCAAGCCGGATTGATAAAACAATTTTTGACTGAATCCTTTTCCCTGACCATACTGGCCTTACTGTTTTCCTTAATCTTGGTTGGGTTATTCCAAAGTGAATTCAACAGCATCACTCAAAAAGAGCTACACTTTGGTTTCAGTATTGAAAACATACTGCTCCTTGCGACAATAACCGGAATTACGGGCTTATTGGCAGGGATTTACCCTTCACTTTACCTTTCCCGTTTCCGTCCCATCCAGGCCATGAGAAGCAATATGAAAGGTTCATTCGGGGAGATGTTAACGCGAAAGGGATTGGTAGTCATCCAGTTTTCCATTTCGCTATCACTTATCATAGCCGTATTTGTAATCGGCAGTCAGATGGAATTTATTAAAAACAAAAATCTTGGATTCAACTTATCCAATGTCATTCAGGTAAAAG
>JBBRFK010000166.1:0-8689 GCA_038224435.1 Cytophagales bacterium | reverse complement strand
GGTGCGCAGGCTTGTCTGATGGCGCCAACGGAGATTTTGGCCAACCAGCATTTTGAGGGCTTAAAAGATTATGCTGATCTGATGGGATTGAAGATCGCTTTGCTGACAGGTTCGACCAAAAAGTCTGCCCGAAAAGTAATCCATGAAACTTTACTCTCGGGAGAATTGCATATCATCATCGGCACGCATGCACTATTGGAAGATGTGGTACAGTTTAAGAATCTCGGATTGGCGATAGTGGATGAGCAGCACCGTTTTGGTGTGGCGCAGCGTGCAAAGCTTTGGGCAAAAAATGAGCAATTTATCCCCCATGTTTTGGTGATGACAGCAACACCGATTCCCAGAACTTTGGCTATGACGCTGTATGGAGATCTGGATATTTCAGTGATTGATGAAATGCCAGCAGGAAGGAAGCCCATCCAGACTGTCCATCGATATGACAAAGACAGGCTGAAGGTTTTTGGATTTATGCGCAAGCAGATCCAAACAGGAAGGCAGGTCTATGTGGTCTATCCTTTGATCGAGGAATCCGAAACCTTGGACCTCAAAAATCTCATGGACGGATTTGAAAGTGTCAGCAGGGCATTTCCCGAATATCCGGTCAGCATTGTCAACGGCAACATGAAGTCGGCAGACAAGGACTTCGAAATGCAGCGATTTGTCAAAGGAGAAACCAAAATCATGGTAGCCACGACAGTCATTGAAGTTGGCGTGAACGTGCCAAATGCCTCCGTGATGGTGGTGGAAAATGCCGAGCGGTTTGGATTGTCACAGCTACATCAGCTGCGGGGAAGGGTAGGAAGAGGTGCAGAACAATCCTACTGCATCCTGATGACCAAATATGAACTGTCTAAAGACAGCAGGGTTCGTTTGGAAACGATGGTCAGGACCAATAATGGCTTTGAGATCGCAGATGTGGACCTGAAGCTTCGGGGTCCTGGAGATTTGATGGGAACCCAACAAAGCGGATTGGCTGACCTTCTGATCGCCGACCTGAGTAAAGATGCGCCGATACTAGCCTTGGCCCGGGATGCGGCACAGCTACTGCTTCAAGAAGATCCAGATCTGAGCGTGACTTCTAACTCCATGGTCCTTCGTCAAATCAAAAATCAAAAAAAGCACGCAATCAATTGGAGTAGGATATCTTAAAAAAATTTCCCACAGATACTTCAGAATTCGCAGGATAGGTCTGCGCAAATCTTTGTCATCTGTGGGAAAAAATCAAATCATCACCCTTTTCACTGTTTTGGCAGATTCTAGGATGGCATTGACAATGCGGATATCACGAAGGCCTTCTTCTCCTGGTACAGGCATTGGTTTTCCGGCCTTGATCGCAAGTGAGTCCATGTCCATCTGATTGGCTTGCTGCCATGGAACCTGATATGGGAAGTTGATCTCCCCCAATGGACTTTTACCTTTATTCCCTGAATAGGAAGAAAAAGGAGCCATTTCGATCAGACCTTTTTCACATTTGATATTGAGGAAATTGATGTTTTCGGCAAAGGAAGTCTTGACATTTCCGATCACTCCTCCTGGAAACTCAAGCTGGGCTTCCACGATTTCACCCAAACCGTCTTTGTAGATTTCCGGCCTTTCGGTCCAAACTTTGGCAGCATTGATCGCAACAGGTTCCATCCCACTTCCCAATCTTGCTCCCTGAATGGCATAAACGCCCATGTCATAAATCACCCCTCCGCCCATTTCACGTTTTTGCTTCCAATGGTCGGTCCGTCCTTCCCTATATCCTGCAGCACAATCTACCTGGAGGACTTTTCCTAATTGCCTTTCTTTGACTATTTTTTGGTAAGCGAGCGTATTTGGTTCGTGTTGACAGCGATAGCCGATGGATAGGCTGACCTTATTCTTTTTGCAGGCATCGATCATGGTCTGACATTCCTGTACGGTCATGGCCATGGGTTTTTCACACCAGACATGTTTACCTGTAGCTGCCGCCTTGACCACATATTCCATGTGCATGGAAGGTGGGAGGACAATATAGATGACGTCGATATCCGGATTATTGGCGATGCCGGCCATGTTTTCGTAGTTGTAAATATTCTTATCAGGGATCTTGTATTTGGCTTTCCAGGTTTCAGCTTTGGCCGGAGTACCTGTAACGATCCCTGCGAGGTAGCACTGCTGGGTCTGCTGCAATGCCGGTGCAAGTAAGTCAGTGCTGTAATAGCCCAAACCCACAAGAGCAACCCCAAGTTTGTCTTTTCTGAATGGATTGCCTGAGGCAAAAAGGTTGAGGGGAGAAAACAAACCGGCCCCTGTGATAAGTGTCAGGGTTTTGAGTGTATCCCTTCTGTTGGTGTTTTTCATTGTAAATAGGTTTATGGTTAATGAATTCAATTTAGTCAATCCATCATCTTCAATCTAACCTTTTTTGACAAATGCTTCAAAAAATTTTATAAATTGGTCTTAAATCCTTTATTTCTCTAAATCCAAAAACCTATGAAAATGATTCTAATATCCCTTTTTCTGATTCTGCCTTTCATGGCATATGCACAGAATGGAACCAAACCTTTCCTCACATTGGATGAGGCCATCAGGATAGCCGATGCGGCAAAGTTAAAAGCAAAGGCCGAAAACTGGAATGTGGTCATTACCATTTTGGATGAAGGCGGTCACTTGCTTGCGCTTCAAAGGATGGATGGAACACAGTTGGGAAGCATAGAGCTATCTCAATTAAAAGCTCAAGCTGCTGTTTTTTACAAAAGGCCATCCAAGGTTTTTGAGGACCAAGTAACTAATGGAAACAATAGGCCGCTGACTATGCCCAATGTTTTTGCCTCTGAAGGAGGAATTCCCATTATCAAAGATGGCGTGGTAGTAGGTGCGATCGGAGTATCTGGGGTAACTTCAGTTCAAGACGGGATCATAGCTGCAGCCGGACTTTCGGCCCTATAATTCAAAGGTTTCCCAAATGAGCGCTTAGGTTATTCTACCGAATTTGTTATATCCATTAGGTTTCCATGTTAACTTTGGTAGCTATGAAAATTTATTTAAGTGTCTTCCTATTTCTAGTTTGCCAAGTTGTCTTCGCCCAACAGGGTTCTATTTTTGAATTGAATCAAAAACTGGGTAGGGGGATCAACATGGGAAACATGTTTGAAGCACCGACAGAAACTGAATGGGGCAATCCTTTCCGGAATGATTATTTTGAAAGGATTGCAGATCAGGGTTTCGACCATGTGAGAATCCCCATCCGCTGGGACACGCCGGCGAGGATGCAGATGCAGTCCCCTTACACCATTAATCCTGGCTTTTTGGTCCGGATCAAGGAAGTGGTTGACCTTGCTTTGAAAGAAGACCTGATGGTGATTATTAACATGCACCACCACGAGGATTTGTTTGCTAATCCGGCGGCAAATAAATCCCGTTTTTTGGCACAATGGGCCCAGATTGCTGATTACTTCAAAGATTATCCCGAAGGGCTTGTTATGGAGGTGATGAATGAACCTCATGCCCAATTGACGCCACAGCTATGGAATGAGTATTTTTCAGATGCTTTGGGCGAAATAAGGAAAACCAATCCCGACAGGGCAGTCTTGATGGGGACAGCGAATTTCGGTGGGGTTGCGGGAATATTTCATTTGGATCCTCCGGATGACAATAATATCATAGTCACAGTACATTTTTATAGCCCCTTCACTTTTACCCATCAGGGTGCAGATTGGGTGGGGCCGCAATCCCAAAACTGGTTAGGAACCAAATGGAATGACCTAGAATATGAAAGGGAGGCTATCCGGCAAGAAATACAGCCAGTGCTTGATTTTTCTACAGCTAAAAACATCCCAATCCATATGGGTGAATTTGGAGCTTTCAGCACGGCGGATATCCAATCCAGAGGGCTTTGGACAAATTTTCTCTGCCGGTATTTTGAATCAGTGGGTTTCAGCTGGGCTTATTGGGAATGGAGTGCGGGTTTTGGTGTTTTTGATCCCAAGACCAACCAATACAACGATCAGCTGATCAATGCCCTTCTCATCGATCCTTTGCAAGAACCCCGAGAGGCTTTTCCTATTCCGGTATATGAGAGCAATTTCACGAGTTCAAACGATGGGTGGAGTTTTTTTACACAGCAAAATGCGCAAGGGAATATGACCAGGGAAGGAGGGTTTTTGAAAACATCAGTCCAACAAATTGGAACTGAGAGCTGGCATGCGCAGTTGGTCCGAAACAATGTAAGGCTTGAAAAAGGAAAAATTTACAGATTTTCTTTCGAAGCAAGAGCCCAACAGGCACTTGCGTTGAACTATTACCTTGGGAAAGCAACTGACCCCTATAACGGATACAGTGGAGGTGGAAATGCTGTCTTGTCCACCGACTTTAAGGAATTTACGTCGGTTTTCACCATGAGTGATCCGACAGATTTACAGGCTAGAATGGTATTTGATCTGGGAGTTGCCATTGGTACGGCATTTTTCAGGAAGGTCAGGTTGGAGGAATTGGATTTGGTCATTCTTTCATTGTCACAAGAAAAAATGGAGGGAATCAAATATTATCCCAATCCTGTCAAGGAGCGGTTGAGGATAGAGCAGATTCCTTTCGGTGCAAGTCTGGAATTGTATAGCCCGATAGGTCAATTGCTAAGAAAACAGGATGGACTAGAAAGTACAATGGAGCTGGAAATGGGCAGTCTGGTCCCTGGAATTTATTTTTTGAAGGTTTCTGACCAAAATGGAGCGGCGGTCTACAGGATTTCAAGGCAATAATTATTGTGGGCAGTGATTAATCCGCAATGATGCCACTAACTCAAAAAAAGCAAAATCTAATGCGGATGATCGTCGATAGAACATAAATTTTTCTGGATTTAACCATCCCATTATACTTTCTAAACTTTTTTCACCAAATTCAAAAATACCAATTAACCAAGCATAAGAATGAAAGCACTAATTTTATTTGGCATGATACTGTTCATGTCAATTCCTTCTTTTTCCCAACGAGGAAAATCTGCCGTTGCTCCTGCACCGCAATTTGATGCAGAATTGTACCAAGGACTCAAGTGGAGAAATATTGGACCGTACAGGGGAGGCAGATCTAATGCCGTTTCAGGTGTGCCCAATAATGATCGGGCCTTTTTTGTGGGCTACACCGGAGGTGGCCTCTGGAAAACAGATAACTCAGGGATTTCCTGGCACAATATTTCAGATGGCTTTTTCAAAACTGGTTCGGTTGGTGATATAGCAGTGAGTGAATCTGATCCAAATGTAGTGTATGTAGGGATGGGCGAGCATGCTATCCGCGGTGTGATGACCTCTTACGGTGATGGGGTATATAAATCAACCGATGGTGGCAAGACCTGGAAAAATATGGGACTGGAAAAGACCCGGCATATTTCAGATGTCATCATCCATCCCAATAATCCTGATATTGTTTATGTGGCAGCACAGGGTGCGGCGCATGGGCCAAGTGAGGAAAGGGGCATTTACAAGAGTTCCGATGGCGGCAATACCTGGAGCAAGGTATTGTATGTGGACCAAAATACCGGAGCTTCATCATTAAGTATGGATTTCAATAATCCCAGAATTTTGTATGCTGCTACATGGGAATACCGCAGATTGCCATGGCAAGTACAAAGTGGCGGTGAAGGTTGTAATATCTGGAAATCTGTTGATGCCGGAGATACCTGGACAAAAATCAACAGCGGCCTTCCCAAGGAAATGGGGAAAATCGGTGTAAGTGTCTCAAGGGCTAATTCAGAAAGGGTTTATGCCATTGTGGAAGCCGAAAAATCAGTTGCAGGTGTCTATCGCTCAGATAATGGGGGCGAGACTTGGGCGCATATGACAAACAACCAATTGTTGACTTCCAGATCTTGGTATTATATGGAAGTGGAGGCTGACCCGGTCAATGCTGATGTGGTATATGTTCTCAACTCCCCCTTGACCAAATCTATAGATGGCGGCAAAAATTTCACTGTAGTACCGGTGAGACATATTGATACCCATGATCTTTGGATCAATCCAAAAAACCCAATGAATATGATTTTGGGTGATGATGGAGGTGCGGAAATTTCCTATGACGGGGCCAAGAGTTGGTCCACTCAGGACAATCAACCTTCTGCCCAATTTTACAGGGTAAATGTAGATGAGAGTTTCCCATATAAGATTTATGGTGGGCAGCAGGATAATACTTCGGTGGTCATTGCGAGCAGAAGCAATTACATTGGATTGACAGATAAAGATTGGTTTATCGGTCCCGGATGTGAATCCGCTTTTATTGCATTTGATCCTAAAAATCCGGTTTTGCTCTATGGAGGCTGTTATCAAGGTTTGATTGACGTTTTGGATACCCAACACGGTCATAGTAAAGATATACGTCAATATCCATCCAATATTCTGGCGTATGATGCCAAGGATATGAGGCATCGCTTCAATTGGAATGCACCCGTTATTGCTTCTCCCCATGATTACAATACCATTTATCACGGTGGAAATATCCTCTTCAAAACTACTGACGGAGGCTTATCTTGGGAGGAAATCAGCCCTGATCTCACCAGAAATGAGGAATCAAAACAAGGACCGGGTGGAGCACCCATCACCAATGAAGGCGCCGGAGGAGAAAACTACAACACCCTAAGCTATGTCATAGAATCTTTCCATGAAAAAGGAGTGATTTATACCGGAAGTGATTGTGGTCTTGTGCATATCACCAAGGATGGTGGAAAAACTTGGGAAAATATTACACCGGCAGGGTTACCCGAAGGCCTCATCCAATCCATTGAAGTTTCTCCCCATGAAAAAGGAACTGCCTTTTTTGCAGCTACCCGCTACAAATTCAACGATTTTTCCAATATGTCTTTCAAAACTACTGACTATGGAAAAACATGGACCAAAATTGATACGGGAATAGGGGATGATGATTTTCTGAAGGTGATCAGAGAAGATAAAAAAGTAAAGGATCTTTTATACGGAGGTGCTGAAAGAGGCTTTTATGTTTCTTTCAATGGGGGATTAAATTGGCAAAAGCTTCAATTAAACCTTCCCGTAGTTCCGATTACAGATATCGCTTTTGCTGACAATGACATGGTGGTTTCCACAGCAGGAAGGGCATTTTGGATTTTGGATGACCTCAGTGCCATTCAGCAGGCAAAAGGCAATTTTTCCGGATTGAAAGTATATAGCCCAAAGCCAACCTACAAATATGAAGGATACACTCCATCCTGGATGGATCTTCCTCCGGGAATAGGAGAAAATCCTGCTTCAGGGGTTATATTGGATTATTATTTGCCTGAAAAAGTGGATTCTCTTGAAGTTACCCTTGAAATAATGGATGCCTCAGGCAAAGTCCTCCGATCTTATTCCTCCATTAAGGATGAGAGCTTCAAACCTTTTTCCGGTGGCCCTTCTCCAGAACAGGTCATCCCGTCCAAAAAAGGATTAAACAGATTTGCATGGAATTTTAGAGGAGAAACGGTGTTGGCCATTCCCAATGCTTTTGTTTATGGTGATTATAGCGGCCACCGCTTAGCTCCGGGTAAATACAAAGCGAGGCTAAGTTACAATGGTGCTGTATCTGAATCCGAAATAGAGGTGGTACAGGATCCAAATCTCAAAAATATCAGTTCCCAGCATTGGAAAGACCAGCAGGATTTGCTTGACAAAGCTGCCGTTTCGTTGACAGAAATCCACCAATCAGTGAATGATATGAGGAAAGTCAAAAATCAGATTGAACATCATAATTCTTTATTGAAAGAAAAGGAAGATGCAAAAGTGCTCTATCAGGCCGGGCAGGATTTGATCCAAAAGTTGGTTGACTGGGAGGCAAAACTTGTCGAAACCCGTCAGGGTAACTTCCAGGATGTCATCAATTTTCCAAGTCAGTTGAATGCACAATACTTTGACCTGAAGGGAACAGCTGATGTGCATGACCCAAGAATAACAGCAGGTTCCAAACAGCGTTTGGTTGATTTGGATGAGGAATGGGCAGGGTATAAATCGGATTTGAAAAGTCTGATAGAAAATGATATCAGGCAGTATAATGAAAAATTCAAGGCGCAGAATCTTCCTGCTGTAATAGTCAATTGATATTTTGAAATTTAAAAAAATAGGTTCTTCCACGAATGTTATGAAAACATTGTATCCTGAGAATAAAAGTTTTAAGGTTTCCTAAAACAGGCAACTGAGGGGTCAAAATCAGATATAAAGCAGCCTGTAAAAAGAATAAACCACAAAGAATCAAAAGAAAACAAAAAGCGGGCTTTTGTTTTCTTTGTTACATTGTGGTAAATAAATGCGGATTTACTACACCATTTTAGAATTACTTCCATATTTCGAATCGGGATATTTTGACAATTATTTTATTGATCTTAAAAATTTTCCCTTTCACAAATTTCAGGGTAGAACCAAAAAAATTAAGGCAAAAAAATAGGGATAGTACTTTTGCATACTATCCCTGTTAAAAGAAATTCCGGGGTTTTGATTTTTTACCTCAGTTTCCCTTCCGTATCTATAAAAATCCCTTTTATGGTTACGCCACTCTCTTTTCTGACCCTACCAAAAATAGTCACGCTGTTTGCCTCTCCGACAAACTCCAAAGTTGCACCTGAATTCAAGTTCAAATCACCATAAATGACCACCGAGCCTGAGATTCTCAAGGTTGCATTGCTATTTATGGAAAGGGTGTGATTTCTATTGTATTGTCCAAAAACAAAAGATCCGTTCATCATAAATAGACCACC
>JBBRFK010000165.1:0-8811 GCA_038224435.1 Cytophagales bacterium | reverse complement strand
ATATCTTTCAAATTCGTTAGATTTTTAAACTTAATTGGATTTGAAACAATAATCATCTCCTTAAGGATCGAATATTCCACAAATTACCGGACGCTATATTTGCTGCAACATCTATCAAAAGAAATATAACATTTGTTAAAGCAAATAAAGGATTTGAAAAAATCTATGAATTAGACTTAATACTATATGAATTCTAAATTAACCACCATAATTTTTTTTGTTGGGTTTGCTTTAAGCTGTAATCAAAAACCTGGTGAAGACCAATCTTCGAAGACAACGGTGGAACCGTTGACTGTTGTTGAAAAAAAACTCATCCTTTTCTTCGGAAACAGTCTCACGGCGGGATATGGGATTGAAGCAGAAGATGCATTCCCCGGATTGACGGCTGCGAAGATTGACAGCCTTGGCTTGGATTATAGGGTTATCAATGCAGGCTTGAGCGGAGAAACCACTGCGAGCGGATTGAGCCGTTTGGATTGGTTTCTGGAAGAAGAACCGACAATTTTCATTTTGGAACTTGGAGGAAATGACGGACTTCGGGGAATCACCCCTTCTGAGACCATGAAGAACCTGAAAGGAATCATCCAATTGGTGAAAAGCAAATATCCTGAAACAATTGTCGTTTTGGCGGGAATGCAGATCCCTCCCAATATGGGTCAGGAATACACCAAAGAATTCAGCGGTTTATTTCCTGAAGTCGCTAGGGAAGAAAATGTAGAATTGATTCCATTTTTATTGGAAGGTGTGGCAGGAAATCCTGACCTCAATCTACCTGATGGCATTCATCCTACGGAAGAAGGGCATTTGATTGTTTTTGAGACAATTTGGAAAAGTATAAAAGACTTGCTTTGAATTCTTCCGGAGGTGCAAAAGCTATTTATATATAGTGAGAGGTTTTGCCCAACGTAGCCTTTTCCCTTTGATGGGCTTTTTGTAAAAAAATCGCAATGATATGACTTTTTCGGTTTTTAGGTAGAAAACCCCCTCTTAATAAAAAGCATCCTCAAACTGTTTGAAATTGACATTGCCCTTCTGGTCACGGTAGACCCCGACGATATCAAACCGGATGTCTTTGTGCCAATCCCTTTCGTGGATAAAATTGTCAGCGGCCTTGATCAACAGTTTCCTTTTGGTACCATCTACAAATTCCTCCGCATAGCCAAAGCCCGTTCCGCTGCGGTACTTCACTTCCACAAAGACCAAGATTCCCCTGTGTTTGAAAATCAAGTCGATTTCAGCATGGCCACTACGGTAGTTGGCCGCAACAAATTCATAACCTCGCCCCATTAACCATACTTTGACCAAGTTCTCAGCCTCATTTCCTTTGTCGTTATGCTCTGCCATCTGGATATTTGTTTATTTTTGAAAAACAAAAAAGAACGGCAACCGCTCAATTGTTGTTCTTTTCTATAAATTGAAAAACTGTGAATCAAGTTATCAATAAAAAAGTGAAATTTCTAGACTTGGGACGAAAGGATTACAAAGAAACCTGGGATTTTCAAGAGGAAATTTTTGCCAAGACCGTAGCATTAAAGATCATAAACCGCCAATCCGACGCTGAATCCCAAATACCGACTGAAAATTACGTGCTTTTTGTCGAGCATCCCCATGTTTATACTTTAGGGAAAAGCGGCGAATTGTCACATTTACTTTTGGATGAGAATGGATTGAAAGCCAAAGAAGCCACTTTTTATAAAATCAACCGGGGCGGCGACATCACCTATCATGGTCCAGGGCAGTTGGTGGGCTATCCCATCATCGACCTTGATAACTTCTTCACAGATATCCACAAATACCTACGACTACTCGAAGAAGCCATCATTTTGACCTTGGCGGAATACGGGATCGAAGCCGGAAGGATCCCGGGACTGACCGGAGTTTGGCTGGATTATTTGGAACAAAATAATCCGAGAAAAATCTGCGCACTTGGCGTGAAATCCAGCCGTTGGGTCACCATGCACGGCTTTGCCTTTAATATCAATTCAGACATTTCTTATTTTGGCAATATTATCCCCTGCGGTATCGCTGACAAAGCCGTCACCTCTATGCACCTTGAACTTGGAAACGCAGTAGATGAATCTGAAGTGAAGGAAAAAGTCAAAAATCATATAATTGGTCTTTTTGAGATGGAGTTGGTTTAAAAAAACGGAGTGAAATAAAGTAGAAAAATGACTTAAATATTGGTGAAATAAAGTTGTACAACTAGATAGAGAGGCTGATTCTAATTGTTTCAATTTCAAGTCTAAAGTCTCACATTAAACATATGAAAAAAGACATCGATTTTCAACCGGTCACAGGCGTAAAACTCGCCATTGCCAAAGAAGAAATCAACGGTAACACCGAATGGTCGGTCTATATCATCAATCTCAATCTGATCGAATTGAACACTGTGATGATCACCTCCAAAGGCTATGGCCTGATCGGTGGAGAAGAAAAGAAAACCTCGGTTTTGAGACATATGATCGAAGAGCTCGGCTCAGAAGCCATTGCCAAAGTAGAACCGGTAGATCCCGCACTTTTTGCATTGACCAATGAATATTGGGTGAGTTATTACATCCTTGATCAGATTTTTGACAAAAAATTCATCTTTGCAGAGGGCAGCATGGATGCTTCCAACATCAATTTTATCCCTGAGATCGGGCTTATGGGGGTTTTGCATTCTTAGCTCAAACTGCGATTTAGGAAATAATTTCTTGTTTAGTTGATTATTATCGAATTACCGGATATCTTAATCACTGATTGACTTGCTTTCAACTTGCAATCAGCGCGATATAAAGAAATATAATCAAGGGAACATTAAAATTTGAGATATGGGAAATTTTTTGAGTGAATTGGGAGATATTCTGTTTTTAGATATCGAGACAGCATCTTTGGTATCAGATTTTAACGAATTGCCGTCCCGGCTACAGGATGAATGGACCAAAAAAGAAAAGCATATTAAATCCAAAGAAGAAGAAATCGAGCCGGGAAGCTTGTTTTTCCAAAAGGCAGGAATCTATGCTGAATTCGGCAAAGTCATCTGTGTAGGTGTCGGTTACTTTCATTATATAGAAGATGAAAACAAATTGGAATTCCGCACCAAAAGTTACGGTGAGGAATCGGAGTATGACACACTGACTGCTTTTTGTGAATTGCTCAAAAAGAAAAAGTGGATCCTTTGTGCCCACAACGGGAAGGAATTTGACTTTCCTTACCTCAGCAGAAGAATCTTGATTAATAGGATTCAACTTCCCGAACCCTTGCAGATTGCCGGCAAAAAACCTTGGGAAGTCCGTCATTTGGATACCTTGGAACTTTGGAAATTTGGGGACTACAAGCACTACACACGACTGGAATTGCTTGCCGCAATTTTTGATATCCCTACTTCTAAGGAATCAATTGACGGTTCTCAGGTCAATGAAACCTATTACGTCCAAAAAGACTTGGATTCCATTCGGAAATATTGTCTGCGGGATGTGGTGGTGACTGCCCAGATTTATCTAGCATTTCAGGGAGTTTCCAAGGATATCGAGATAGAAGTAATCAGCAGGGATAATGAAGTTTGATTTTTTAAGGTTAAAATTTATTTGTGGACTCAATAAGATGAATTTGATGATTCCAAAGCCTGACTCTCATCATTCGGGCAACACCTGCTTTCGTGGAAGGATTTTGGATAATAAAAGCAAATTGGAACCAATTCTGCTTTAAGTTTTTTATTAACTTTATAGAAAGTAAATGAATCTATGGAAACTACTGCTGCAAAAACTTTAAAAGAAACAGTCTTGGAAAAGATTGAAAATCTTTCTTTACAGGAATTGAATGTTGTTTCCGATTTTTTGAATGACTTGGAGAATGAAAATCCTTTAAAGAAAGAAATCCTTTCATTTAAAGGTTTTTTAAAGAATATGGATCAAGATTTCAAAACTGAATTGACAACAGGACTTCCTGAAAAGCGATTGAAAGGATCTAAATCACACAAAACCTTTTGAAAAAATCCATTTTAGATACGGATACACTTATTAATTTTTTTGATGGTGATGAAAATACATCTCAAAACCTAGATAGTTATTTATCTTCTCATTCAAAATTAACAATAACTGAATTATCTGTTTTTGAATTTTTCCAAGGGCTTGAGTTCAAAAAGGCATTCAAGCAAATTGAGAGATTTGAAACTTTCATCAGTAAATGTGAAATCCTGAATATATCTCATAATTCAGTAAGGTTATCCGCAAAAATTTATGCCGATTTAAGAAGAAAAGGGAAGACAATTGGCGAAATTGATTTGCTGTTAGCAGGGATTACCATTCATTACGATCTACAATTAATCATAAACAACACAGCCCACTTCGTACAGATAAAGGGCCTATCATTACACAATTGGAAATAAACTTTCATGGGAAGAAAATCAAATAATCAGGGCCAACAGGCCAAAGGCAGCAAAGTGATCGATGCTACCCAATTAACGAAAAAAGTACTCAATTTTTTGGATAACAATTACGGCAAAGAATTCAATGCCAAGCAGATTATCAAGAAACTTGAAATCAGGGACTCCATTGCCAAAGGCGGCGTAGAACCGATGTTGCATAAGCTCGCTGCTGCGGGAAACATATCCAAATCACCACGGAATTATTTTGCCTCGGTCAAAGAACCGGAATTTATAGAAGGAACAGTGGATTTTGTAAATCCCCGGTTTGCTTTCATCAAACCCGATCCCAAGCACGAATTGGGAGAAGACGTCCTCATCAAAGAGGCTGACCTCAAGCATGCCTTGGACGGAGACCGCGTCAGAATCATGGTGTATCCTGTCAAAGGAAGCACAGGAAGACTGGAAGGGAAAGTACTCGAAATTGTCAGCAGAAACAGGGATGAATTTGTCGGAAGGGTGGAAATTTCGCCTAGATTCGCTTTTGTCGTGCCGGACTTCAAGAAGATGCATTACGACATCTTTGTCCATAAAGGCGAGCTAGGCGGGGCAGAACACAATCAAAAAGTGGTCGTCAAACTATCAGACTGGAGGGACGATGACAAAAACCCGACAGGAAAAGTCACTAGGGTTCTTGGCAAAGCCGGAGAACATGAAGTCGAAATCCATTCCATCATGGCAGAGTTTGGATTGCCGTTTGAATATCCCAAAGAGGTCGAAGAGGAGGCAAACTTGATACCTGAGAAAATCTCTTCTGAGGAAATCAGCAACAGACGGGACATGAGAGATATTCCCACTTTCACCATCGACCCGGCAGATGCGAAGGATTTTGATGATGCCATTTCCTACCGAAAGTTGGAAAACGGCAACCTTGAAATAGGGGTTCATATTGCCGATGTGACCCACTACGTCAAACCAAAAACCAAATTGGAAAAAGAAGCTTACGAAAGGGCTACCTCTGTTTACCTGGTGGATAGGACCATCCCGATGCTTCCTGAAAGACTGAGCAACGGACTTTGTTCGCTCAGGCCCAATGAAGACAAGCTGACTTTCTCCTGTGTTTTTGAAATGGATGAAAACGCTGATGTACTCAACAAATGGATAGGGCGGACTGTGACCCACTCAGACCGGAGGTTTGCTTATGAAGAAGGTCAGGAAAATATCGACAAGCAGGAAGGGGATTTCTATCAGGAACTCACCTTGTTAAATGAATTGGCAAAAAAACTTCGAAAAAGAAGATTTGATAAAGGAGCCGTAAATTTCGAAACGGTAGAAGTCAAATTCAAACTTGATGAAAAAGGAAAGCCGCTTGGGCTATTTGTCAAGGAGAGAAAAGATATTCACAAGCTCATCGAGGAGTTTATGCTGCTTGCCAATAGAACTGTTGCCGAATTTGTCTTTGACAAAAATAAAGGGAGGGATACTTTTGTCTATAGAATCCACGACCATCCTGATGCAGAGCGCTTGGAGACCTTTGCCAATTTTGCAAAGAAATTTGGTCATGAACTTAAAATCGGCGAAGGCACTAGGATTTCAATGGCCTTAAACAAGCTGATGGAGGATATCCTGGGTAAGCCGGAACAGAATGTGTTGGAGCAGCTTGCTATCCGGAGTATGGCCAAAGCAAAATATACTACTGAACCAAAAGGGCACTTCGGTCTTGCTTTTCAGCATTACACCCATTTCACCTCGCCGATTAGAAGATATCCGGATATGATGGTTCACCGATTGCTCCAGCATTATCTGGATGGAGGCAAATCACCCGAGGCAGAAACATGGGAAGACAAATGCCTTCACTCATCAGAAAGGGAAAAAAGAGCGGCAGACTCAGAACGCGCTTCTATCAAATACAAACAAGTTGAATTCATGTCACTTGCAGAGGCTAAAGACTATGAAGGCATCGTAACCGGCGTGACGGAATGGGGGGTTTTTGTTGAAATTACCGAAACCAAATGCGAAGGTATGATCCGAGTACAGGATATGAAGGACGATTATTACCAATTCGATGAAAAAAATATGCGTCTGATTGGGACGAGAAATAAAAAAATGATCACTTTGGGTGAAAAAGTAATGGTCCGGGTAGTTGCTACGGACATTGATAGAAGAACCATAGACCTGGAATTTGCAGATAATGAACCAAGTAGAAATAAGCGCAGATAAAATCTTACAGGATTTAGAAAAACATATCCAAGGACATTCCTACGGACAATCACCCAAAGAGCTCTACGAGCCGATTTCTTACATCATGAGTCTGGGTGGAAAAAGAATCCGCCCATTGCTTACTTTGATGGCTTATTCGCTTTACAGATCTGACTACCAACATATAATGAATCCTGCTTCAGCGGTAGAGGTTTTTCACAACTTCACTCTGATGCATGACGATATCATGGACGATGCCCCGCTCAGAAGAGGGAAGGCAACGGTTCATGAAAAATGGAATGCAAACACCGCTATCCTTTCCGGTGATGTGATGCTGGTCAAAGCCTACGACATGCTGTTGGACATTGCACCGGAAAAATTCCGGGAATCAGTCCGACTCTTCAATCAGACAGCTGCGGAAGTCTGCGAAGGCCAACAGCATGATATGAATTTTGAATCACAAAGTACGGTGACAGAAGAAGCCTACATCGATATGATCAGACAAAAAACCGCTGTGCTTTTGGGATTTGCATTACAGTTTGGGGCGATTTTGGCGGATGCATCCAATGAAGACACGCAAAAACTATATGACTTTGGGGTAAATATCGGTATTGGATTTCAGCTCAAAGATGATTTGCTCGATGTCTATGCTGACAAAGCAAAATTCGGCAAGCAGGTTGGTGGGGATATCATTTCCAACAAAAAGACCTTTCTGCTGATCAAAGCCAAAGAATTGGCTGAGGGAGAATCAAAAATCAAACTCGAATCTTGGCTGGAGCCTAAGGCTTTTGACAAAGAAGAAAAAGTTGCCGCCGTCACGGCTATCTATGATTCATTGGGAATAAAAAGTATGACCGAGGCAAAAATGAAAGCCTACTTCGATAAGGGGTTTGAGCAGTATGCTTCCCTTGAAGTTCCCAACAAGGATATTTACAAATCTCTCCTCCAACTCACCCAAGACCTGGTACACAGGGAAAAATAACCCCTAATTAACTTATGGAATTATCCGCAACGGTTATTATCATTGCCTTTACAGTATTGACTTCCTATCTAGCTTGGCAAAAGCCCAACATGATGGAAAGGTGGATGTTTACCCCATATCAAATCAACAAAAAAAAACAATGGGACCGTTTTATCTTTTCCGGATTTATCCATAAGGATGGCACCCATCTGCTTTTCAATATGTTTACTTTTTATTTTTTTGGGAGGATGGTTGAAAGTTTCCTCATGATTAAGTTCGGACAGGCAGCAGGCATTGGCATGTACTTACTATTCTATGTTGGCGCAATTGTGATAGCAGACATCCCGACCTATTTCAAACATCAAGGACACTCCTATTACCGGGCTTTGGGTGCTTCAGGAGGTGTGGCAGCCACAGTATTTGGCAGTATTATTTTGATGCCGCTGTCTGACATCTGCTTGTTTGGATTGCTTTGTCTTCCGGGATTTGCGCTTGGCGTTTTGTTTTTGATTTACAGCGTTGTCCAATCCAAAAAAGGCGGTGATGGGATCAACCACGATGCCCACCTTTACGGCGCACTATTCGGAATTGCTTTTATATTGATTGTTTCCCCGCAAAGCGCTTTAAATTTTATAGACGAAATAAAAAGCTTCAGGCTCTTTTAACCTGAAGCTTTGATATTTGCGTTTTGATTTGATTTCTATTGTGATTGATTGCATTATTTCTACCAAATAAATTAATATTTACATTTCAAAAAGACTAGCTTTGGTCTATGCACCATCGACGATTATCCCACTAAAATTTGCTTTTTTTGAGTAAGTGACATCATTTCGTATAACCATTTTTTTATTTATCTTTTTAAAGTTGGCGGATATTTTTACCAGTCACACTTCTCAGCATGGTATTCCTCCTATCCTTTTCCTTTTCCTCAGAATAAACATCCGGACCGGGGGCATCCACTCTCATCCCCGGAATTCTTTTTGCTGTTTTTCCTGTCCCTGAAATATTAAAATATAGGTCCACGTCATTTATTTTTTCTGTAAATCTGGAGATTTTTTAAACTGATTTTCGCGTTTGGGCTTGTAAACCCTCTGGAACATTCCCAAATACCAATGCCTATAAAATTGATATGGCCTATTACTCAGGAGACGAATGTGTGTTAAGCAATTGATAAAAAAAACCTCCAATCCGTCAAGAATGGAGGTTTTGAATTCATCGATCAGCTAAAGTTATTTCACTTCATCTAGCGTATTGTTGATCACCAATTTCAAGTGGTCTTTGTGCGCTTTTGACGAAATACTTCCATTGC
>JBBRFK010000164.1:0-8828 GCA_038224435.1 Cytophagales bacterium | reverse complement strand
AGGATTTGGTATTTACTTTCTATGGTTTCAGATTTCTCTGCACTTTGGCAGGAAGCAAAGAAAAGGAGGGAAAGGAAAAAGAGGTTGATTTTCAGTTTCATAGGTTGGTTGTTTTAGGCAATCTTAAAAATAACAAAAAATCTTTTGGGTAAAGACTTTGGCAGAAATTAAACATTCTCGAATTTAGAGAAAATTCAAAGTTGTTAGATGAAAGAAAATCGGTCCATGACAGGACATTATATTTGTATTCTCCGTCAAGAAATAGAAGTGGCATTTCTTTTTTCTTTTATCCCAAATTGGTTTCCTTCATGAAAAATAAGTTTTGGTTGGTCACTTTTCTGGTTTTTTCCATTCAGATTACTGAGGGTTTTGCCCAAATAGGAATGATGTTGGGCACCAATTATTCCAATATCCGGCATCAAGACAGACTCGAGGGAGCACGAGGCCAAGTAGGCCTGCATTTGGGTTTCAATATTGAAGTTGTTCCGATCAGGAGCATTCCAAATTTGAGTTTAAAAAGTGATTTGATGATTGTCCCGAAGGGTTATACACAAATCCTAGATGAAATTAAATATAGGGTAAACCTGGAATACTTCGTTTTTGCCCCTATGATCAAATATGCTTTTGATGAGGATTTTGCGATTCATTCGGGGGTGGAGTTCAACGGTTTTATCGGTTCCAATGTTGATGGGGCAGAGGAAACTTACAGGAAAAATGAAAAAGCATTCTTTTTTGGGTTTGACATCCTCAGTTCAAAAAGGTTTTCCTTATACACTAGAGCCTGTTTTGGCTTGACCCCGGTTTTGGATTATTATGAAATTGATCCGATCGAAGGAATTACAGGAAGTTTTTCTGACCTATATACGACTACCATCATGCTAGGTCTCCAATTAAACATTCACCATGAAAAAATTAGGTTTAAAAATTAGTTGGCTGATCATCTTTCTTTTCATGGCTTTGGTCAGCTGCGTGGAACTTATCCCCGACCCGGTAGATCCACGATTGCCCATATATTCCGAATCAGGAAAAAGACAATCAGGTGCACTGATTGACAACATTCCTTTTGTGGCTTATCCAAATCCGTTCTTTTGGGGAAACGGAAGTTTTGGATCCATCTTGAACAAAGGCGACACCATCCTCACTTTTGATTTTGGTCTAATTGAAAAAAACAATGCCAATGTTTCAAAAACCATTTTCTTTTCATTGGAAAAACTGACACCTGAAGATTGGGAAGAAATGAAAAAGAATTTTGGAAAAAAATTCAGGCTTGATAATCACGATACAAAAGGAAGGCTTAGCAGCTATGCCAATGACCAATTAATTGAAAGCATCGCTCAATCCGGTCAGATTACTGTCAAATATATTGAAGATTTAAAAGTTCTAGCCGGAACTTTCGGGTTTACGGCGGAGGATTCTTCGGGTAAAAAGTACGAAGTTCGGTATGGAAGATTTGATTATTTTTTTTACCGATTGGATTAATTGTTTGCTTTTCCTTTGGCCAAAATCATATCCGAAGCCTTCTCCCCTATCATGATGCTTGCGGCATTGGTATTGCCGGAAATGATCGTAGGCATGATGGAAGCATCGGCGATGTAGAGTCCTGAAATTCCCCTGACTTTCAGTTTTTCATCGACAACTGCCATATTATCCTGACCCATTTTGCAGGTTCCTACCGGATGGTAAAGGGTTTCCAAGCTTTTTTTGATATGGGCAATCAGGTTGGTATCATCAAATTTCTTGGGAAGATAAATGTCACCAATGCTGTATTCCCGAAGAGGTTGGGATTCCATGACTTCCTTTGCCTTTTTCATTCCCAATAACAAAATCTCCAAATCCCTCTCGGCTATCAAAAAATTGGGCTGAATCAATGGCGCATCTAACGGATTGGCGGATTTCAAACCGACAAAGCCCCTACTTTCCGGGCGAATCAAGATCACCATTATCCCAAATCCGCTTTTTTTGGGGAAAGTATCCAATTGGTACAAATCAGTGCTGTAATCTTCTGCCATGCCACTGACCGCAAAATGAAACTGCAAATCAGGCCTCTTCAATTCCGGTCTGGAACCCAAAAATGCATTTGCAGTCAAAGGACTGTTTCCCAAAGGCCCTTTCTTGAAGAGCGCATATTCAATTAGTGCTTTACCCATTTGAAGGGGTTTCAAAGTATGGTTGTTGGTGGGGATTTTTGACCATGAACTCAATCCTGACCAAACATGGTCAATCAGATTTTGTCCGACTCCGGGAAGGTGATGCTTGGATTCAATGCCAAATTGGGCGAGGTAATCCCTGTCTCCAATCCCCGAAAGCATCAAAATCTGAGGTGACTGAATCGCTCCCGCGCTTAGAATCACTTCTTTGCGTGCTCTTATCTGTTCCGTTTTTCCTTTTGGACCAATAACCTCCACGCCTACAGCCCGATTTCCTTCAAGGAGGATTTTGCTGACACGGCAGTCAGTCTTGACAATCAGGTTTTTCCTGTGCAAAACAGGCTTCAGAAAAGCCACTGCCGTACTTTGCCTTTGGTTATTTTTGATATTGAACTGAAGCATGGATGCGCCAAACTGCTCAGCACCATTATATTCTTCATTGTGGGGAATCCCTGATTCCTGACAGGCTTCTATAAAAATATGGCCCAGCGGATGAGGTTGCCGAGAATATCCAATATGTAAAGGGCCTTCTTTTCCGTAAAATTCGCCGCCGAAATCATCATTGTGCTCTGATTTTTTGAAATAGGGCAAGACATCTTTGTAACTCCATCCTTTGTTGCCCAAGGCCTCCCACTCATCGAAATCATGCCTGCTGCCCCTTACATAGGCCATCGCGTTGGTACTGCTGCTTCCTCCGAGAACTTTCCCCCTTGGAACAAAAAGCCTTCTTCCATCCACATTTTCTTGAGGCTCAGTCCAAAAAGCCCAATCCACTTTTGACCTGTGAAGGTTGCAGTAAGCGCCGGGGATATGGATTTCTGATTTTTTATCTTTTTGACCGGCTTCAATCAGCAAAACAGAATTATTCAGGTTTTCTGAAAGGCGGTTGGCCAAAACACAACCTGCCGATCCTGCACCGATAATGATAAAATCAAATTCCATACTGGTGATTTTGGGTTTGGATGATCAAAATAAAAAGGGATGCGGCCATCACAATGTACCGCATCCCCTTTGGGCTTATTGGAACAGTGATCAGGCAGAAATGCTCTTTTCGTGCATTTCTTTGATCTTTCTCCTCAGGATTTTACCCACATTGGATTTTGGAAGTTCATCTGCAAAGTACACTTCCCTCGGCACTTTATAATTGGTCAGACTTTCTTTGGAAAGGGAAATGATTTCAGCCGCAGTTACTGATTTGTCCATTGCTACTACATAAGCGATTACTTTTTCATTGGATTTGGGATCAGGCATGCCAATGACGCCGACTTCCAAAACCTTAGGATGTAAAGCAATGGCATTTTCAACCTCATTTGGATAAACATTGAAACCCGACACGAGGATCATTTCTTTTTTCCTATCGACGATCTTTACAAACCCATCTTCATCCAAAATCGCAATGTCCCCAGTCTTGAACCATTCTCCGTCCATGACCTTGGCGGTTTCTTCCGGTAGGTTCCAATACCCTTTCATGACTTGCGGCCCTTTGATACAAATCTCTCCACGATGGCCGATTCCAAGGTCTTTGCCTTCGTCATTAATGATTTTGACATCTGTATTGGGCAAAGGAATCCCGATAGTCCCGATCCTTTCTGTGCCGTCTACGGGATTGCAGGTTGCTACAGGTGAAGTCTCCGTCAGCCCATAACCTTCTGCCAAAGGCACACCTGTTATTTTTTCCCATTTTTTGGCTGTTGCTTCCTGCACAGCCATACCGCCGCCAACAGCTACTTTGAGTGTGGAAAAATCAAGACCTGAGAATCCTTCCGTATTCATCAGGCCGTTGAATAGCGTATTGACTCCTGTGATAACGGTGAATTTCACTTTGCTGAGTTCCTTGATAAATCCCTTCATATCCCGGGGATTGGTGATCAGGACATTGTGTGCACCGATTTTCATCATTGCGAGGCAATTGACTGTCAATGCAAAAATATGGTACAGTGGCAAAGCCGTGATGACAGTTTCCTCCTTTTCCTTCAGCTTTGGTTTCATCCATTCGGATATCTGCTGCATGTTGGCGCAGATGTTACCATGTGTAAGTTCAGCCCCTTTGGAAACGCCTGTTGTACCTCCGGTATATTGCAGGTAAGCGGAGTCTTCCAAGGTCAGTTCCTCATTTTTATAACTGCCGGAAGCTCCCAATGACATGGCTTTTTTCCAAGAAACCGCATTCGGGAGATCGTAGTCAGGCACCATCTTCTTGACATACTTTACGACAAGGTTGACAATCGTCCCTTTCAACCCGCCGAGCATGTCGCCCAACTCGGTGATGATGGTGTGCTTGGCTTCGAGTTCATCATAGATTTTCTCCAGGTTGCAGGCGAAGTTGGCTAGGATAACTATGGCAATGGCGCCGGAGTCATTGAACTGATGCTTCATCTCTGAGGGTGTGTAGAGCGGGTTGGTATTGACAACCACCATTCCCGCTCTCAGGATGCCAAACATCGCCACCGGATATTGGAGGCAGTTTGGCATCTGAATCGCTACACGGTCGCCTTTTTTCAGCTTGAGGTGGTTTTGCAGGTAGGATGCAAAAACTTTGGAGAGTTTATCCACTTCATTGAATGTGAGGGTTTTTCCCATACATTCATAAGCGATGGCATCTCCATATTTTTTGACGCTTTCTTCGAAAAGATTGACTACAGAACTGTAGGCTTGGACATCTACATCCGTTTTTACATTTTTTGGATAAAACTTAAACCAGGGGAAATTGTGCATAGTAGGGTATGTATTTTGGGTTGAGTTTGGATTTCTATTTTATGAATACTAAATATAAAAAAATTTTGGTTATTAGTTGGGATTCGGTTTTTGTGATCACCAAGTTGGAGTAAACTTTACTTATACTCAACCCAATGAAAATTGAAATAAAATCACAAACAGACAAAAAAGCCAATTCCAGGATTGGAAATTGGCTTTTTTATACTGTCCGAAATTCATTGCAAAATCTTCCTTGCGATCAATTCCTTCATGATCTCATTGGTGCCGGCATAGATGCGCTGCACCCGGGCATCCGCAAAAGCCCTTGCGACCGAGTAATCCCACATATAACCATAGCCTCCATGCAACTGCACGCATTCATCTGAGACGGTACACTGCAATTCGGTAAGCAGGTATTTGGCTGAAGAAGCCATTGCGCCATCGACTTTCTTTTGGTTGTGTAGCATGACCAATTGGTCGGCATAGATCCTACCCTGCTCCAATTTGGCTCCCATTTCTGCGAGTTTGAACCTCGTATTCTGAAAATCAGAAACCATTTTTCCAAAGGCAGGCCGGTTTTTGACATAATCCACAGTGATGATAAAGGTCGATTCGGCCAAGGCTATCGCAGCCAATCCTACTATCAACCTTTCCTGCGCCAACTCCGTCATCAGGTATTTGAATCCCTCTCCCACGTTTCCGAGGAGGTTTTCCTTGGGTACTTTCACATCCTCAAAGAAAAGTTCGCAGGTATCCTGCGCATGCAATCCCACTTTATCGAAAGGAACACCTTTGGAAAATCCGGACATATCCTTATCAACAATAAAAAGACTGATGCCTTTGGCACCTTTGGTCGGGTCGGTTTTGGCTGCCACCACGACTAGGTCACAGAGGTAACCGTTGGTAATGAATGTTTTGGAACCGTTGATCAGGTAATGGTCGCCCCTATCCTCCGCGGTGGCCCTGATCGCCTGAAGGTCAGAACCTGCCCCCGGTTCGGTCATGGCAATCGCCGAAATCAAATCCCCGCTGATCATGCCAGGAATGTATTTGGCCTTGGCTGCCTCGGTACCATAGTGGTGGATATATGGAAATACAATGTCAGAGTGGAGTGGATAACCGATCGCCGGACCCGAACAGCCTGACAAACCCAATTCTTCTATAAAAACGGCATTGTACCTGAAATCCTGAATGGCAAGACCGCCATATTCTTCGGGAGCCTGTAAGCAGAGAAATCCGTTTTCCCCGAGCTTTTTCCAAGACTCACGGGTAACTTGCTTGTCTTTTTCCCATTGGGCATTGTTTGGGGTGATTTCCTTGGCAATAAAATCACGGAGCGACTGACGGAACATGTCATGCTCCTCTGTAAAAATCGTACGGGGTACTGAATACATGAGAATTTGGGTTTATAGAATATGATTAAACGCTATTCTGCTGGTAAGCAAATCTTTCTTTGATCAATGGTCGGAAGACCGAAGTGCGAGGGTACCGGCTTTTTAGCAATTAAACATGGTTCTTGTTGTATTTAAAATTTACCGGCAAAGAAGCGGATATTCGGATATAGATTTTCAGAATTATCGCTGATTATTAAAATAAGAAGGATACAATAAAGTTTAAAATTAGCCAAAAATTAACTCTACGCCAATAATTATTCGGGATCAAGATTTTTGAAAAAATGGTATTTCACCATGGAGGCAAAGAGGAAAAGGAGGATTTATCACTTTGCGTTCTTATCGGAACCTTTGGGTACTTTGCGGTATAATATATTTGTGGAGACAAAAATATTGGCTGATCACTTTATCAAATGTTTTAAACTATGTGCTCTATATACCCTCTGTGGTAAATTTTATTTTTTTCCGCAGAGAAAAAGATGGATTTAACTCTTTGCCTTCTTTGCGGAACCTTTGAGTACTTTGCGGTATAATATGTTTGTGGAGACAAAAATATTGGCTGATCACTTTATCAAATGTTTTAAACTCTGTGCTATATGTGCTCTCTGTGGTAAATTTTATTTTTTACCACTGGGAAACAAAGAAAAAGGAGGATCCCCTTTGCAGTGTAAAATGTTTGTGAAGACAAAAACATTGGCTGATCACTTTATCAAATGTTTTAAACTCTGTGCTCTCTGTTGTAAATTTTATTTTTTACCGCAGAGAAACAGAGAAAAAGGAGGATTTCCTTTGCGGTATAATATGTTTGCGGAGACAAAAACATTGGCTGATCACTTTATCGAATGTTTTAAACTCTGTGCTCTATATGCTCTCTGTGGTAAATTTTATTTTTTACCGCTGAGAAACAAAGAAAAAGGAGGATCCCCTTTGCAGTGTAAAATGTTTGTGGAGACAAAAACATTGGCTGAAGATTTCTTTAAGCTATTATATTTAGTGGGTTGAATGAATCTGGTAGAAATAGGTAGTTCAATTAAATTTGTACATTTAAAATTATTGTTTGATTCTCATTTTCAATAAAAATGTCAAGTATTTCCAAACCTCAATTTGACTTTTATACGCAGAACAGATCAAAGCTGATTGACCAATATTTAAATGATTTTCCTTTAAGAATTGATCCAGATGCGGTACGCGATTTATTTATGCCAATTGGCTACAATAGAAGTAATGTTAAGGCCTATGATGAAATATGCAAAGTATTGACAGAAGATATTTTTTTTGAGGCCTTAAATAGGAACCTCATTGTCAGGAAAATAATTTTTGCATCGGGTTTACCCGGATCAGGAAAATCGACACATTTGACAAAAATGACAAAAGATGAACTTGTGTATGATGGTACCATAAATGATGATGAAAAATTTGTCCGATACATAAATAGAGCTTTGATGATGGGATATAAAGTCCAAGTTTTTATTTACAGTGTCCAACCGGAAATTGCATTCCAAAGAAATTTAAGTAGAGGTGATGAATTGGGAAGATACGTGCCAATCGATCACTATGAAAAAGTTGCAGATTCATTAAACAGAAGAGAATCGTTATTGATACATAATTTTCAGAAGAGGGTAAAGTTGTTTAATTTTGAACATACCCGATTTGAAGGCAAACTGAATAAATTTTCAAATATAAAAATAGACCGTGATGGACTCGAAACAATTGCAAGGAACCATAGATTTTCAGACAGTGAGATCCTTCACTCAGTTATTAAATAATAATCAAAAGACCATTGTTAAAAGCAAGAAAATCATAGAGGCAATAGAATCTCTTATTGAAACATTAGATAAAATTGAAATCGGTATTTTGGAAAATAGGTCAGAAACAGCCTCAAAACAATTATCTGAAATGACTGAAGAAGATAGACGCGTATTATTGATGGGCGCAGATGAAAAAAAGTTTTTTCTAGAATTCAAAGAAAAATATCCAAATAACAAATGGGATTATTATAAGGAATATCAAAAAAGCCAACAAGAAAAATCAGGTTCTGAGTAATTTTTAATTTAGAATATTTGTGGAAAAATTTCCTATAATTGATTCAAATAAGGTTTTTGGCAGTATTCAAAGCCATTTGTAGAAAGTATCCAAATATTTTTACTCATTGAGAGTTTTCGATTGGATCCATTCTTTTTCCCCAACTCGTAACCCAACCAATATTTCCATGTATCTTTTTCTCTGTGCTCTCTGTGTTAAATTTTATTTTTCTCCACAGAAACTAAGAGAAAAAAGGAGGATTTCCTTTGCAGTATAAAATGTCTGGGAAGACAAAATCATTGGCTAATCACTTTATCGAATGTTTTAAACTCTGTGCTATATGTGCTCTCTGTGCTCTATGTTGTAAATTTTATTTTTTACCGCAGAGAAACAGAGAAAAAGGAGGATTTCCTTTGCGGTATAATATGTTTGTGGAGACATAAACATTGGTGGGAAATTTCGATACAAAGAGCTTTCTGCTATTTGGCTACTTTTTGGCATGAGGGCTTTATTCCTAAAATCTTTCTAACACATTTGCTATTTCAATTTCATCAAAAGATAGGAAAATGTAAGC
>JBBRFK010000163.1:0-8841 GCA_038224435.1 Cytophagales bacterium | reverse complement strand
TCCAGAAGAAAACTTTGCCGCCTTAGGCTTGACATTACCTCCACCACCCAAGCCACTTGGTGTTTACAAACCTTGCTTGGTTGATGGGAAATACCTGTATTTATCCGGACACGGGACTGTTCAAAATGATGGAACCCTGATAATCGGCAGGGTCGGAAAAGACATGGACATGGATGCAGGAAAATTGGCGGCCAGACAAGTCGGTCTCGCCATGTTGTCCACCATCAAAGCCAATATCGGATCCCTTGACAAAGTCAAGCGTGTGATCAAAGTATTGGGAATGGTGAATTGTACTCCTGAATTTGAAAGACATCCTTATGTGATCAATGGCTGTAGTGAATTATTTGCCAAAGTCTGGGGTGAAGAAAACGGTATCGGGGTAAGAAGTGCCGTGGGTTTTGGTTCTTTGCCAGATAACATTCCTGTGGAGATAGAGGCGCTATTTGAGTTGGAATAAGGGTTTTTGATTTGCAAAATTCAAATTGATATAGTTTAAGTTTCACCCACCTTGTTCTAAAATTGAACGTACCCTCTGATCCTATTTTAATTTGTTTCTACTTTGTTTAACCTTATTTCCATCCTATTTCATTTCTAAAAATTTCCTCATAAAATGTTTACCATAGACGCCCACCTAGATCTCAGCATGAATGCCCTGGAATGGAACAGGGACCTGACAAAACCTATATCTGAGATAAATTCGAGGGAGGAAGGATTAAAAGACAAGCCTGACCGGGGAAATGCGGTGGTTTCCCTTCCTGAACTCAGAAAGGGAAACATCGGATTGGTGGTGGCCACGCAGATTGCAAGGTATGTGGCAAAAGGAAATCCGCTGCCGGGATGGCACTCTCCCGAACAGGCTTGGGCACAGACCCAAGGGCAGTTGGCTTGGTACAAAGCCATGGAGAATGCCGGTGAAATGACACAGATTACTGACCTTGAAAGCCTTGAAAAACACCTTTACCTGTGGCTTCACGAACTTCCATGGAGTACAAAGCCAATTGGCTACATCCTTTCTTTGGAAGGAGCAGATTCAATTGTAAATGTCAGTTACCTTGAAAAAGCATACGAATCAGGTCTCCGGGCTTTGGGTCCAGCGCACTATGGTCCGGGCAGATATGCCAATGGTACGGATGCATCAGGAGGATTGGAGAAAAACGGCAGAGAATTGCTCAAAGAAATGGAGCGGCTGAACATCATCCTCGATGCCACACACCTTTGTGATGAAAGTTTTTGGGAGGCTTTGGACCATTTTAACGGGCATGTCTGGGCCAGTCACAACAATTGCCGGGCTTTGGTCAACCACAACAGACAATTTTCGGATGAGCAAATCAAAGTCCTGATCGATAGAGGTGCTGTCATCGGCGGTGCATTGGATGCCTGGATGATGGTCCCAAACTGGGTAAGAGGCAAATCCAACCCCAAAGAGATGGGATGCAACTTGGAAAAAATGATCGATCATATGGACCACATCTGTCAGCTTGCCGGCAATGCAAACCATATCGGGATCGGGTCAGATTTGGATGGTGCTTTTGGCAAAGAACAGTGTCCCTACGACTTAGAAACAATCGCTGATCTTCAAACCTTGCCCGGTTTACTTTCCAAAAGAGGATATTCTGCCTTGGATATAGAAAAAGTCATGTTTGGCAATTGGTTGGGATTTTTGAGAAAGGTTTGGGCAAAATAGCCTTTAGCTTAAGACCCAAACAAACCCTTATTCACTTCAGAACATAGGTTGCCAAAACCTTTTGTACCTCATAGACATTCACGGATTTGGAAAATTGTTTTTTGATGCTTGGTTCCTGTTCGCTCGAAACCCAGATTTTCAATTCCGCATCAAGGTCAAACGTGCCGGTAGTCTCCACGCTGAATCTGGAGATACTTTTGTAGGATATGGACCTGTATTCTACTTTACTGCCTGTGACGCCTTGTTTTTCGACCAAGATCAATCTCTTGGTGGTGAAAATAAAGACATCCCTGATCAGCTTGAAGCCCATTTCAATATCCTCGCCATCAACCAAAAGTCTCCCAAAATCTTTGGTAAGATCCTCTTTGTTGACATGACCGGCGTTGCCTAGAATAGCAGAAAACAATCCCATATTTTAATATTTTCCAAGTGAATTTATTCTTGTACAAGTAAAGGAATATTCTTCATTTTTCATTTCAATTTGGGCATTGAAAATTGTGATCAGTTAAGATTGGTAAGGGAGGGGAATTTGCGTTTATTTTTCTTCACTTTCTCAAATGAACTTTCAGAAGAGGAAGAGTATAAAATTTTCGTTTTGACAATTAAAATTTATGAGATTCCTTCTTTTTTACATTTTTGATTTTTTAGTGAAACAAATTTTATTTTAGGATAGATTATATGCTTTTTCATTATCCAACAAAATTAAAATCTACTAATTTTCCATTTATTCAAAGATGTTGATACTAAATTTGCCATTGGCAAATCTTTTATTGCTTGGGATTGCTTTTAAGATTTTTTAACATCAAATTAACAATGTATTGTCTCCTATCCAAAATTTTCTGTAAATTCTAGATAGACGATCAATATAAAAAAAGTAAAAGCTAACAATTAAACCCCATTTACCCATGAAAAAACAAAAACAATGGAATTTAACTTTCCTTTTGTTTTGTCTTCTGTGCCTGAGTATTCCAAATCTCAGTTTTGCACAGCAGGGCCAAATAACAGGAAAAGTGACAGACACTGATTCGGGCGAAGGAATCCCTGGAGTCAGTGTTTTAGTAAAGGGCACCACAAGAGGTGTGATTACCGATTTGGACGGGAATTTCACGATTGCAGCTTCTTCAGCAGAAATCCTGGTCTTTTCATTTATTGGATACGAATCCGTTGAGCAGCCGGTAGGAAACAGGTCTGCCATCAATGTGGGATTATCGGTATCTGTACAAGCCCTAAACGAAGTAATTGTCGTTGGTTATGGTACTCAGGAAAGGAAAGAAATCACGAGTGCTGTGACCAGTGTCAAGGCAGAGAATTTCAACCAAGGTACAGTAAACGACCCTCGTCAATTGCTTCAGGGCAAAGTAGCAGGTTTGAACATTGCCAGACCGGGCGGCAACCCTAACGGTGGCTTTAGCATGCGTCTCAGGGGAATTTCTTCTATCGGTGAAAATGCCGAGCCGCTTGTGGTTATTGATGGGGTGATCGGTGGTTCGTTAAGTACAGTGGATCCCAATGACATCGAATCCATGGATGTACTGAAAGATGGATCTGCAGCTGCTATTTATGGAACAAGGGGTTCGGCAGGTGTTATCTTAGTAACCACAAAAACCGGTAAAACCGGCAGGACAGTGGTCGAATTCAATAGCAGCGCTGCCACAGAAAATGTAGCCAGGACTATCAGTGTGATGAATGCTGAAGAATACAGGCAAGTTCCCAATTCCCAAAATCTCGGAGGAAATACCAACTGGCTTGATGAAGTGACGAGCACGGGCTTAAGTCTTATCAATAACCTATCATTGGGGGGAGGGACTGCATCTACCAGTTACAGGATTTCAATTAACTCCAGAAATGTGGACGGTGTTGGCATCAATTCGGGTTTTGACCAACTGAATGCGAGATTGAACCTTACCCAAAAAGCTTTAAAGGATAAGGCAATATTTACAGTCAATGTGTCAAACACTTCCATTGACAGGAAATTCGGCAATGAAAACTCCTTCCGATATGCTATCATAAGCAATCCAACAGCTCCAGTCCGGGATCCAAATCCACAGGACCCTAACTTTGGCGGTTATTATGAGCGGGATATTTTTGATTGGTTCAATCCTGTATCTATCGCTGAGCAAAACATCGCAGATGGCCGGGATAGCAGGCTGTTGGCAAGTATCCGTGGTGAGTACAATTTTACCAGCAAATTCAGAGGAGCCGTTTTTTATGCCAGCCAAAGGGAAACTGATTGGCGAGGATCATATTCTCCAAAAACTGCAAAATTCGGAGGAGGTTTTGGAAGGAATGGCTTGGCTACAATTCGAAACGATGAAAGGTTGAATGATCTTTTTGAAACCACTCTTAATTATGACGCAACCGCAGGCAGAGTCGGAATGGCGTTTTTGGGTGGCTATTCATACCAAGAATTTTCCAACCAAGGTAGTTTTATTCAAGCGGGAAATTTCCTGACAGACGCCTTTACATACAACAATATCGGTGCTGCACTTGACTTGGCGAATGGATTAGCTGATGTGAGAAGTTATGCTAACTCCAATAAATTGGTTGCATTCTTTGGCCGTGCCAACTTCAATTTGGAGGATACTTACCTTTTGTCTGTCAGTGCAAGATATGAGGGTTCGTCCAGATTTGGAGCAAACAACAAATGGGGTTTGTTTCCTGCGATCAGTGCAGGTGTCAACATTGCCAATCTGATCGACATGACCGGAGTAAGTGCGATGAAATTCAGAGCAAGTTATGGTAGAACAGGTACGCAACCTGGAGAATCCTATTTGTCATTGTTGAGATTTGGCCGTCAGGGTAACTTCTTTTACAACGGACAATTTGTTCCTTCCTATGGTCCGGTTTCTAATGCAAACCCAGATTTGGCATGGGAAACAAAAGACGAATACAACGTAGGTTTGGACTTTGTGATCCTCAACAACAAACTGGATGGTGCGATAGACTACTATACGAGAATAACAACAGGAATGATTCTTCCAATCAATGTTCCAGTTCCTCCTAATCTTTTCTCCACTACCCAACTAAATATTGGAGAAATGTCTAATTCAGGTCTTGAGGTGATGTTGAATTACAAGGCTATCCAAAAAGCTGATTTCAGATGGACTACAGGTGTAAACTTCTCTACTTTGAAAACCAATCTTAGAAGCTTATCCTCGGAAGAGTTAAGTTTTGGAGAGGTGAATTATCGTTCCAATTTTGGCTCTCCCGGTCAAAACTCTACTCAATTAATCCGAATCCAAGAAAATGGACCTCTCGGACAGATTTGGGGACCCATCCAAGAAGGAATCAATGAAAATGGAAGTCCAAGAATGCAGGTAATCAACGGTACTGCCAAAGATTCCAACGGAAATCCTGTTTATTGTAACTGTAATGATGACAGGGCTCAATTAGGCACAGCCTATCCTACTTTGAATTTTGGCTTCAATAACAGCTTCAATTACAAAAAATGGGACTTAAATTTCTTCTTCAGAGGATCATTTGGTCATTATCTGATCAACAGCTACAGAGGTTTCTATGAAAACACAGAAGGAACTACTGTCCAGAATTATAACATTGTCAATACCAAGTATTATGATCCAAGCATCACTAAAGCAGAATACAATAGCACGCACGTAGAGAAAGCGGATTTTGTGGTACTTGATAATGCTACGATAGGGTACAACTTTAATGTAGGTCCCGGAAAAGCAATCGGCAGAATCAGGACATTTATTTCAGTTCAAAATCCGTTTATGTTTACCGGTTACACAGGTGTAGATCCTGAGGTAAGATATGGGGATTCAGAGTCCGGCAATGATCCGCTTGCACCGGGTATCGAGCGTAGGGCAACTTATTTCACTACTACGATCACTACCCTAGGTTTAAATTTAAGTTTCTAAGCTAAAACATAAGATATCATGAAAAAATTAATCAACATAAGATACTTCTTGATTGGCCTCGGAATGAGTTATTTCGCATCATCATGCGTCGATTTGGAAGAGGAAGTTTTCAGCGCTGTCACAGCAGATAACTTCTTCAAAACTGATGAAGAATTCATATCAGCATTGGGTCAGGCATACAGTTCATTGGGCGGAATAGGAAACTCAGGAGGTCTATGGACCTTAAATGAGGTAACATCTGACGAATTGACAGTTTCGACAAAAGGAGGTGATTGGTTCGACGGTGGCCAATGGCTTCAGTTGCACCAACATGATTTTCAACCTGACAATCCATTCTTCCAAAATGGATGGAGTTTTCTTTTCGGGGGAATAAATACCTGTAACAGGCTGATCTTTTCTTTTGAATCATTGGACAATCCCAACTCCCCGGCCTTCATTGCGGAGCTTAGGGCATTAAGGGCTTTGTATTATTATTGGGCAATGGATGCATTTGGAAATGTTCCGATCGTAACAGATTTTACTGATGTAGAGGCACCTGAGACCAAATCAAGGAAAGAAGTGTATGATTTCATATTGAGGGAACTCAATGAGATCATTCCTTTGCTTCCTGTCACAAAAGACGGAACTACCTATGGAAGGATGACCAAATGGAGTGCATTGATGATAAGAATGAAAATGTATTTGAATGCTGAAGTCTATACAGGAAATGCACAATGGACATTGGCTGCAGCAGATGCTTCTGATATCATTAACAATGGTCCATATAGCTTGATGCCTTCCTACAAGGACAATTTCATAATTAACAATAGTAATTCAACCGAAAACATTTTCGTCTATCCTTATGATAAGGTGTTTGCAGGAGGTTTCAATTGGGTAATGATGACCCTCCATATTGCCAGTCAATCAAGCTTCAACCTAACCCAGCAACCTTGGAATGGTTTTCAGACAGTAGAGGAGTTTTATAGTTCTTATGTCGAACCTGCTAAAAACCCTGGGATCCAAGGTCCTGTTTGGAAAGGTCTTGCATTAACTCAATCTGTCGGAACGATCGATGGAAGATTATCTAACTTCCTTGTCGGACCCCAATTCAGAGCAGATGGAACTCCACTTGAGGATCCTGGAGTGGAACCACTTGATCCAACAGGTAGAAATGGAGACCCGAATGGCAGACCAATTACATTCATGCCCTATTTGAATGAAATATGGCCTCAAGGATTGCGACAAGCAGGTGCCCGGATCGGTAAATACGAATATGAAAAAGGAGGTACAGCAAATATGAGCAATGACTTTGTAATATTCAGGTTATCAGATGTTATCCTGACACTTGCAGAAGCAAGGTTCAGGTTAGGCCAAACTTCTGAAGCATTGGCTCTGGTAAACCAAATCCGTGCAAGAGCAGGTAATCTTGGACCATTTACGACCTTGAATGAAGCAAATCTTTTTGATGAAAGAGGTAGAGAAATGTATGCGGAAATGACAAGAAGACAGGATTTGATCCGATTCAAAAAGTATGGGGATGCATGGTGGCCTTTTGCAGGCATGAACAGACCAAAAAGGGTCCATACACCTGGAAGCTTCTTGGAGTTGTTCCCGATACCTCAGCCTCAGCTACTTGCCAATCCGAAATTAAAACAAAATCCAGGATATAATTAACAAGGGTTTTTTGTATAATTAAAAGCAGGCTGAAAAAATTTTTCAGCTTGCTTTTTTTATTCGCAAAATGAGGATACTTCATAATATTTTGGAAAAAGGTTGACGTATAAGTGCAAATTCCTTTGATTTCAATTCCAAATAATACTACAATGCAGTCTGCATTTTCAAATAACTCTTATTGCAATACACCCAACTATCCCATGAATAAAAATTCACTTCTTTTTCTTTCCGTTTTCATTGTCATCGCATTTTTTCAAAGTTGTGATTCAAAACGCCTATCAACTTTTGGAGATGATTTATCCAAATCCGACAGCCTGTTCTTAGGGTTCCATCTGGGAATGGCTCAAAAGAATTTCTTTGATCATTGTACTGAATTGAATATGGACCAAAAGATCACCCAAGCCTCCGGTGGAACAACCAGTGTTGAATATAGAATTGTAGATGAATACGAGAGCGAAGTCAGTATGCGGTTTTTCCCAACCTTCATCGATGAAAAGATATTTGAGATGCCTGTCACCTATTCCTACGTAGCCTGGGCACCTTGGAATAAGCAATATTGGGCAGAAAACCTTCTCGACGAGGTTTTGGAGAACTACAAAGTGATTTATGGGGAGGATTTCAAACTTATTGACCATCCTACCCAAGGTAAAGTTTATTATAAAATGGATGGAAAAAGGAGAATCAATCTTTTTATCAGAGACGAACAGTTTGTTCAGGCGGTCTTCACGGATTTAAAAGTAGAAAAAAGACTCAAAGAAGAATTTGAAAAGAGCCAATCTGAAGAAAATAAGCCCTCAAATTGAAAAATTGGTTTGAAACATTGAAAACCCGACAGATGAGATGTGGCTTCCTTTCTTTTTAGTGGTTTTTCTTTCAATTCTGTTTTCATGTTCCAAAAAAACCGACCTACTGAAAGTTGACCTACTTTGATTTTTTAGTGAAACAAATTTTATTTTAGGATAGATTATATGATTTTTCATTATCAAACAAAATTAAAATCTACTGATTTTCCATTTATTGAAAGATGTTGATACTAAATTTACCATAAGCAAATCTTTTATTGCAGCGGTTTGTTTTTGAGATTTTTTAACATCATCTTAAGGCAGTGTTGTTTCTTTCCCATATTCTCAAGAAACAACCCCGCCATGACAGGTTCTAGAAAAGTCACATTACACAATCAAAACCCATTAACCTATGAAAAAACATCGGAATTTAACTTTCCTCCTGTTTTGTCTTGTGTGCCTGTTGGTTTTTGAGAAGATTTAGGGCTGTTGAGTGCAAACGTAATATAATATGATTCAAAGAAGAGAGTTTATCCGAAGATCTGCATTTGCGGCTGTTTTGACAGGAATGGGCCTTGACCTTTCCGCCAATACTGTAAATTCTTTAAATCTGAATGTTGGCGCCTGCGATTGGTCCATCGGTCAAAACAGTAATCCGGCTGGCTTGGCGGTGGCCAAAAAAATCGGCTTGGATGGACTTCAGGTCAATCTTGGAAATATCGAAAATCAACTTCATCTCCGTGATCCAAAGATTCAAAATCAGTATTTGGAGCAATCCAAATTGCTCGGTCTTCCTATTAGCAGCCTTGCTATAGGCGAACTAAATAACTATCCCTACAAATCG
>JBBRFK010000162.1:0-8966 GCA_038224435.1 Cytophagales bacterium | reverse complement strand
GCGGACATAATCGGTGATCAGCCATTTCCCCTCATAATACCCCGGAAAAACCCTTTTTGCTTCATTTGAAAAATCCCCATTTCTGAAAATCGGGCCACCGACGGCAGACCTTGCCGCACTTCCCAAAATCGGCCATTCGCCAGATACCCGGTACGGATAAGCGATCATCGGCGGTTGGGAAGGGGGAAGTACTTTCAAACCTGTATTGTTCGGGGAAGTATTGACAATGGAATCCGGGTTATAAAAATCCCCAAAAGTTTTGGCCTGGTAATCGTAGCTTTTGTAGGGAAGATTTTTGCCGATGACATATGGCCAACCAAAGTTTCCGGATTTTTTAGCCACATTAAATTCATCGTATCCCATCGGACCAAACTCCTCGGAATCGATACCTGCATCCGGTCCTACTTCACCCCAATGCAAAAACCCTGTTCTGGAATCGATCGATAGCCTCCAGGGATTCCTGTTTCCCATGATGTAGATCTCAGGAAGGGTGTTAGGAGTTCCTTCGGGAAAAAGGTTTCCATCGGGAATGGTATAGGTTCCGTCTGCTTTGGGTTTGATTCTCAAAATTTTTCCTCTCAGGTCATTGGTATTGCCTGAGGTTCTTCCTTCATCCTCCCCCCTTCCACCTTCATTAATAAATGCCAAAGGCGAGTATTGGGTAGGTGCCGAATCTCCCCCGACAGAAAGGTAAAGGTTGTCCTCCTGATCCCAGGTCATCCCACCGCCAAAATGTCTGCCGTCCGGTTGTTCCCAAGGGATATCCAGCAGCGTGACTTCAGAATCCATGTCCAGCACATTGTCAGGTCCCAGAGTAAACCGGGAAAGACGCATGGTTTTTCCGTTTTCAGTGAGAGGAGAAAAATAAAGGAACAGCTGACGGGAATTTTCAAAATCCTTGTCTAGCAAAATCCCGATCATGCCAGGTGATTCTCCCACAATTGTTGGGATGGTTCCGAGAATTTCAACTGCTCCACCGGACTCATTGATCCTTTTGACATGTCCCGCCCTTTCGATCCAATACACATATCCCTGCCGGTCAAACTCTATCTGCAAGGGTTCCTCCAATCCTTCTGCCACGACCACTTGTGTAAACCTGCTGTCCTCAGGTTTTTCAGAACCTGTAAAATCCTTTGTTTCGTTTTCTTTTTTGCCACAACCCAATAGCAATCCTCCGATCAAGAAGTAGCTGAAAATTGGTGCAATGTGATTAATCTTAATCAATTTAAAAGGGTTTATTGTTTGGGTTCTACCCTGAATTTTGTGAAAGGGGAAATTTTTAAGATCAATAAAATAATTGTTAAAAGAACCCGATTCGAAATATGGAAGTAATTCTAAAATGGTGTAGTAAATCCGTATTTATTCACCACAAAGTAACAAAGAAAACAAAAGCCCGCTTTTTGTTTTCTTTTGATTCTTTGTGGTTTATTCTTTTTACAGGCTGCTTTATATCTGATTTTGACCACTGCCTGTTTTTGAAAATCTTAAAACTTTTATTCTCTTAGGATACAAAGTTTTCACAACATTCGTGGTAGAACAATTGTTAGGATTAAGGTAAATAAATTATCACGGATCATTTTTGCAAGATTAAATCAATAAGGAAATACTGACTTATTAACCTCCCCTATTTCAAATAGAAACAATTCACGTGAATAAGATTTTTAACTCTTCTTTTATTGATGCCATCCTATTAGGCTATTTCAAATTATGAGACTAACTTGATTCTCGCCTCAATCCTTAATATATAGCTTGTTTCAAGATAAAATTTTTCCATTCGTCCTTTTTGGCTTGCCTTGAATTTTGGATGTTCACTGTTTGATATATACGCTTTCTTTTGATTAAAATTTTCTGCTTGGTCTGATTTTTCAAAATGGAATATTGAGTTTTTTAACTGTCGCTCAGCATCTTCAACCCATGCATTTCCTTGCGCTCCCCGTTGCTTTAATTCAACAAATATTACCGTCGAGTTAAATTTAAGCATGCCATCACAACGCTTTTCCATCCTACCATCCGCACCTCTGATTTCTATACAGTTGTCAATAGCCGTAAAAGTTGTAGAAATTTTATCCTCATTTTCTACAACGGCAATCCATTTGGAACCATCCTCTTCATCAATATATGCAGGTTTGATTGAAGGGGATGGTTCATCACATAATCCAAAAATTTTTCTCTCAGATTGAGTCTGACAATTGACATCTTGAAACCCAATACTCATAATCCTTGCTGTATTTCTAAAAGTCGTGCAAATAATTCATTGCTTTCCTCAAGTCTTTCATTCAATTCATTGGCATCAGAAGGAAGTCCGTTTTGAGGTTCAAGTTTTTTTATTGTGCCGTCCATTTCATTCAATTCATAAATAGCAAGGTCATCATTGCTGACTGTTGATTCAATAGGAATTATTTCATTTAATTTTTTTTCATCCAAATCATTTTTTATTCTGTCTTTTAAATAATCTGCTTTTACAGCAAGCGTCAAATAATTAACCAAATATGGGCTATGGGTGGTAATTATTAGCTTATTCCCTTCATTCATATTATTAAATCCCAGTAAACTATTTAACATTTTCTGCTGGGATGAAGGAAAAAGGTTCTGTTCAGGTTCTTCAACAATGTTTATGAATGCTGTCTTATTAAATTTTGATGACAAAACGGATATAGCAATTCTTTTTTGCTCATCAGTCAAATTTTCATTGTTCCAAATCTCCTCCACACCCTTTTTGAATCTCTGCACCTCTTCACTGCTCATAGGTTCTCTATTTGATTCGCTTTGTTTTTTAACGGAGTGAGCCAGATAATGTGAAACTAAATACAAGGGAACAAATGATTGGAACCCACTTGAGGCTTCCGGAAGCTTAACTTTATAACCTTCACCCTTTAAATTCAAGGTGTCATTCAATCTGTCATATTCGATTTCTGTATTGTTTATTGGAAGTTTAAGCAGTCCTTTTAAATCTTCCTTTGCATTGTCAAATTCTGTTAAAAATTCTTTTAAAGAAGCAGATGAAAGCTTTAGCTCTTTTGGAGTTTTCACATATGTAATAAAGTTTCTTTCAGCTGGCACATACATTATTTGAGGCAAAGAGTAAATTTTATTAATAACTCGAAGAATGTAAAGAGAACCATTTTCATAATTGATATTAAAAGCATCTCCCTTATATTCAATTATACTATGGTCAATTCCGTTGATTTTAAAATAATTCTCCAGACGGTGATAATTGAGGTATTGATTTTTGAGTTTGTTTTTTCTTTCAAACCATTTTTTGTTAAAATCTCCCCTTACTAAGGCCTTTTCAATCCAGGTAAAAGTTGATATTAATTTAGCAACCGTGCTTTTTCCTGAACCTTGGTTTCCTATAAAAACAGTGACTTTTTTAATATCAAGCCAACCGTCATTATCCAGATAACCTTGCTTTATTGGTCCAAAATTCCTTATCCTTATTTTGCTCATATCTAATATTATGATAATGTTTCAAAGTTAGACTAATGTTTAGTCCTGTTTTATGGATGAGTCTTTTAAAGGTTATTCAAAGTTTTTTCATTTTTCCTTTTCAATGGTTTTAAATTTAAAAGAAACGGACATGAAATACTAAGAATTCAGAAACCGCTCTGCGATTTTGAGCTGACGGAAGCGGAATCTTTTCTTTACCCTGTGTTCAGCACTTCGTTGTAGGATGTCTTTGAGTGTCTCCATCACCTCGATGGTATGTTCGCCTTTGTTGATCATGACACATTCTGCATTGGCAGATTGCCCGGCGTCTGTGATTTCTGAGCGTGTGGCCATACCGGACTTGTTGAGGCTTTCGAGTACTTGTGTTGCCCAGACCACCGGCACATGCGCCGCTTCGCAGATCCAAAGGATTTGTTCCTGGATTTCCCCCATCCTTTCGAAGCCAATCTCCACAGCCAGGTCTCCCCGCGCGATCATCACGCCAAAAGCCTTTTGTTTCATTCCCTCAAACAACAAAGAAGGCAGGTTACTGACAGCTTCCGGTGTTTCAATTTTTATGACCATCAAAGGCGGTTGGTCCGTGATTTCTTTCAGTTCTGCTTGGAGGTTGTCGATATCCTGTGCCGTCCTTACAAATGAGTAACCAATCAGGTCGGCATTTTCGCAGATAAAGGGGAGACAGGCTTTATCAAATTCTGTCAGGGAAGGAATTTGGATCAAGGTATCCGGGAAGTTGATTCCTTTTTCAGCCTTGATTTGACTTTTTTCAGAAGAAATTCTTGTGATGCGGATAGCTACTTGGTCGGATTTCGTTTTTTCCACCACTGCACGTATAATCCCGTCATCGATATATACACGATTTCCTTTTTTGAGATAGGGAAGTATCCCGGGAACATTTGGGCTGATGACGATGTCCTCCTTATCGAAGTTTTTGCTATCCTCTGCCAACCAGATCAGGTCACCTTCTTTCACTTTGACTTTTCCCTTCTTCTTTCCCTTTTTGAGGAGCACGGTCCTGATTTTTGGTCCTGCGAGGTCCATGTATATTTTGCAATCAATGCCTGTATGCCTACATGCTTTGCGAAGCTTGCTTATCATTTTGGACCAAACAGCCTCATCATCGTGGGCGCAGTTGATCCGGGCCACGTTCATGCCGTTTTCGAGCAAACTTTTGATCAAAGCATAGCTGTCCGCAAAACCCGAATCAAAAGTCACCATCAGGGAAGGGATATTTGGATTGGTTTTTTTTCCAAATAGCAAATGGCTCCTTTCATCGATTTTCATTTTGCCAAAAGAAAAATCACAGGTATCAATCTGGTCTGCGGGGTAGCTTTCTCCCAGCCTTTCCAAAATAGCCTGCACCTGCCTTCTGATATGACTTTCGCTGCTCGCGAGCGAGGATAGTCCTGAGATATGAAGGGCATCCTGGAGGACACGAAGGTCCCTGTTGCGGACAGTCAGGTATTCCACGAGGTTTTTGGCGGCTTCCTGTTGGTCTTTGTGCAGGCTGCCAATGATACCAGACTTGTTGGCGACATCTGCCGCCATGGTTGTTTCTAAAGAAATCAATTCCTTTTTGATGAAATCAAGGGATTCGGAACCGGTCATTTTATAGGGGTTTGTCTTTTAAATTTAAAGCTAAAAACTCAGGTATTTGAATCAGTCAAGACCTTTTTTGTAAATGTTGCCAAACCTGTCGGTCACCTCGACTATCACTTTTGAATCTGCGTTTTTCGGTTTAAAAACAAACATATGCCCATTCTTTTGGGCAGAAATCCATGGCTGCTTTTTTGGTTTGCCGGGGGAATAAATATCCAGTGCCAATGGATCTGCTGCCACAATATTTTCCGGTTGGCCGGATTTTGTCCCATTTTCATACCAGGTGATTTTCCATTCAGGATCCCAGTTCCAAACATTGACCATATAATCATCGGGAAAATCAGGGTGGGCTCCCGGACCATACAGCCTGAATTGGTGATTTTTATCTTCACCGATACTCTGATAATACCAAGACAATTCACCCGAATCGGACTCGTAAACCCCGTAGCCTTTTGGCGTGCCGTCATAGCAGATGCCCGACCACCAAGCCCCGCTGATGGCAGCAGTGTTGTGCTCAAAAATATTTCCATTCACTGTATTTTCATTCCAATGCACGTGCCCCGAAATCAGGTGCGCCTCAAATCCTTCCAAAATCCCATACAAAGCATCCCTGTTGATGACCGATTCCTTGTTGACATCACGTCCGGGATTGTGGCCGACTACCTGTGAAAAACTTGGGATGTGCAGGAATATGACTACCGGCTTATCCTTTGGCACCAAAGCAAGGTCCTTTTCCAGCCACTGAAGTTGGGTCTCCGGCACGTAGCCGTAATATTGCTTGCTGCCCAAAAAGTAAACATCGTTCAATACCACGTAATGGGTTTTCCCGCGGTTGAAGGAGTAATAAGCGGGTCCAAACTGTGTTGTAAACGGAACCTGACTGCTTTCATTTGACCTTGCATTGAGGTCTATGTCATGGTTGCCCAAAACCTGGAAGAAAGGAATCCCGGTAGATTTGATGCCTTTATTGTATTGATCATACAATTCAAACTTATCAAATACCAAGTCTCCAACACCTACCCCAAAAAGATTAGGGTCATTTAATTCGGATTTCTTTTTGGCCAAATCGGAGCAGGATTCTTGGATAAATTGGTCAGCTTCTTCAGCTGTCTGAACCTGTGGATCAGCGATGGCAATGAAATGGTGCTTGGATTCATCATTTGGGTTCGGCCTGAGTTCGAAAAGAAAGGTGTTTTCAGGTTTTGTCAAATCCACTCTTCTGAAAAAATCCACGGACCCGTTTTCCAACAATTCAAATTGAAATCCAGCAGGATAGGATATAAATACAAATTCCCGATCAGTCAGAAATTCAAACTCTCCTTTTTCATTGGTTAGAAAAATATCCTTTCCATCGGAAACAGCCACATTTTCCAGATTTATGCTTTTGGAAGTAACCTTACCGGTAACTTTTGTGTAGGAGAGGATTGTTGATTTTTCCTGCCCCATTGAAGGGTAATTGATAGAAAAGAGAAGGATCAGAATCCTTAAAAAAGAGTTTGAAAGATGGTTGTTCATTATATCAGAATTTGGGTTCAACTTAAACAAAAAGAGGCATCCTTTTCGGGATACCTCTTGATTTTTGAAATTTGTGTTGCGATTAGAAAGTAAATCTCAGACCGAACTGCAACCTCCACACATCACCTGCTCCGGCAGATTGAGTAAAGGAATCAGTGATCAAAGTATTTCCAAGATTTCTGAATCTAAATTGAGGTCTGTTATTGGCATCTACACCTGCAGGGACAAGTGGAGCATTTGATGTCATAAACTGGCCTACACCCCAATTTGAATTCAATAGGTTACCTACGTTCAGGATATCTACCCTGAACTCAAGAGCCTGATTCTTGGTAGTAGTCAACAGTGTTTGTGAACCGCTGAAGTCGGCCCTATACACCATCGGAAGGAATACTGCGCCTCTTTCAGCTATTTGTCCTCTATTTGCACTCAGGTATTTATCCTGATTGATATATGCTTCCCAAGCTGCAGACTGCTCAGCAGGAGTGAAGGTTCTTCCTGAAGAAGTGAATTGCTGAAAATTGGTTTCAGAAGCAGATACAGGGATATAGAGCAAGTCATTGGAGAATCCTCCGTCACCATTGAAGTCACCACCGTAAACATAACTGGCGTTTCCGATGGTCCTGCCTTCCCAGAATAGGGAGAAGGAAGTAGTACCGAAGGAGAACAAGTCAACAGAATAATTTACCACACCTACTACTCTATGTCCCATGGAGTTGGCAGAAAAACCTAATCCCGGATTGTTTGGATCACCTTGGTGTTGGTTGTTGTTCCAAGAACCAAAAGCAATGGATCCTGGATCTATTGTATTCCTGGCTTCTCCATAGCTGTAAAAAGCTTTAAGGTATAAACCACTGGCAAACGGCTTTTCTAAAGTGATGGAGGCAATCCAAGAGTTGCCAACTGCCTGATTGCCTAAAGTCACAGCATTGTCAATCTTGTTATTGATTCTGTTGGTAAATAGATCCCTGTTTGGATCTGTATTTGGCCTTGAATCTGGAATCCACCTAGACCTAGGATCAGGTCCTGTGAATGTTGCATTTGGGTTATCCAAATTGGCATTGTAGTAAGCAACCCCATTTACATCTTGGTTGTATAGGAATTCAGCAGTCGCAATGATCCCCCCTGGAAGTCTATGGTCAACAGCAATATTCGTTCTCCAGATCTGTGGGAATTTGAAGCTGGATTCGGTCAAAGCCAATGCATAATTGGGGGCCGGGCCACCGGATACTGAGCTTGGCTTGTAAGCATCTGGATCAGGATTGAACGGCTTTGATGTCAATGGACTTGTAGGTGTACCATTTAACCTATCGAACCCAGTCAGGATACCATTGTTTCCGATCTGATTGGAGATCCAAACATAAGCAGGACGGCCGGTAAAAATACCTGTACCGCCCCTAACTTGGGTAGTTCTGGCGCCTTTACTCAAATCATAGTTGAAACCGACTCTAGGAGACCAAAGGATATTTGGATCTGGTAATTTGTCAGTTCTGAACTTGACATTGTCTCCGGCAGGATTTCGGAAGTTAAATCCTTCTACTTCCTGATTTCTTAATCCTGTCTCAGCGAAGAATGGTACATCAATCCTCAAACCAATTGTTACCAAGAAGTCTTTGTTAATCTGGATCTCATCCTGACCGTAGATACCGCCATAAGTGACTTTTAAAGGCTGAACAGGTTTTACCTGACCCGGGATATTGGAATACCCTACTTCGAACCTTCTTAGATTGGAAGTGCCTGCAGTCCCTGCAAGGAAAGCATTGGCATCAGCATAGAAATCCTCTAAAGAGTTGTAGGTATAAACAGATTGGGATCCTGGGAAGAATACGTTTTCTGATTCATATCTTTCCAAACTGAAACCTGTGGTGATGGTATGCTTTCCTTTGAATATCTGAAGATTGTCTTGGATCTGGAAAGTCTTGTATCTCAATTCATTGCTAGGGGTAAAAGGCTCAAATCCAAAAGTGGTGTAAGTTATGTTGTCTTTGAGAATATCCACCAAAGGAAAAAATGCGCCTCTTGAATCCCTGCTTTCATCCTGATAAGTATAGCCTATGATTAGACTGTTGGTCATAGTAGGAGATAATCTTGTATTCAATTCAGCTACGATCGAACGGATATTTTCCAAAATCTTATAGTTGGAATTTTGGAAGTTCAATCCATTCAAATTTGACCTTCTGCTACCAAAGCCCAAAGAAGAAGAGTTAGAAAGCAACACATCAGTGGATGAATCCAGATGGTTGTACCTCACGCTCAATTTGTTTTTGTCATTGATGTTGTAATCGATCTTTGCCAAAAACTTGGTAGCTACAGTGCTATGGTCATACCCTTGGTAAGGTCCTGTCTCATAGCCGAAGTTATTTCTCAAATAAGAGCTCAACGTATTCAAATCAGAAGCCAAAACCCTA
>JBBRFK010000161.1:0-9004 GCA_038224435.1 Cytophagales bacterium | reverse complement strand
ATCAGATCCGAGGCCATGTACGCACGAGAAGATTCGAACTTCCACACCCGTAAGGGCACCACCCCCTCAAAGTGGCGTGTCTACCAATTTCACCACGTGCGCGTTTTTTGAGGTCTGCAAAAGTAGAAAGGTTTGCTATTCCCTGCAAGAGGAAATTTTAATTTTTGAAGGGTTTTGACTAAAATTTCAAAACTCCAATTCCCTTCAAATTGAAAATCATTTATAGATTATCTTTTCAGCCGACAACAATGTATTATAAAGCAGGGAAGCAATGGTCATCGGACCTACGCCTCCCGGAACAGGCGTGATTGCAGAGGCTATCGGTGCAACTTCATCATACTTGACATCCCCGATCAACCTGAATCCTGATTTTTTGGAAGTATCTTCCACCCTATGAATCCCCACATCGATCACTACTGCGCCTTCCTTTACCATTTCTGCAGTGACAAACTCAGGTTTTCCCAATGCTACAATCAGGATATCCGCCGTTTTGGAGATTTCTGCAAGGTTTTTGGTTCGGCTATGGGTAAGTGTTACTGTGCAATTACCAGGATAATCATTTCTTGCCATCAGGATACTCATTGGTGAACCCACGATATGACTTCTTCCGATGACAACACAGTGTTTGCCGGCAGTTTCAATTTTATATCTTTTCAAAAGCTCTAGAATACCATAAGGCGTGGCTGACACATAAGTAGGCCATCCCAAAGCCATGCGCCCTACATTGGCAGGCGTAAAGCCATCCACGTCCTTCTCAGGCTTGATTTTATTGGTCACTTTCTCTACAGAAATATGCTTCGGAAGCGGTAATTGTACGATCAATCCGTCTATATCCGGATTTTGGTTGATGTCTTCCACCACTTTGAGCAATTCCTCTTCAGAAACTGAATCCTCGAGTCTGACCAAGGTAGATTGGAAACCAACCTGCCCACAGGATTTTACCTTGGCGCCTACATAGGTTTGGCTTGCGCCGTCACTTCCAACAAGGATTGCCGCCAAATGCGGAATTTTTCCACCCTCCATCCTGATTTCTGCTACCCTTTGGGCTATTTCCACTTTAATCTCCTCTGAGGTTTTTTTTCCATCGATCAGAATCATAGAATTTAAGATTTACGATTTTCGAATTACGGGGATTTTTGGAACTTTTGAGGGTTATTGGGATATTAAAGCCTTTTAATTTACGATTTTTGAATTGTAGAGCCTTTAGGAAGATTTAATGATTATTGTGATCTTGAAGTCTTTAAACTGGCTACAATTATTGCTACAATCTCATCGGATTCCTTGATTAATCGTTTAATTTCAGTTGTTAATTCCTGATTGGTATTAATTTCTTCGATAACCTCAAGAAAAAACTGACTCTCATCTCCCTCCTCCTCTACAATTTTTAATTTATTAATAAAATCAGCTTTTGACTTTGCCCTTCCAACTGCCCGATAATTTGCAGCTACTGAACTAGAACACCTGGTTAACTAATTACAAAGCTATTGTATTCTCTAGATTGGGGCAATTTCGAACACAATCTCCAAACATCAATTGCAAATCTCTTTGTCCTTTCTTTCATTTCAAGCTTCATAATCAACTTATTTTTGTGAGTTAATTTTTAAGGTTTAAAATGAAATATGAGACTGAAGTACAATTTAACTTCGTAAATCGTATTTCTTTTAATCAAGCTTCAATACTGCCATAAAAGCCTCCTGCGGGATTTCGACATTGCCGACTTGCCTCATGCGTTTCTTGCCTTTTTTCTGCTTTTCGAGGAGTTTGCGCTTACGTGAAATATCACCTCCGTAACACTTGGCCAAGACGTTTTTACGCATTGCTTTGACAGTTTCCCTAGCGATGATTTTGGCCCCGATTGCGGCCTGAATGGCTATTTCGAACATTTGTCTTGGGACCAATTCCCTCAGTTTTTCACAAAGTCTTCTTCCCCATTCGTATGCTTTATCCCTGTGGACAATGGCAGAAAGCGCATCTACTATTTCGCCATTGAGCATTACATCCAAGCGGACCATATGTGATTGTTTGAATCCGATCATTTCATAATCCAAAGAAGCATAACCTCTGGAAATGGTCTTCAGCCTGTCAAAGAAATCAAAAACAATCTCTGCCAAAGGCATGTCAAAAGACAATTCCACCCGGTCGGATGTCAGGTAAACCTGATTTTTGATCAGACCTCTTTTGTCCATACAAAGTTGGATCACCGGACCGACAAACTCCGCTGAGGTGATGATGATGGCCTTGACATAGGGCTCTTCAATATGCTTGAATTGTGTAGGGTCCGGCATGTCAGAAGGTGCATTGATCAACTTGTATTCGTTGTTGTTCATCAAAGCTTTGAATTGAACCGAGGGAACAGTCGTGATCACCGTCATGTCAAATTCACGCTCCAACCGCTCCTGAATGATCTCCATATGCAGCATACCAAGGAATCCGCAACGGAATCCAAATCCCAAAGCTGCAGAAGTCTCAGGTTCCCAAACCAAGGAAGCATCGTTAAGCTGTAGCTTCTCCATGGAAGCTCTCAATTCTTCAAATTCAGTGGTCTCGACAGGATAAATTCCTGCAAAAACCATGGGCTTCACATTCTCAAAACCTCTGATGGATTCTGAGCATGGATTCTTTACATGGGTAATCGTATCACCGACTTTTACCTCTTTGGCTATTTTGATACCGGAAATCAGGTAACCTACATTCCCCGCATACATGGTTTGTTGCGGAATCTGATTGACTCCCAATATTCCTATTTCATCCGCAAAATATTCCTTGCCTGTATTGACAAATTTGATTTTGTCTCCCTTATTGATTGTTCCGTTGAAGATCCGGAAGATTACCTCCACCCCTCTGAACGGATTATATGCGGAATCAAAAATCATTGCCTGAAGCGGCGAATTAATATTCCCCTTTGGTGCAGGGATTCTTTCCACTACGGCATTGAGGATGTCCTCGATGCCGATTCCTTCTTTTCCTGAAGCCAAGACAATATCCTCTCTGTCACAGCCGATCAATTCAATGACTTCATCCGCTACGACTTCAGGATCAGCACCTGGTAGGTCGATTTTATTCAATACCGGGATGATTTCGAGGTCATGGCCGATAGCTAGGTAAAGGTTGGAAATGGTCTGCGCTTCAACACCCTGTGATGCGTCCACAATCAAAAGCGCACCTTCGCAGGCAGCGATTGACCTTGACACCTCATAAGAAAAATCCACGTGCCCGGGTGTATCGATGAGGTTGAGGGTATATTCCTCTCCTTTGTAATTATATTTCATCTGAATCGCATGCGACTTGATGGTAATCCCGCGCTCTCGCTCGAGGTCCATATTGTCCAACAACTGATCCTGCATCTCTCTGTCACTTACCGTATTGGTAAACTGCAGGAGACGGTCTGCCAATGTACTCTTCCCATGGTCAATATGGGCTATAATACAGAAATTCCTTATTCTTTGCATATCCATTCTGGGCGCAAAAATAGATAAAATTGTGGGTAAAATTGGTATTGGCTGAAACTATCAAAAAGAAAATCAATTTATCTCCAAGTAACAGTCTGTTCCGTGTTCTACAAACCCGATCACCAATTCTATGTTTGAAATAATTTTCAGAATCAATTCTTGGCTAGATAAATTTTTGCATTTCAGTCTGATGACTTTTGGAGGGCAACCATTTACAACACTCATAAAATAAAAATCCGAATCTTTTGTAAGTATCGAAAAACCGGATTTCTTAGCCCAAGACCAAATGTTTTTGTCTGACTCTTTCAAAAATCCCAAATCTGACAAGTGAAAAACATCTTCAAAATATGGTGAAAGTGATTTTCTAATTCTCCAGCTCAGGTTTTCATCAATTAGAATCTTCATTTCTTAATTTAAAAAATACTTAAAGCGAGATTTGAACATTTTTTTCAGCATCGGCAGCGAAAGCCAAACTAGCTAAAATATCTTCTTTGGTCAATTCAGGAAAATCAACCAATATTTCTTCAATTGTCATTCCTGATGCGAGGTATTCCAAAATGTCATAGACTGTAATCCGCAATCCTCTGATACAAGGTTTTCCTCCTCTTTTCCCAGGTTCGATTGTGATTATTTCTTTGTAGTTGACCATAACGCTTTTTCTCAAATTTACACACTTTATCATTTATTGTCAAAAACCAACCTTTCTTATTTTCTTTGTACCAAGAATAAAACAATTGAAATGAAAGCTGTCGCAGAAAAGAAAAAAGCCCAAAACATTCCTGAATATATCATATACATGTACCAAATGGAGGATTTGCTTCGTGCTTACCAATTCAATATGGATGATGTCAGGCAATATGTCGTCTCCCATTATCCGGTTTCAGAAAATGAAAAAACAGAAACGGCAATTTGGTTTTCAGATTTGGCCTCTGACATGAAAAAGGCCAAAGTGGAAGAAAAAGGCCATCTTCCCCAAACCCAAGATTTTGTAGACCACCTTGCCTCCATCCACTGGAGACTGCTCAAAACAGACAAAGATTATTTCGACTTGTACCAAAATGCAAAACCCCATCTGATCCACCTCCTTTTGGAAGCTGGAGAAAATGCCCCAAAACATGAGATTCAAGTTGCCTTCAATGCCATTTATGGACAGTTATTGGCGAGATTGAGAAGCAGGGAAGTTCCGGCAGCTATCCTCGAGGCTACCGATACTTTTGGCGATTTACTCAGCTACCTGAACTGGGTATTTTTCAACCAAGAGGAAGCCAAGGCCAACCAAAATTAATTTATTCCAAATATTCAAACACACTTTTGTAGGCGCCATTGGCATCAATATAATCAAAGAAGGAATTGTAAAAAGGGTGGATGCTCAAAGTTGCGCTGTCACCAACTACTACCAATTTTCTTTTTGCCCTTGTCAACGCCACATTCATTCTCCTAGTGTCTGCCAAGAAACCGATCTCCCCTTTGGCATTGGACCGGACAAGGCTGATAACAATGATATCCCGCTCCTGACCTTGAAATCCATCAATGGAATCAATGGTCAATAGGTCCGAGAAAGACCGGAGGTTTGGGAATTCATAAGATTCAAAAACCAGCTCATTGAATCGCCTTACCTGAGCGCGGTAAGGAGCTATCAAACCAATATTCCATTTTTTAGTTTTGATCTCCGCGATACCGATTCTTTTGATCAGGTTTTCAAGATACCTGAGCGAAAACCGGGCTTCCTCAAGGTTAAATGTACTCAGCGATTCTTCTTCCACTTGCTCACCGTAACCACTTCCTGCTGTATCAATGAATTCCAACACCGTTTCATCAGGAGCAAGGAAATGAAACAAAGTATTTTTCGCTGCTTTTAGACCGTTGTGGTAGAAGTATTTACTCGAAAAACCCATAATCATTTCAGGCATTCTGTATTGGAGACTGAGCATTTTGGAGGCTTCAGGTTTCCTTTTGATTATCTTTTCAAAAAGGGTCTCACTCAATCCCTTTTTCGCAGCTTCATAAGACTTGATGGTAGGTGGGAGCTGGCAATGATCCCCTGCCATCACCACTTTTGAAGCTTTTTGGATGGGAATCCATGTGGCTGCCTCCAGTCCTTGTGCAGCTTCATCAATAAATACAATCGGGAAACTCATTCCCTTCAATGCCGAATTTGCCGCACCGACAAGTGTACAGGCGACGACCTGGGTATCTTGAAAAATATCATGCACAATATAATCCTGAAGACTCTCGGCCTCGTCCTTGCAGCGGTTGGCTTCATGAAACATCCGTCGTCTCTGCATTCTTTCCTCAGGTCCAAAAGTCCGTTTGTGTTTTTGGCCAAGCTTCCTGAAATCATCGGCTGACTTTTTGATCCGCTTCAAATCTTTATAGCTTTCGTGGAGTGTTATTTTAGCATCCAAGGTCTGGGACAGGATATGGTCTTCCACTCTTGCGGGATGGCCAATTCGCAGGGTTTTGATTTTGTATTCCAACAGTTTTTCTACTAGGTAATCGACCGCAGAATTGCTCGGGGCACATACCAAAACCTGCTTGCAATCCTCCAAAGCCTGAACAATGGCAGCAACGAGCGTAGTGGTCTTGCCCGTCCCAGGAGGTCCATGGATGATGGCAACATCTTTTGAACACCTTACCAAATCCAAAGCTTCATTTTGACTGGAATTGAGATGGCTGAGATTTTCCGGAACAGCAGTGGTAAGGGTCGGTGCTTTTTCTCCCAATAAGATCACTTTCAATTCACCCAATCTACCTTTTTCGGATTTGATCACCGCTTTCATGGCTGATTCCATTTCCCGGTAACTCGCTTCATCAAAAAGTAAATCAATTCCCAATTTACCCTGGTGCATCCATTCTGGAATATCTTCAGATTGCAATGTCACGGTCATGGTTTCCCTTTTCACTTGATTGATCACACCGTTAATCCGATGGGATTGGGAATGGAATTGGGATTGATTTGAAAAAACCGAAACGGACTTTCCTGATTGAAACATATGTGGGGCGCCGGTATCAAATCTTTCAAATTCTACGATCAGCCGCTCACCAAACCCGATTTTCGATTTTTTTAACTGGACAGGATACCAGCATACGCCTTCGTCCTTTTTATCTGAAATTGAGGTATATAAAAACTTTTTTTTGTACTGAATCAGGTCCTCCTCCCATTCTTGCTTCAAAAGTTTTAAAGAATTCCCTAATTCTTCCTGAATATTTAGCATCAATCATTACATTTAAATTCGAAAATAGTGATTAATCAATCTCTCTTTCTATCAACTCTAAACATTAGCGCATGAATTTCCTAGCCCATGCTTACCTGTCATTCGGAGATCCGAAAGTCCTTGTTGGAAACTTCATCGGAGACTTTGTCCGCGGTGATATCGAAAACAACTTTGACAAAGACATTGTTATCGGCATCAAACTGCATTGGAGTATAGATAAATTTACTGATTCACATCCTGTCGTCAAGGAAGCCCAAGCGATATTGAAACCCGAATATGGGAGATATGCCATGGTAATCACAGACATGTATTTTGATTATTTTTTGGGAAGGTATTGGAAAAACTATCACCATGTACCACTAGACCAATTTGCCGACGAAGTTTATAATACAATTGATGAATACGCCGATTCTTTGCCTGAGAAATTTTTGCAGACTTTTGGATATATGAAATACTACAACTGGCTGGCAGGATACGGAGAGCTGGATGGCATCAGACGAGCCATGACAGGAATGGCAAAAAGGGCTAAATTCGACTCTAAAATGGAAACTGCCCATGTCTTTCTGGACCAGCACCATGAATACCTTAAAGTCCATTTCGGTGATTTTTTTGAGGACATGGTCTCACACTCCAAGAAGACGCTCAAGGAATTACGTACCCCATGATTCACTGCAGACCAAAGCCAGGTACCTATTTTGCCCTTGGGCTGATTGTTTTGGCTCAGATTTTTGGCTTGGTTTATATCCTCAACCATTTCGCAACCAAAAGAACCTACCCTACTTTTATCTATTTGGCTTTGACGGTATTTCTCACCTTGTTGATTGTTTTGTTGTTGGTGAAAATGATGGCCGGCTTCAAAATCATCTCCTTTGGCAAAGATCAAATCATAACAAAACTCCCATTAAGGGGAAAAAAAACGGCCTATAACCTGCCTCAGGTGTTGGCGTGGGAAGAAGAATCCATCATTTCAAACAAAAGGGAATTCAAGCAATTGACCCTTGTTTTTGCAGACAAAAGTTCATTTACAATCAGTAACCATGAGCACCTCAACTATGAGGAATTTTCAAAATACCTCTACAAAAAACTTCCGAAGAAAAAAATAGCGGCGCGGAAAAAGCCTTAAAACCAGACTGCAAATGAACCTGTCAAAGCAAAATTACGCTGGCTTAATCCCCCATCCGGAAGGGAAAATATTTTCTCAGGACTGATAAAATGCCTAGCTTCCACCCTAAGCAAAGTCGATTTGCTGATGTTGAAATCAATATTTGAAGAAATTCCGGACACTTTAATCCCATCAGTGAGAATGATGGCATTGGGATCAGAATAATATTCACCCCTTCCGGCAAGAGCAAATTTATTCCCAAGACGCTTTTTTAAGGATGCTATCAGGCCAACCCAAGAATCCAACCCATTTGCCAAAGTTTGCTGGACTCCATAATCCGCCCCGATGATGGCTGTCCATTGGCCCTTTTCAAAATTGACATAAAAATTATTGAAAAACCTGTTAAGGCGGACCGGTTGGGGATTTTCATTGCCAAAATAATTGGAATAATTTATTGTGAAAAACTCGGAAGGCATGAATTTGATTGCGGTTCCAATCCCCAATGACTTGTTTTTTTCATTTCTTACAATGTTTTGCCATCCATTTGTCAGCCAAAGTTGGATCTCCCATGTTGGATTCGGACTATAGGTAAATTTCCCACCTGTGAAGAAATAAGGAGAATTTTCGGCCAAAATACTTCGGGTCAAATTTATACAATCCCTGCCGTACCATGATTCGAACCCAATATAAGAAGGCATGACACCAACATCAAACCACAGCTTTTCATGAATTTTGATGCCTAGAAAAGCTTCATTGATATATTGCGCCCGAGTCGGTTCACCCGCGAGGTTATATTCGGCATAAGTCCCCGCCATGAGGGCGAGGTTGCCCCTTATTCTATCACGCTGATAGGCTGCTTTTAGGACGGCAAGATTGATGCTGAATTCATTGTGTCTATTAAAATTGAATAAAAATCCGGGACGAAGATTATCTACAGGCCGGTTGAAATCATAACTGTAATAAGCCTCTAGATATCCTGACAAAACCAGATTTTTGTCAATAGCATCCTGGGCTGCAAGTTTCCCGAAAAAGAAGAAAAAGACGATTACCGATCTTTTCATAGGCGGAAACAAAAAAAGCCCGGAAGTTTTATTCCGGGCTTGTGATTATCTTTTGGTTCTAAAATTCAAGTCGTAAAGTTCAACGCTTTCTTTAATGATTTTGTAAGCTTCTTCTTTTCCCAAAAAGTCCTCCACTTTGACTTCTTTGTTTTCAAGTTTTTTGTAATCTTCAAAAAA
>JBBRFK010000160.1:0-9106 GCA_038224435.1 Cytophagales bacterium | reverse complement strand
GCTGTAGAAGTCAAATTCCTGCGTGACTTTGCCTTTGATGAGGTAGATTGCCCTGCCTTTGAAGGGATGTTTTTTGACCACAGGTGGAAAATGTACGGTGTCGATCCAGTCTCCCTCCCGGTCGATAAGGGTGCCGAAGTTCATCACATCTCCCTTTATCGTTCGGGTATATTTGACGGTTACCAAGTAGCCGACAATCTGTATGGTTTTGCCTAGGTATTGCTTCATGTCTTTTGCCCGGATACTGTCCACAGACTGGTCTTTGACGAGTAGAAAGGGAGAATCCATCGGAAACTCCAGGATCTCTATCTGATCCACGATCTCCTGCCGGATGTCGGCTTCCTCGAGTTGGGGAACCTGCAGTTCCCGGAATCCTGATTTTTTGAAGAGTTCATTGCCGACGGCCACGGTTTTTCTTTTGTTTAGGATAAAGTGCGCTTCCCACAGCAGTTCCTGCTTGCTCTTGCCGGTAAACCGGAAGCAGCCGATACGGATCAGGATCAGCACCTGCTCTAGGCTGATGTCCACCCTGGCGATGAAGTCCGATAATCCCAGATACAGGCCGTTGGCTTTTCTTTCCCGGAGGAGTTTTTCAGTACTGCTTTTTTCCAGAAACTTCAGGTGGATAAAGCCCAGGAAGACAGTCTTGCCTCTGATATTGGTCAGGTAGTCGCTCTCGTTGATATGGGGGGCTTGGATATCAGCCCCGTTCATGCGGAGCTCGTGGATGTAAAATTCGGTGTGGTAAAATCCCCCAAAGTTGTTGATCACGCCGACCATAAACTCCAGCGGGAAGTATGCCTTGAGGTACAGACTTTGGTAGCTTTCCACTGCAAAAGAAGCCGAGTGTCCCTTGGCAAAGGAATATCCCGCAAAACTCTCGATCTGAAACCAGACTTCTGCGGTGATTTTGGGGTCACGTCCCAGCTTTTCGCAGTTGGCAAAGAACCTGTCATGCACCCGTTGAAACTCGTCTTTGGAGCGGGACTTGCCGCTCATTCCCCGTCGCAGCACGTCTGCTTCCGAGAGCGAAAGCTCCGCAAAGTAATGTGCTACCTTGATCACATCCTCCTGATAGACCATGATGCCGTAGGTTTCGGGCATGATTTCCATCATCACAGGATGGGCCATTTTTCTCCGCTCCGGATCCACATGCCGGAGGATATATTCCCGCATCATTCCCGAGCGTGCCACGCCGGGACGGATGATGGAGCTGGCGGCCACGAGCTCGAGGTATTCGTCGGCTTTCATCTTGGCGAGCAGCATGCGCATGGCGGGGGATTCTACATAAAAAGCCCCGATGGTATGCCCCTCCCTGAGATGTGCTTTGACCTTGGGATCTTTTTTGAATTTCTCTACTTCACGGATATCGACCTTGACGCCTTGGTTTTGATAGATGATTTCGATGGCGCTTTTGATGTGGCCAAGGCCGCGCTGACTGAGTATGTCAAACTTATACAGCCCGATATCCTCTGCCACATGCATGTCGATGTGGGCGAGGGGAAATCCTTTCGGCGGCATTTCCGTCGCTGTGTAATAATGTATCGGTTTGTGGGAAATCAGGATGCCGCAGGCATGGATCGTGAGATGTGAAGGCATGCCGTGGAGGACCTGACTGTATTTGAGGATCAGCTTCCCGTACTGATCGGGGACGTAGTCGGGTTTGCCGGTATAGTGGATCAGGGACTCGATTTCGGTTTTTGGCAGACCAAAGACTTTTCCGAGTTCGCGGAGCATGGAGTTGGATTGGAAAGTACTGTATGAGCCCAAGAGTGCGACATGCTCATCTTTTTCCTGATTGTATTTCTGAAAAATATACTCCGTCACTTCATCCCGGTCTGTCCAGCTGAAGTCTATGTCAAAGTCCGGCGGATTTTCCCGGTAGAGGTTGATGAACCTTTCGAAGTACAGGTCCAGCTCGATCGGATCCACATCGGTGATGTAGAGGCAATAAGCCACGATGCTGTTGGCACCGCTGCCGCGTCCTACGTGGTAGAAGTTTTTGCTGTGGGCGAAGTTGACGATGTCATAATTGATCAGAAAGTAGGACACAAATCCCTTTTGCTGTATGAGTTCGAGTTCTTTTTCGATCCGCTTGCTGACTTCGGGAGTGAGGTCAGGGTAGCGTCTGAGAGCACCTTTGAAGGTCTCTTGGCGGAGGTAGTCGTAGTCTTCCCAGTCCGAGCCGAGGATATCTCTTCTATTTTTGACAGCTTGAAAGTAAAAGGAAAACTGACAGGCTTCGAGCAGTTTCTGTGCATTGTACAGGAGGTAGCTGTGCCCTTCACAGCGGGCGACCATGTCGGCATAGCTGTAGAGCATGTCGCAGATTTCTCCCTGTTCTTCTGTCTCCAGTTTGCTGAGGAGGGTGTTTCGGTCGATGGCCCGGAGTAGCCGATGGGCATTGAATTCCAGCTTGGAACTGAAAGTCACCGGCTGCAGCAGGACGAGCTTGTCCTTGTACCTGAACCATGGCGACTTCACGATCCTGTTGAGCTGATAAGGATGGATGCCGATAAATTCATTTTCCCGAAGGGCAAAATACTTGGCAGGCAGGGGGTAGATGATAAAACTGTGCTGGAATGCAGGAGCTTTGGCGTCAAAAGGAATGCCTTTGATCCGGTGGTGGGAGAGGTGTCGGTTGAGTTCGTAGAAACCCTCCTGATTTTTTGCCAAGCCGATGTATTGCTGTTTGGCCCCGTTGCGGAAGTCGATGCCGATGACGGGATGGATGCCTTTTTTGCTTGCCTCCCGGATAAAAGGAAATACGGCAGCCACCGAATTGATGTCGGTCAGGGCGAGTGCGTCGAGTTTTTTACCTTTCGCTTCAGCGATCAGCGCTTCTGTGGACATCATCCCGTATTTGAAGCTGTAAAAGGAATGGCAGTTTATGAACATGGATAATTCGATTCCGGTGATTGGATAATAGTTATTGGGGATTTTGTTGCCGGCCAAGGCAGCTGTCAAAGTTGTCCGGTTTGCGTTGGATCTACCTCTTTATCAATGATAACTTGGCAAGAATGACAACCAATTTGAATTTATGAGGCGAATGTTTTTAGTAAAATGTTTATTTAATAAACAATTTAGTGTTTATAATTTAAACATAAAATTCCCGGATTAAAAAATGATGTAGGGGAAATTGTCGCATTGTTTTACTTTCAGCCAAAAATGGCTAACCAAAACAGAGGGGATTTTAAAATTTGTATGACTGCTTTCTTGCCGATAACCTTAGATCAAATGGCCCGTGGATCGAAACCATGTTTTTGGGGTTGATTACTGTGCAAGATTATTTACTGCCAAAGCGATGTGAAATAAATCCAGAGGCATTATTGCGGATTACCATATTCTAGAATTTTTCTATCCTGCAAAACCAAACACAGGTATTACCTAGAAAAGGATTGATTGCTTGTTTTTTCAGTTAGAAAAACTCTTCGGATCCCTATAAATGCAAAAATCAAAAGGGAATAGCCGATGAAGAAGGGAACGATATAATTGACAAGATCAAGGGAAAGCATCACTGCCATGACCAAAAGCTGAAACCCAAGTCCATATAGTGAGACCATACTCATAAACCACTTTGGAAAGGTGGAGATCTCGACTGCCTCTTTGTCCAATTCATGTATCATTTTGTCAAAGGGGAGGTACAAAAAGTTGAATATCCTGAATAACAGGTTTACCGTTTTCTGTTTTTCTCCCGGAAAAGCAACCGGGCTTTCATTTTCAAAGATACTGCTGGTAACATCCCCGCCGTCAGAATTGTGACGCAGGATCACATAATAATAATTATACAAGGTACCCTGAGACTGCATGCAGAGAAATGCGACCAAAGTCGCCCATATGCTCGAATCTGAAGCCACGCAGATGCTTAGCAGGAATAGTAGATTTAGGATATTGTCAAAGATAGAATCCAGATACCGGCCTGTATAGGAAGGGGTGTTTTTGATCCGGGACAATTCGCCGTCTGCGGCATCTATGACGGATTTCAGAAGGAGGAAAAATCCTGCAGCGATGAAAAAGCCGTTCAGTATGCAATAAATTGCCAATAATCCACTTATTCCAAAAAGATAAGTGACTTGGACTGGGGTAACGGAAGTATTTTTGAGCTGTTTGGCAAATACCTTGGCCAAAGGCCTACCGTAATCTGAGAAATCGAGGAATTTCTCCTCTTTGGAAAGTTTGGACATGGTGAATGCCGGTAAAAACTGAAAGACCTTGCAAATACTTTCAGTCCACCTGCTTTAATTAGTAGGACTTAATCTTTTGCAACAGCCGCCAACCCGGTATTGTTCTAGATTATTTGAATGTGGTGGTTTGATAGCTTACAGTCAATAGATTAAATAAATGTTTGAAATTAAAAAATCTAACCTTAGTTTAGAACATCTGTTCATGCCATGGAAAATTACATTGATTATTTGAACGACATCATTGCTTACGATATCAGATGGGATATCTATAAGACCATCCTGATCATTTTAATATTGTGGCTGATCAAAAAAGGAGCCTTCAAACTCATCGCCCGTGGAAAGGAAATCGAAATCAAAAAGCAATTCCATACCCGCAAAACCATCGAGTATGTCCTTGTTTTTATAGGGTTGTTGCTGGTCGGCAATATCTGGATCACCAATTTTCAATCGATTACCACCTTTTTGGGCTTGTTGTCAGCGGGTATAGCCATTGCCCTCAAGGATATTTTTGTCAACATTGCGGGATGGGTTTTTATCTATTGGCGCAAGCCTTTTGATGTCGGTGACAGGATTCAGATCGGAGAACTCAAAGGAGATGTGGTGGACCTGAGGTTGTTTCAGTTCAGCATGCTGGAAGTGGGCAACTGGGTGGATGGAGAACAAAGTACCGGAAGGATCGTCCATGTGCCCAATGCAAAAGTATTCCTTGATCCTCAAGCCAATTACAGTCAGGGCTTTGATTTTATCTGGAATGAACAGCAAGTGTATATCGGCCTCGAATCTGATTATAAAAAAGCCTCCTTACTCTTGAGAGAAATCATGAATGAGTTACTTTCCCCGGATTTTAAGACTATAGAATCGGAGTTGAGAAAAGCCCAAAAAGAGCACTTCATTTCCTTCAGTCAATATACTCCTATTGTCTATACCAAAATCCAGGAACGGGGAATCCAGCTTTCTCTCAGGTATTTGTGTAAGCCGAGGAAAAGAAGGGTTATTGAACATCAGATCACGGAGGAGATCATTGACAGGTTCAGGGCTCAGAAAGATATCAGAATCGTATATCCCATTACGTCCATTTATCTTGAAAAAGAGGAATAGAACTGATTATTTCAATGTCCTATCTGCCTCCGGCTTTATTAAGCAGGTATAAATTTTTTTAAAATTGCTGGAATTGGACCCGAAAAATTTATGTACAAATGGATTTTATATTTCTTAATAAATTTCTGAAATCGGAAAAGTAAAAAATCAATAAAGGCTCAAAATTTACCATTTTGAGCCTTTATTATGCCTATTTATTTACGGATTTGGTGTAAGATGTCAATCTTTTTTCTTCAAGTCCCCGCGTTTGATGGATTGGATAAACCTGGACCAGGCAAAAGGATCCATCAAGGTGAATGGTCTAGGGCCATATCGGTCTTGGATCTGCATGATCTGTCCCTGTTGGAAATACCTCATGTTTTCATTGCCCGAAGCCGGCATCGCCTCTGCGTATCTTAGGAGGGTTTCAGGGCTAAGATTTCCTGTTCTATCAATTGTCATCGGTGCTTCGTAGTTCATGGCAAGTACCTGTCTTTTGAATTCGTCCTCAGTAGGATAGGGCATAACTTCGATTTCTGTCAATGCGATCTCATCGACCTGCATGGTGAGTATCAAGCTGATCTTGTCATCATCTACTTTCTCGGGGACTTTGAAAGACTGCTTTCTCAAACCTATAAAACTGAAAATGACACTGTCACCCTCTAACACCGGCATGGAAAAATAGCCGTATCGGCCTGAACTCGTGCCACGTCCCTTTTTTGGAACGTAGACATTGACTCCCGGCACGGCATCGGTACTGTCAGTATTGAGGATGATACCTGAAAGCTGGATCACTTTTTTCTCTCTTTCCTGGGCAAAACCATCTTCTATACCCAATATAAAAAGGGCAAAAAACAGGAAAGCAGCAATAGGTTGTACTTTTAATCTCAAGGCAATACGGTTTATCTGATTGATCTGATGAACTGAATTCAGTCTAATTAGGTTTTCTAATTTGGCTATAATATTAGCCTATTTTAGTTTCATTTGCTTAATTTCAACCGGGTTTTATTCGTTAAATTTACTAAATGCGTCTCAAAAACATAAGCTTAAATTATGGAATGAGGATTTTCAAGGCACTTTCAGAGGAACCAAGAGTCAGAATCCTGAATCTTTTGCTCCAAAACAAAGAACTTTCCATATCCGATCTGGAGCATATTCTGGATTTTACCCAGACAAAAACCAGCCGGCATCTGATATACCTCAAAAATTCCGGTTTGTTGGGAAGCAGGAGGGTGGACCAATGGATTTTTTACTATATCTTGGACGAAGCCCAAGAAATCATCCAGCAGATTTTCAAGTTTATCCAAAAAGACCCAAATTTCAAACGCGACCAAGATGTCTATAATATCCTGCTTACCAACAGGGAATTGGCCATCAATAAGATAGAAAATAATCCTTACCGTAAATAGTATCTCCCATTTGAAAAAGTACCGACATATATTCTTTGACCTGGACCACACACTTTGGGATTATGATACCAACGTCCAGGAATCACTTTCAGAGTTGTTCGACATTTATCAATTGATTGATGTCGGCATTCCCGATTTCCAGACTTTCATCGATGCATTCTATCAGGTTAATTTCAAGCTTTGGGCACTGTATGACTTGGGCAAAATTGACAAACAAAACTTGAGGGAAACGCGGTTCAAGCTTATTTTTGAAAAAGCAGGAGTTATGGGCAACATTGTTCCCAAAGAACTGGAGGAAGACTTTATGCATAGGACCTCTTCCAAACCCCATTTGCTGCCTTATTCCAAAGAGATCCTGGATTACCTCAGTCCAAATTATAAAATGCATATCATCACCAATGGTTTCAATGAAAGTCAGGCCAAGAAAATGCTTTCCTCCGGACTGACGCCTTACTTTGACCTCGTGGTGACTTCCGAGACTACCGGACACAAAAAGCCCGATCCGAGGATTTTTCAATATGCTATGGATAAATTGGCAGTCTTTTCAGCTGATTGCATCATGATAGGAGACAATCCCAATTCTGATATCCTTGGAGCCATCCGCTCTAATATCGACCAAATCTATTTTGATCCCCATGAAAAAGGAATCGAGCACCTACCAACCCATACCATTAGACATCTAAAGGAACTGGAAGGGATATTGTAAATATGTACTAAGTGCGAAGAATAATGTGCCAAGTAACCAAAGATGCAAGAGACAAGAATCGAGAAACAAGAACAAAATATAAAATTACGATCTAGAAAACACGAATAAGACAACAAATACAACTTTTCAATTTTGGTTAATATTCCATTTTCAATCAGCAACTTTGGCAGGTTTTCAGGCAGGTAGTCCTTATCTTTGCCCATTCAGAAATCATAAACTCAGAAAGAAATGCTCAAAGGTTTTTTTAATGTTCCCAAGCCGGTCAATGAACCGGTCAAAAGTTATGCTCCGGGCTCTCCCGAGAGGATAGAATTGCAGCAGACTCTCAAAGAATTCAGGTCACATCTTGTAGATGTTCCGATGTACATCGGTAGCGAGGAAGTAAGGACAGGCAACAAAAAATCCATGTCTCCTCCCCATGACCACAAGCACCTTTTGGGATTCTTCCATGAGGGTGATGCATCCCATGTTGAGCAGGCGATCAATGCCGCCATCGGGGCAAAGGAAGCTTGGGAATCCATGGAATGGGAACAAAGAGCTGCGATCTTTTTGAAAGCTGCCGATTTATTGGCAGGCCCGTACCGTGCCAAAATCAATGCTGCCACCATGCTGGGACAATCCAAAAATGCCTACCAGGCGGAGATAGATGCAGCATGTGAATTCATTGATTTCCTCCGCTTCAATGTCCAATACATGTCCGAAATCTACGCCCAACAGCCTCCTGTTTCAGGTGCGGGTGTTTGGAACAGGCTTGAGCAAAGACCGCTTGAAGGATTTGTGTTTGCTCTGACACCATTCAATTTTACTGCCATAGCAGGAAACCTTCCCACTGCTCCGGCCATGATGGGAAATACGGTGGTGTGGAAACCGGCCTATGCCCAGATATATTCGGCCAATGTACTGATGCAGGTTTTCAAAGAAGCAGGGGTACCGGATGGGGTGATCAACTTGGTCTATGTGGACGGCCCAACAGCCGGCAGCATCATTTTTCACCATCCTGATTTTGCGGGAATCCATTTTACAGGTTCTACGGGCGTCTTTCAACATATCTGGAAAACAATTGGGGAAAATATCTTCAAGTACAAATCTTATCCAAGAATCGTCGGCGAAACTGGAGGAAAGGATTTTGTCTTGGCACACAAATCCGCGCATGCCAAATCAGTTGCTGTCGGACTCTCAAGAGGCGCATTTGAATACCAGGGACAGAAATGCTCTGCCGCTTCCCGTGCCTATATTCCTGCCAACATTTGGCCAGATGTGAAAAAGTACCTGTTGGAGGATTTGGCTTCCATGAAAATGGGGCCTTCGGAAGATTTCACCAACTTCATCAATGCGGTGATCGACGAAAAGTCTTTTGACAAAATCTCCAAGTACATTGATAACGCAAAGAATGCTGAAGGGGTGGAGATCATCGCAGGAGGCCACCATGACAAATCAAAGGGATACTTCATCCAGCCGACCGTCATCGTCACCAAAGATCCGATGTATACGACCATGTGCGAAGAGATATTCGGCCCTGTCCTGACCATTTATGTCTATCACGAGGAGCATTTTGAGGAGGCATTGGAGCTCGTCGATCAGACTTCTCCATATGCTTTGACGGGAGCTATTTTTTCCCAAGACAGGTATGCAATAGAATTGGCTACCAAAAAGCTGCGAAATGCTGCCGGCAACTTTTATATCAATGACAAGCCGACCGGTGCTGTCGTCGGTCAGCAGCCATTCGGCGG
>JBBRFK010000159.1:0-9124 GCA_038224435.1 Cytophagales bacterium | reverse complement strand
GCTCCAGACTTGTAATCAATCAATCGGATGGTCCCGTCTTTTTCATCCACACGGTCAATAAATCCTTTCAGGCTGATTTTTTTGATGCCTTCAGAAGTGTTGATTTCAAAATGTGCTTTGTGGGCCCTTTCCATGGAGACCAACCGAAAAGGCGCGTCATTTTCGTCAATCTCCAGCAAGCGAACCATGTACTTCTGCATCACATCACGAACAATGGCCATTTGCCCGCTCAGTTTGGTATCTGCATTTTCCTCCAGATGATAAAATTTCCTTACGCCCAATTCGATGGATGGAAACACCGAATTCTTTCTCAAATCCTCGAAATCACCCTTTTCCAAGTAATCCCGTTTCTTTCTTGACCTGAATCCCCCATAAAGAAATTCCATGCTGTAGTGGGCAATATTCCCAAAAACCGCAGCATCAATCTCTTCTTTCACCTCATCTTTCTCCTGAATATTGGCTAGGTATTGGAGATAAAACTTTAACCTACAATCGAGGTAAACATTCAAGGCGGAAGGTGAAAATGAAGTCTGCGAAAAACCTTCCGGAGAAACCTTATACCGATCAAGCAATTGCAAAACATCAGGTTCTTTTTGGATGGTGATGGCCACTGTATTTTTCAGGTCAATAGGAACATAGATGATTTCTTCGCTCATATCCAAACCCATCTCCACCATCATCTGCTGGATATACCTGCTTTTTTCACCCGCTTTTCCCTGATCTGAAGCTGTGGTATAAATCATGTGAACCTCTTCGGCACTGTGCAGCAACCTATAAAAAGTGTAGGCATAAATGGCATCGTTCTGTTCTTGAACCGGTAGGCCAAATGCCTTTCGGATATTGAAAGGAACCATGGAATTGAGCCCGCCTGAAGGAGGAAAACTGTCCTCATTCATATTGCAAATGATCACCCTTCTGAAGTCAAGGTTTCTCGACTCTAAGACACCCATGACCTGCAAACCCTGTAGCGGTTCTCCCTCAAACGGCAATTTCACCTCACGAAACACCTGTCTGAACAAGCGGATGAAAAACTCACGGTCCACAGTCGTAGCTTCCTGTTTTTCAAAAATTTCCCTCAACCTGTTCAATTGCTTGAAACATTGGTACAGGTAAGAACGCTGTAAAGGCTCCTCCGTCAGCCGCTCCGCAAGCTGTTCCATCAGGACGGAGAGATAGGGAAAAAGTGTCTCACTCTTGAGTTGCTGAAAAATTAGCTGAAACAAAGCGCCGCCCTGATGCAAAGTGGACTCAGGAATATAGATTTGATTTTTCTCCTGCATATCTGCCAGAGTCTTTGCGATAAACGGTTCGTTTTCAGCCTTGAGATAAATGGAAGACAGCAGGTTTTTGACAGGCTGATGGTAAAATAAAACCTTCCCCTCCTCGACTTTGATAAACCGTTGCATTTCCAATACTGCCTCCAAAAAAGCATACACAGGAGCGTTTTTCACGGGATAACCCATCGTCACGTTCACCTTGTCAATTTGGTCGGGCAAAGTGTGTAAAATAGGAAACAGCATTTGCTCATCCGGCAATATCACCACTGTTTCCTCCCAATTTTCTTCTTGTTGGCATTTTTCTAAAATCGAGCCCACAAGATTTGCCTGATTGGTCTTGAGAGGAGTAGCATAAGTATGGATTCTGCTTTGTCTGTTTTGAATATGATGGGGAATTTCCTTGGGAAATGTCGGGCCGAAAATCCTGTCTTTTTGGTAGGCCCTGAAGAAAAGACCGGCTTCCTGATTGACATCCTCCAAATAATAGCCATCGACATCCCAATAAATGTCCGCTCCAAACTCAGAGATAAAATGCTTGATCAATTTCTCCTCCGTTCCGGTAAAGGCATTGAATCCAATGAAGATAAATTGCTTTTCAGGTTTTGGAATATTGCTTAAAGATTCTGCAACTTTCCTGTACAACTTCCCCGGATAGGCCAATCCTGACACATCCAAAGAAGCCTGAAAAGCATGGTACAGGGGACTGAGCATTTGCCAAAACTTCAGGAATTTCTCTTGATGGCTTCGGTCTTGCCGCTCAAAGGAATTCCAAAACTGACGGATCAATTCAATCTGACTGTCACTCAAAAAACTTAGATCCGCTTCCAGTTCCTTGATTTCGGACAAATGGAGATAGAGTTTTTTGGCATCTGCCATAAACTGATCCACGTCATTGAAGTCTTTGAGGATCATTTCTCCCCAGAAGTAAAACCTGTCAAATGTCTCCGGTTCGGGATGCAGACTTTGGTACACTTTGTATAACTCGAAAATCAAAGTCAAATCATCTGCCGGCCGTTGTCCTGCATATTGGTAAAAAACATCCTCGATTGTTTTCACCTCCGGCATCCAGGTAGGCTTGTCTATCAAAGCTCCCAGATGTTGGGTAAAAAACAGTCCTGCCCGACGGTTGGGCAAAATGATCACCAGATTTTGAAGATCCTGATATTCCCTTAGAATGGAAGCGGCTGTATTTCTTAAAAAACTATGCATCGATTTTGATTATTTCCCCTGTTTCCAAATAACATATAAATCCCCTCACCGGCTTGGCTGCCAAATTTCCTACCAAGTCCATGTATTCCAAAACTTGCTTTTCATACTTTTCGTACACCTCGCCGGTCTTAAAGTCCACGATAATGGCTTCGGATTCTTTCAAAATAATCCTGTCTGGTCGTTTTTGCCTTCCTCCCGGAAGGAGGATTCCCTGTTCTGCCAACAAAACCCCTTCTGTGTCAAACCAAGAAGCAAAAAGCGGATTGGCAAACAATACATCAAGTTGATTTTCTACCTGCAAGCGTTCTTCTTCTGAAATTCTACCTTCAAAATAGAAGGCCTGTAAGATGGATTTGCAGTCAGCCAATGTTTCTGATTTTTCCAAAATCTCATGAACCAATAATCCAAAATTCTGTTTCTTCCGCTGTGCCAATCCTTCAGCAGAAAAATCAACAGCATATTGCTTTACTTTCAGGAGTTCAGTCCAATTTTGGTAAGTCCACCGGAGTTGGGGGATTGGCATAGTTTCTTTTTTCTTATACCCCATTTTCGGCCAATCTCCAAAATCAAAGACCTTGGTTTCAGCATCAAAAAAATCAGCGAAACCCAGTTCTCCTTCGTAGTCCAAGGACCCGCTGAGGATTTGCTGCAAATGGATTTCTAGGTTGTTATGAGAGGTGTCCCTTTTGATTTCCTTAAATGGAACCAAACCCCAAATCACTTCTTCAGCCCTTGTCAAAGCCACGTAAATCATGTTCAAACTGTCCAAATAAGCCAAAGTTGCTTCTTCTGAGTAAGTTTCATGAAAATCCGATTTTGCCAATTTGGAATTCAATGTCAGGGGAATGATGGCTGAAAGTTTCTTTTCGGAATCCTCAAAAGGTGACCAGACCACATTGCCCTTACCTGTATCAAATATTGTCCATTTCAAGAATGGCATCAGGACCACTTTGAACTGCAATCCTTTGGATTTGTGGATGGTGAGAATCCGCATGGCATTGTGGCCTTCGGGAATTTTGACTGTGCGCTTTTCTTTGTTTTCCTCCCACCATTCCAAAAAGCCGGACAAATCTGCCCTGTTGTTGGCCGTAAAATCATACACTGCTTCCTTAAATCCTGAGATATAGGCCTTTTCCAACCCGTTTTCCTGAAGTTCCAATTCCCCGATCAACTCCTCTACAGCCTCCATCAAAGGGAGCTGCAAAAGCAGGGTTTCCTTTTGTTTGAATGATTTCTCTTTCCGGACCAAATGACCCGGGGTATTTTCCAAAGCAAACAAATCATGGTTGACCGGATGGTTTTTCAATACCGAATAATAATACCACATGGTCTTGAACTGCACTTTGTCCCCGGGTTCATGAAGGTATTTAAGTCCAGCCACCAAAGCCTTGACCGAAGCTGATTTGTGCAGGTACATGGATTCATCCGATAGCACATCAAAGCGGTAGGAAAGTCTTGGATGGGAAGCACCATAAGCCATCAAGGTATCTGCGATGGCCTCTCCCTCTGCTTTTTTCCTCACCAAAAAAGCAATATCCTGAAGTTCATACCCTTTCTCCTGCAACTCCATCACAATTACCGGAAGCCGGGAAAGTGCCTGTTCATCAAAATTGCCTTCATCCTCACTTTCTTTGCAATCGATAAATTCGAAACGGACTTTTCCTTTTGATTCCAGATTGGCCTTCCGGTCAGAAACTTTTTGGTTGACATCATGATAAGCCCTTGAAATGATTCCTGCATCAACAGCTCCGTAAGTTTCCAAAACCACATTTTCAAAAGCTTTTGGGAGTTTTTTGAAAAGTGCATTGTTGAAGGCGATGATATTGGGAAGGCTTCTGAAATTGGTATCAAGGTTTTCATTTCGGACCCTTTGGACACCGATTTCTGCCTCCACTTGCTCCAATAGCAGCTTCATCTCCCCTCCCCGCCAACGGTAGATGGATTGCTTCACATCTCCGACCAGCAAATTGGTATTGCCTTGTGAAAGGGAATTTTCCAGCAAAGGCTTGAAACTTGCCCATTGGAATCCGGAGGTATCCTGAAACTCATCAATAAGGTAATTTCTGTACTGGTTGCCTACCTTTTCATAAATAAAAGGAGCATCATTTTCTTTGGTGATTTCCTTCAAAAACTCATTGGCGTCTGAAATCAGCAAGATACTTTCCTCATCTTTGAGCAGGGTAAGTTCCTCAAGCAGATTTCTGAAAATCCCAAAAACATAAATGTTTTTTGAAATCGCCTCAAGGGTATTCCATTTGACCAACAGTGGTTCAAATTGGGAAAGGATCATGTTCAGTCCTTGATAATAGGCACTTTCAATCCGGCCCATATTAGGATCCTTTTTTTTGCACCAACTTTCAGGGTTATCTATCTTGTTAACTTGGGTAGGGCTCAATTCCGGGACCGGATTGGAACGGTCGCCCAAATGGTCAAATTTTCTGGCAAAAGAATTGGTCGCTCCCACAAAATCCGTCCATTCCAAACCATTATCGACCCGGATTTGATTTGCCTCGGCTTTAAGTTGTAAGGTAATTTTGGTCAGTTCCGCTTTCCTTTCCCTGGTAAAGGCATTCAGGTTTTTTATGTTTTCTTTTTCCTTCAAAAATTCCCTGATCTCTGTTCCGTACTTTTTGAAATCTTCTTGGAATATCTGTTTTCCTAGCTCTTTGATGTTTTTTCTGATGTCCCAGGATTTGCCATTTTGAATTTGCTCTACGGCATAATCCACAAGCCATTTGTGCAAAAATCCATCCTCCATCACCTTGCCCACGACCCGGTCCACTACCCTATCAAGAACAGCATCCTGATCCATTTCGACTTCAAACTTTGCATTCAGATCCATTTCCTTCGCAAAGGAACGGACCACTTTCTGAAAAAAACTATCAATGGTACTGACCGAAAACCTTCCGTAATCATGGAGAATGGCCGTCAATGCCTGTGAGGCCCTAGACTTCAATTCGTCCTCAGTTATACCCAAAGCCTTTAAGATTTCCCCATCCATTTTTTGATCCGGCATCACAGTGTGCTTCAACCTTTTGAGCTCCACGATGATTCTTTCTTTCATTTCGGCAGTTGCCTTATTGGTAAAAGTCACTGCCAAGATGGATTTGAAGCTGTCCGGAAATTTCAGCGCAAGTTTGAGGTATTCCATCGTGAGGGTATATGTCTTACCCGAACCCGCAGATGATTTATAAATGATAAAGTTTTTGTCGCCCATTTTCAAAAATCAAGATAGACAAAACAAGTAGAATTTAGGAGGATAAAAAAATGATTGACAGAGAATGTCTTGTTAAATTATTCATCAAAAAATTGCTTCGCATGCGGTAGTATTTTAATCAAATACCAAGAAAATATACCAAATCTGATCGACATAGGTTGGATAAGCTTAAAAATTGGAAATAAATAATAATATTTACTTTAATAACATTATTTTTTTTATTATCCTTAAAGTTAAAATTGAAAAATAAATCCTTAATACAAATAACATGAGAATAGAAATAAACATCAAAGACGATAAGGTTGATTTTTTCCTTGAAGTTTTAAGCAATTTCAAGTTTGTAAAAATCTTGAATCCCAAAGATCCTCCGGTGAGGATTCCAGCCACTAAAATCGACCATGAGGGTGAACAGAAGCTTTACAGGTATGAAAGAGTCAGACAATTTAAGGAACCTCTACCGGTTAAAGTAAAGAAAATCATAACCCTTCCAAAACCTTACGCAGAAGCTGTCGAACAGATCAGACAAAATCAGGAAGGTAAAATCAAACTTAAAACCGCTAAAGAACTATTAAATGAACTTTAACATTATTTGTACGGATGTCTTTACAAAAGAACTTAAAAAGCTGGTTAAAGAACATCCCTCATTCAGCTACGACTTCGGTCTACTAATTGATAAATTAGAAACAAATCCGGATACCGGAACACCTCTCGGTAATCAGTTTTTCAAAACAAAACTCTCTTACAGATCAATGGGAAGACAAAGTAGAGAAAAACCAAATGTCCAAGTTTACTTCTGTATCAGGCAAAACAATGTTATTTTAATTGCTACCCACAACAGACATGAAACAAGTGTTTTTCCTGAAAAAGACATGCAGGAAGTTTTGAAATCCATCAATTAATACATTGCAGCTTTACTCATCAAAGGTTTTTTTAGGAAAATCGTAAATCAGTTTCTGCATCAAGTATAAAAAAAGCGCAAGGGTAAAATCTACTCCTGCGCTTTCTTTTTTATCCGGATCAGCGGCTGATTTTTCATTTTAAAGCCTCCCACAATATTTCGACAGGATGCTTGGCTTTCTTGCCAGTGCCATCAGCTATTTGATGGCGGCAGGAAGTTCCGGGAGCGGCTATCAGCGTTGATTCTTCGGAGCTTCTGACAGCGGGAAATAAAACCATCTCACCAATCTGCATGCTGATGTCATAATGCTCCACCTCATATCCGAATGAACCTGCCATGCCGCAGCAACCCGAAGGAATGGTTTCCACACTGTAATTTTTTGGAAGGGAAAGTATTCTCTCCGTCCATGAAACGGATGACAATGCCTTCTGATGACAATGCCCGTGCAGCTTGATTTTTTTTGTTTCTACTGTAAAATCCTCCGCTTTGATGTTTCCGGATAGGATTTCCCTTCCGATAAACTCATCTATAATCAATGTATGGAACTTCAGTTTTTTAGCACCTTCGACCCATTCTTTTCCAACAAGCCTTGGGTATTCATCCCTGAAACTCAATATGGCGGAAGGTTCAATCCCCACCAAAGGTGTATCGCCGTCAATGATGTCTTGGAATGCCCGCACATTTGCCTCTGCATGCTTTCTTGCCTTTTCTAACAATCCTTTGGATAAAGCAGATCGCCCGCTTTCCTCGTGATCCACTACTTTCACCTCATACCCCAGCTTCTTCAACAGTTTGATGGATGTCATGCCGATTTGGGTATCATTGTGGTTGGTAAATTCATCAATGAAAAGGTAAAGAGACTTTATCACCGGAGTTTTTCCCGGAAGCTTTGCATAGTTTTTTCCATACCATTTCCTCAGACTCATCTTGCTGATTTCGGGAAGATTGCGCTTTGGAGCCACTCCAAGAACTGATTTCATCAAGCCACTTGTGAAGCTGTTTCCTAAGGTGAAGTTTGCCAAACCCGGCACAAGCGAACCCAAACCATTGAGTTCATTGATATGGGCGAAGGCCCGGGACCTCAACGGAACTCCGTGGGTTTTTTGGTATTGGTATAGAAATTCGGCTTTCATTGAAGCCATGTCCACATTGGAGGGACACTCTGCAGTGCAGCCTTTGCAGGAAAGACAAAGGTCCAACGCCTCCTTGATCTCCGGATGGTCAAAGGCATTTTCCTTTTTGTCCATTGTCAAAAACTCACGCAGGATATTTGCTCTTCCCCGGGTAGAATCTTTTTCATTTCGCGTAGCCTGATAACTCGGACACATCGTACCTCCGGAAGCCGGTAGCTTGCGGCAATCCCCAGATCCGTTGCATTTCTCCGCCAATCTTAAAATCCCTCCTGAAGCACTGAAATCCAATAAAGTATCCTGTTCAGGCGTCACCATTTCTGCTTCATATCTCAAAGAAGTATTCATCGGAGCGGTGTCCACGATCTTGCCCGGATTGAAGATGTTGTCAGGATCCCAGGTGTATTTGATCCGGCGGAGCAATTGGTAATTATCCTCGCCCACCATCATGGGGATAAAAGGCGCCCGGACCCGGCCATCGCCATGCTCTCCGCTGAGTGAACCGTTGTATTTTTTGACAAGTTTGGCGGAAGCCTCAGAGATTCTGAAAAACTCCTCCTGATCGGCTTTTTTCTTCAGGTCAAGGATCGGTCGCATGTGGATTTCTCCCGCACCGGCATGGGCGTAATGCACGGGATTTTGGTTAAATCCTTTCAAGATCTCATCCAATTCATCAATGTAATCTGCCAAATCATCAATATCCACGGCAGTATCTTCGATACAGGCCACAGCTTTTGGGTCGCCGGGGATATTCGCTAACAAACCCAAACCTGCGCTTCGCAAAGCCCAAGCCGACTTGGTCAGGTCAGGACCAATCACAGGGTAGGCATAACCCAAGCCCGCTGCTTTCAATTCTGCGATCAGATTATCTCCCTTTTCCCGCGCCTCAGCTTCTGTCTTGCCTGTGAACTCAATCATCAGCAAAGCCATTGGATCACCTTCTACAAAATAGCGGTTTTTGCTGTATTCTATGCTTTCATTCGTACAATCCAAAATGATTTTGTCCATCAATTCTACCGCAGTAGCCGGATGCTTCATCGCCACCTGGGCTGCTTTCATGCTCTGGTGTATGGAATAAAAATGCGCTGCGACGACGATTTCCAAAGGATCGGGTACCGGATCCAACAGGATTTTGATCTCCGTGGTAAAGGCCAATGTACCTTCAGATCCGGCCAACAGTTTGCAGAAATTGAATTTCCCTCCATTTTCGGTAAAGATTTCAGATTCCAACAAAACATCCACGGCATAGCCTGTATTGCGGCGGTGAATGGTTTTCTTGGGAAATTCATTTACTATATTTTTTTGATTTTGAGAATCGGAAAGCTCCTGTCTGACCTGTCGGTAAAGTTGTCCTTCTAAGGATTGCAATGAACATTTTGCTTCAAATTCTTCC
>JBBRFK010000158.1:0-9129 GCA_038224435.1 Cytophagales bacterium | reverse complement strand
AATGCTCGTAGGTTCAAAGATTTTGGCGGTGGTATATGACGGTGATATCAGCATCAATTATTTGCCTTTGGAGGGAAATCTTCAAGGCCTCAATTTGGGATTGGTAGCATTTGAAGTGTTGGAAGTCAAACCAAGAACAGGAGGAAGCGATTCCGACCTTCCGGTTGTGACTGTTAAAATTTTGAATGTGGATGCTATCAGTCAGTTTGGGATTGTTCTTTTTTCAAATGCACCCGAACCACAATCCCCTTCCAAACCTATGGATGTTAACCCACCTGTAACGGTTAATATTCCGGTATTTGAATTGGCAAATTGAAATTAGGGATTCAATCAGAAGACTATTTTTCAATCAGTTACATTTTTATTGATTTTAGCCTTTCAGGTTTAGAAAACATGACCACAAAACTTCCCTCATACCCAAGTGACAAACAAAGATGGATGGTAATCGCCGGCCAAAAAGAGCCAAAGTAAATTACCATCATGCATAAGATAGCACCAAATCCAATGCTTCCCAAAGCTTGTTTTGGTCCGCTAAAAATATGGATCAAGGCATAAAAAAATAAGTTGATTCCGATGGCTACAGGCAATGGGAACACTAAAACCAAATCTTGTAAAAAGAAACCTCTAAACCATATTTCATAGGAAATAAGGAATAAGATGCGAAAAACTAAAAAGGATGAAATGACAAAAATGGTTGGAGGTGGCTGAAAATTCGGGGATTTGATATCTAACTTTCCGGACTGTGAACTGCCAACAAAAAATGCTAATACCGCAAGTCCAAAGACCAAGCTTAGCTGAATTGAACCGGGTAAATTTTCACCAAAAACAAGGATCAAAAGACTTGTTTTCCCTGACATGATTATTGGAATCACCCCCCAAACCAAAATACCCAGAGTCAATAGAAAAAACTGGATTCTATTACTTTGGGACCATCCATTTTCTGAAAAAAACTTTAGGCTTTTTGTTCTATATGCCCACCAACTTACCAGAAACATAGTCAAATAAGCCAAACCGTGATAAACGAATTCTAGGTTTGGATTTTCCATCGTATCGGAATAGAAATTAAAGAAAGACCATATTACCTGTTTTCACTGATTCATCACAGGCGAAAGCTATTTTCAGGCTGTTGATCGCATCTAGCAAATGATCACTCAGGTCAATATCCTGCTGGATTGCTTTCAAGAAATACTGCTGTTCCCTGTTACAAAGTTCCTGATGGTCAGGCTCATCGGTCATGTCAATCCAAAAATCCTTTTTTGTAAAATTGTTTTTTTCATCTATTTCTGCATGATGGACTTTGATGCTTTCGGTTTTGGTATGTGAATCTACATTGTCTGATTTGCCTGAGGCTCCGGCACTTTTGGCTACAATGGAGACTGCCCCTTTTGGTCCAAAAACATCTTTGATGAAGAATGCATTGTCAGAAATCATCGGGCCCCATGCGGCTTCATACCAACCCACTGACCCGTCCTCAAATCTGATCTGAAGCTGTCCATAATTGTAATTGTTTGCGGGGATTTCATCAGAAAGTCTTGCCCCAATGGCAGAAACTGAGATTGGCCTGGATCTGGTCATCTGGCACATGACATCAATATAATGAACCCCACAGTCTACGATCGGACTCAGACTTTTCATCAGGTTTTTATGGACATCCCACATGAATCCATGGCTTTGCTGGTTGAGATTCATCCGCATGACTAATGGTTTTCCTAGCTTTTGTGCTTCTTCGATGAACCTTTCCCAAGAAGGATGGTGCCTCAAAATGTAGCCTACGACTACTTTCTTACCTGCTTTTTTGGCTGCATTTATGATCCTTTGGGAACCATCCACGGTATCCGCCAAAGGCTTTTCGATAAATACATGGCAACCATTTTCAAGGGCTTTGATTGCCATTTCCTCATGGGTGTCAGGATAGGTAGAGATGCAGACAGCATCAGGTTTTGATTCTGCCATGGCCTTGTCAAAATCTTCGAAAAGGTGATATTTGTTTCCTAATTTCTCATTGAGTCTGGCTTTGCTTTCTCCCCTGGCAACAAGGCCACAGATTTCAAATTCAGGCATATTATGATAGGCTGTTGCATGGGAAGCTCCCATATTTCCGGCACCGACAACCAAGATTCTAATAGGTGTTGACATTTTTTGATAGTTAGTTTTTATGATTTTCACTTTAATGAATTTAGAATTCTGAATTCTGAATTATTTCAATTTCCTTTTGAAAACACCTCTTTGATGGCTTCGAGATAGTCAAATCCATGGCCTTCTGTTGGCTCGATGTAGTTGCCTTCCAGATATTCGTTCCAGCAGCAGACCATGACCGTGTTGCCATTGTTTGCCCTGAATTTTTCGGATATTTTTTGTGCTTCAAGGAGTTTTGCCTTGAAGGTGGACTTGTTGCTATGTACATTGTCCTTGATCGGTTCACTAGGAAAACCTGTTTGCTGTGGCCACGTGCCACCCATAGGAGTCATATCCCAGCCCATTGCTACAGGAATCTGGTATTCAAAATTGGAATCATCTTTATACATTTCAGACCATTTTTTCCAATGACTTCTGTAGGTGGACCGCATATCCTCATAGCTTTTGTTGTCTTTGTCCATAAAGCTATGGTAAACATAGGCGGTCATTCCTTCAAAACCCATTCCTTTCAACCTTGGTACATAATTCTGAAATAGCAGCTTGTTGGTGTATTTTCCACCCTTCCAAGGTTCATTTCGATTATTTGCCACCCATTTGGTAGGAAGTGCATATTGGATCTCTCTTTGAGCCATAGTGCCTCCTGCAACGGCGATGAATTTGATCCCTTTCAATCCTGATTTCTGAGCCAGCGTTTTGGATCTGTCAAGCAACTCTTTCATTGAAATCCCATAAAATGCTGCCCTTGATTCCAAATCCTGAGGAAAATGAAGATATACTATTGGCCTTCCTTTATCATCTTTGAGGTAATCAGATCTATTAAAATACTTGTCGATCCACAACTGCGTGATTTTGTCATGGACTTTTAGGTACAGTTGCTTGTCCGGAACTTCCCCTTTGTAGTTGCTTCCTGCGGCAATGTTTGCGGGAGAACCTAATTCGATCCAGCCTCTCCACCTGTCTTCGCTGTCGTCCACCCAATTGATCGCCCATTTCATTTGCTTGTCTTTAGGCAATTTTTCATTTTCACTTAACAAAACTGTTAATTGTTCATTCCATTGTTCAATGCCTGGAACTTCAACCCGCCCATCTCTGGCAGGATCTGTTTTCCAACCCTTGGGATAATAGGTGTTAGCTTGTGGCGCAAAATTCAAATGGTAATAGTAATGCCTACCGAAGAACCAATTGTAGGCAAAAAAGTCAATACCATAGCTTTTCATGTACTCCAATTGTTTTTTGGCAACCTCAGCGTCGTCCCTTTTATAAAACCCTTTCAGGCTTGAATGCGGTTTTCTTTCCAAAAATGGGCCTTTGTACGGATTTTGGGAATTGTATATTCTTCCTTTTGGACCCCAAATCGCAGTATTGTTGAGATGGCCACAATTTTCTCTCCCAGTCAGGCAGGCCCAAAAACTATCAATGTCCTTATTGGGATCGGCCGAAAGGTTCCAGGATGGCATATAGTAAACGCCAACCAGGTTTCCGTTTTCGGCTTTTTTATTTTCTGCTTTATCATTTTCAATGGAGGTGGATGCAAAGGGGTTTTCGGTCTTTAGGGGTGCAGCCTGGCTTATATCTGAATCCAATTGACCTGATTGAATGCCCTTTTTTTTGGAGGAACAATTTTCAGGTCCAACCATGATAAAGGTCAATACAAAAAGAACTGACAGTAATTTCATCATTATAAAACAAGTTGATTGATTATTTCTTAAAAATAAAAAACCGTGATGGAAAAGCCACCACGGTTTCATTTTTTCCTTGAAGTTATTTTATTTTCTTGCAATCGCTCTCTTGGCAGCTTTCACAATATTTTCGGCATTGAGGCCGTATTTTTCCAATAATTGCGTCGGGGTCCCGGATTCTCCAAAGGAATCCAATACGCCGACGTATTCCAGCGGCGCCGGTGCATTTCTGACCAAAGCTTGTGCAATGCTGTCTCCGAGACCACCATTGATCTGATGCTCTTCGGCGGAAACCGCACAGCCTGTTTTGGCTATGGATGCCAATATTGCCACTTCATCAAATGGCTTGATGGTGTGGATGTTGATCACCTCGGCATAGATTCCTTCTTCTCTGAGCATAGCCTCAGCTACCACTGCTTCCCATACCATGTGGCCGGTGGCAAAGATGGAAACATCCTTACCTTCGATCATTTTCCATGCTTTTCCGATTTCAAACTTTTGGTCAGCAGGAGTGAAGATAGGCCACACCGGGCGTCCAAATCTCAAATATGCGGGTCCTACATGGTCCACAAGTGCCAATGTCGCTGCTTTTGTCTGATTGTAATCACAGGGATTGATTACTGTCATGTGCGGCAACATCCTCATCATGCCCAAATCTTCCAATATTTGATGTGTTGCTCCATCTTCTCCCAATGTCAGTCCGGCATGAGAGGCACAAATTTTCACGTTTTTGTCAGAATAGGCGACTGACTGTCTGATTTGATCATAGACACGTCCCGTGGAAAAGTTGGCGAAGGTACCTGTAAAAGGGATTTTACCACCAATTGACAATCCTGCTGCCAATCCGATCATGTTGGCTTCGGCAATGCCTACCTGAAAAAACCTTTCAGGAAACTCTTTTTGGAAAGCTCCCATTTTCAATGATCCGATCAAATCAGCACAAAGTCCTACCACGTTTGGGTTTTTGCGGCCTGCTTCCAATAGTCCATCTCCAAATCCGGAGCGGGTATCTTTTTTTTCGGTATAGGTATATTTTAAATCTAAGGTCTTTTCCATCTTAATAGTCTCCTAAAGTTTCTTCCAATTGTCCGAGAGCATTTGCTAATTCTGCGTCATTTGGCGCAACTCCGTGCCATTTGTGGGTGCCGACCATAAAGTCAACGCCAAAGCCCATTTCTGTATAAACGAGAATCATCACAGGCTTGCCTTTTCCAGTCAGGCTTTTTGCCTCTTCTTGGGAAGCCACTATTGCTTCGATATCATTTCCTTTTTTGCATTCGATCACTTCCCATCCAAATGCTTCCCATTTGGCTTTGAGGTTTTTCAGGTCCATGATTTTTGCTGTTGGGCCATCGATCTGCTGTCCATTATAATCTATGGCTGCTATGAGATTGTCCACTTTGTGGTGGGCGGCATACATGCTAGCTTCCCAAACCTGACCTTCCTGCTGCTCGCCGTCACCCATCATGACATAGACCAATTTGTCATCTTTGTCAATTTTCTTGGCTTGGGCTACGCCGATGGCAACGGATAGTCCCTGTCCCAAAGAACCAGAAGCTATCCTGATTCCCGGAAGGCCCTCATGAGTAGCCGGATGGCCCTGAAGTCTTGAATTCAATTTTCTAAAAGTCCCCAATTCCTCAATATTGAAATAGCCACTTCTTGCCAACACGCTGTACCAAAGTGCTGAAACGTGCCCATTGGAAAGGAAGAACATGTCTTCGCCTTTTCCATCCATTTTGAATTTGTTGTTGTGCGTCATTTCTTTGAAATAAAGCGCAACAAAATATTCGGTGAGTCCCAAAGCAGCGCCAGGGTGTCCGGACTGTACGGCATGGACCATACGCAGGCAATCCCTTCTCACCTGAGAACAGATTTGTTTGAGTTGATCGATAGGTTGTTTTTCCATTAGTTGGAATTATTTGAGAATTTGATTGGTATGGTTTTTTGTATCTACTTTTTCTATGATTTCAGTCAAACTCCCATTTTCATCAATCACAAAAGTGGTCCTTGCGGTGCCCATGTACTTTCTGCCATACATGGATTTTTCTACCCAAGTGCCATATGCTTCATGGACTTTGAGGTCTTCGTCTGCAATAAGTGAAAAAGGCAGGTTTTGCTTTTCGATGAATTTGAGGTGGGATTTTCCAGAATCCGAACTGATTCCCAAGATGACAAACCCTGCTTTTTGCAAGGCTTCATAATTGTCTCTCAGATTGCATGCCTGTGCAGTGCAGCCTGGAGTGGCGTCTTTTGGATAAAAATACAGGACTACTTTCTTTCCTATGAAATCTGAAAGTTTGATAGTGATTCCGTTTTGGTCTTTGGCTTCAAAGCCTGGTGCCGGCATTCCTACTGCTAATGACATAATGTTTTTTGTTTAAGGTTGAAAGTTGTTCAGAGTTTAGTGGTATAGCGTTTTTCATTTCCTGCCATATCCCTTATTACCAATAGAACTTCTCCCTTGAATGGTTGTTTATCTAATTTTTCGGACCAGATTACGCTTTGTTTGTGTTCGTAGCGCATGAGTACCCACTTTCCGTCCACATAGGCATCAAAATCTTTGATTCCGGATTTATCGTCTTTGATTACAAATCTCAACTCGGAGGCATTTACCCTGACCGGGGCAATCGTCGGAGCTATCCTATCCACGTCCAAAACAAAAGTACCAAAATTTCTGGTTTTGAACCTGATATCCTCTGATTCCCATTCACCGCCAACGAAGGATTTTCGCCCATTATCGGCCTGAAAATAGACATGGGTGTTTTTTTTCTCACCGGCATAACCGGTATTTCTGATCAAAACTTCCATGTTGCTCTGAAGGTATTCGGAGGGACTGTTGATCCTGACAGAAGGACCGATCCCGTTTCTTTTCCTTTCTATCCGAAGGTAAAGGTCATCCAAAAGTGTATTTTCTGCGAATTTGATTTCAACATCATTGTTTGCAAAGGAGATTTCTTCTCCGAAAGGTATTTTGGCCAAAACCTTTGGTTTGATGATTTCAGTACAAAGGTCAATGGAATCAGGTACACCATATCTCATGTCCCAAAAATAATTTCTCCGTCCATCTTGGATAAAAGCGGGAGGGATTTCCATTTCCCTGCTGTTTACAAAGACTTTTGCCAAGGTTCCCCATTCTGAAGCTCCTGTCTGTACAGTCAAGACTTCTCTGTTGAATGAAACGGTGGTAGTTTTGTTTGCTGAAACTGTGGTTGATCCGATTTGGGTTTTGGCTTCTTCCCCTTCCACCTGAAGACTGAGGACCCGGGCATTGCCAAAGTAATCCTTCATATTGACTTTCAGTTGTTTTTTTTCACCAATTCGGGCAGAAATGGCTCCTGCAGTCAAGGAATCCGGTTCGTAGATTTTGAGTTGATTATTGGGATATTGATAGAGCCTGATGAATCTATTTTGATACATGTGGCTCAAAAAGAACCTCCCTTTATTGAAGTCTATATGGTCCACATTGATTCGGAATAATGGTTTTTCGTTTTCCATCAACTCTATTACCGGAATCCCAAAAACATTGTTTACGCCGTCCATTTTGTCCACAGCGTAGATTTCAACACCCACACGGCCTGTGATTTTGACAGGCTGATGGAGGATGTATCTTCCTCCTTCGATGATTGGGGTAAACTCCTGTCGTTGGTATCTGCCATTGACACGTGAATTCATATCAAGTGGACTTAAGGCAACTTTGTACAACACTGGAGCTGTCTTGTCTACCACTTCTTTGAAACCAAATATAAAAGGGTCAATGGCCCTATCGAGACTGTCTCTGATCTCAAAATGCAAATGAGGCCCTCCCGAACTGCCTGTGTTGCCGCCGTTTCCTATGATTTCTCCTTTTTTGATGGGAAGGAATTCGGGATCGGGAAATACTTCCAACTCGTTTTTTTGGGCAAAATACATCTCCCTGCGCATGAATTCCATGATTTTGGGAGAGAGATTCCGGAGATGGGCATATACTGAAGATTGGCCGTTGGTATGTTTGAGATAGATGATATTGCCATAGCCAAATGAAGAAATTTTGATCCTATAAATATATCCGTCGGAAATGGCAAGAATCGGTTCACCATCGACACCGCCGATTTTGACATCTATTCCTGAATGGAAATGGTTGGGTCGGATTTCACTGAAATTTCCCGAAAGGAGATTTCTATTTCCTGGCTTGACCGGAAAAAGGTATTCCTGCGCAAATGAACAAACGGGAAAAAGAAACAGAAAAAGGAAGAGGTATTTATTTGACTTCAAAATCCAACAGTTTTTTATCTTCTATATATGCTTCTAACCTGTCACCGACAGCGACTTTGCTTACACCTGCAGGAGTTCCTGTAAAGATGAGATCTCCTTTTTTCAATGTAAAAAACCGGGATACATATTGGATGATCACACCAAAATCAAACAACATCATGGAAGTGTTTCCTTTTTGTCTCAGTTGGCCGTTGATGTCAAGGTGAAAATTAATGTCAGCTAAATCCTTGAATTCCGATACAGGCAGGAATTCGCCGATAGGTGCTGAACCGTTAAAGGCTTTGGCGATTTCCCAAGGAAGGCCTTTCGCCTTGCACCCTTCTTGCAAGTCTCTTGCGGTGAAGTCTATACCGATTCCGATTTCTTCGTAATATCGGTGTGCAAATTTTCTATGAAGATTTTTTCCCTCTTTGCTGATTTTCAGGACCAACTCCACTTCGTGGTGGATATTCTCCGAAAAGTCGGGATGGTAAAAGGGGGCGTTGTTTTTAAGAATTGCGGTATCAGGCTTTAAAAATACAACTGGAGCGGTAGGACGCTCATTTTTCAGTTCCTCGATATGGTCCGCGTAGTTTCTTCCGATGGCAATAATCTTCATAAGGGAAGGGGAATTTTGACTAGGGCAAAGGAAGGTATTTTTTATTGAAAGACATAAGGTTATTACATCGCAAATCGAACCAAGAAATGATACTATTTTTACCGCGAAAGGCAAAATAGGGAGATCCCAATTTGTCAAAAGCGAATAGGTTTCAAAAATTTGACTACAAAGTGTTTTGATCGGATCTAGTATTTACCAAACCCGGAAATTTGGATGTCAAAATTATTTTCCTTTGGTTTTGGAATTTTTCTTTTCTGTCAAGTAAAAAAGAAAATGACCGATATAAAATTAGTTGAAAAAAATAAATCCATGATTGAATTTCGGACAAATTACGTTATATTAGGGGACAAATTTCCCTTTATTACGATGTCTAGAAAGCCCTCACGAGTAAGCGAACCCGAAGTTGCCACATATAGAAAAGCTGCTTTATCTGTTTGCGACATCCTAAATGTGAATGCCAGT
>JBBRFK010000157.1:0-9188 GCA_038224435.1 Cytophagales bacterium | reverse complement strand
TCTATTTGAATCGCTCCTATTGGGTTTTTGAAGGAATATTTGTGGAAACACATTTACTGACGAGGTTTGGAACACTTCTAGGTATAAGGTTTGGAATGTTTGTGGAGACACAAACATTGGCGGGTTTTCAATGGAATGCCTGTGGGAAAACGTGCATTGACGAGGTTTTTTTAATTCTGATTTTCTATTGATTTTTATGTGTATCCGCTTGCCTGTACGTATCGAAAATATTATATCGAAGGTTCCACCACGAATGTTGTGAAAACTTTGTGGCCTAAGAGAATAAAAGTTCCGAGATTTCCAAAAACAGGCAATTGAAGGGTCAAAATAAAAATATAAACCAGCCGGTAAAAAGAATAACCCACTAAGTAACAAAGAAGATAAAAAGTGGGCTTTTGTTTTCTTTGTTACTTAGTGGTAAATAAATACTGATTTACTACACCATTTTATAATTACTACCATATTTGGAATGAGGTTATTTTGACAATTTTTTCATTGATTTTAAAAATTATCCCTTTCACCAAATTCAGGGTAGAACCATGTCGAAAAATCTTCCCCTCGACCTTGCTCGGGGATCGACTTCGTTTTTTAAATTTAGGAAGAGAGTCCGGAAACCCGGTGGCCGAGCGCAGTCGAGGCCAGATTGAGCCTACGTGCAACTACACGGAAACACGTATTGATTTTAGCCCTTTTCGAAATAAAAACAAGCCTGATCTCCTTTTTCTTTTTGGTTGAGAGTTTTTGCTCTTTGTACCCATTCCGCTCTGGATTTTTTATTGCCCCATTTTTCAGTGTCAAAATCGCTGGGTTTTTTGCCATTTTTATACATATCCGTGACAATGAACTGGTACTCATTGCTGTCAAAAATTACTTGAGTCAACGTAAGCCCGGATTTTTCCCCCAACAATTTCATGGCTTTTTTGCTGGGAATAAATAAATGCCTTGGTGCATCAAGCTGAAACCAATTGGTGCCTTCTTCTTCCCAGACGCTTGCATCTGTGACAGGAACCCTGATCAATAATTTTCCTTTTGGTTTTAGCAACTCCGCCAATTTTTCCATTGCGGTTTTGGGATTTTCCAGATGCTCAAAAGAATGGTGAAGCATCACCACATCAAATTCCCCTGATATCTCCATAAGGTCTTTTCTTTGCAAGCTAAAACCACTTTCCGAAACTTCTTCCGGTAGGTAGGGATCAAAACCAAAGAGGTTATTATAACCCGAGCATTTTAATTCATAAATCAATTGCCCGTTTCCACAGCCAATATCTGCAATGGAGGTATTTTTATCGATACGTATTGGAGATAGCCAATCCATATAATCTGGGTATCCAAACTTTAATAAGCCAGATTTAAAGAGTTGGAATCTGAGTTTTTTGAAGATGTTCTTAATGCCATTGCTTTGTTTCAATTTACCAAAGGCATAATAATTTTGGGGATAAAAATCGGCCATATTTTCAGGAACATTGACCAACTGTACAGACTTACAAAAATTACATTCTAGATACCTAAAATCCCCTCCCATTCCATGGAGTTTTTCAGTTGCAGCTACCATCCTATTTCCCCGTTCATTGCCGCATGCCAAGCATGACCTTTCTCTGGGTATCAGTTGTCTTTTTTCAGTCACAGCAGTTTCAGTATTCTCAAAATTAACTTTTTATTATAATACCAATTGAGGAAGCAACATATAAAAAAAACCGCTATTTCTGTAAGCAATAAGGCAAAACCCAAACCCAAGGCACCATAAGAATATGTCAGGGGAACCGAAGTCAGCAGCATAAAAATCCCCATCATCCAGGAAGATTTGAAGATGATGGATTTTTGGTCTTTAGCTAGTAATATCACCACATTCGCAATATTGAGGCAAGCCAAAAAAGGTACAAAAGAAAGCACCTTAAGGTAAGCAACAGCCTCGGTGAGCTCCTTGCGTGCAAGTAGCTTTATGATAAATGGCGCCAATCCAAATACGAACAATGAGGCTACCATTCCCAAGAATAAAGTAAAGAGGTACACTTTCCTTATAAAATGAACAAATTGGGGCAAATCCGATTCCAATAACCTGCTCGCATTAGGATATACAGAATGGATGACCATAGAGGGAAACATCCTCAGCACCATGGCTATTTTTTCTGCCAAGCTGAACATTCCCAAAATCTCTGCTGACGAAAAAAAACTCAATATTATCAGACCGCCATTAATGGAAATATGGGTGGCGATATTGGATAAAAAGAGCAGGCCATTTTCACGGAGAGAAGCAAAAAGCTGTCCCAGTTTTGGTTTGTAAAACCTGATATCCATCTGGAAATGAATAAATAGCAGTAACAGAATATTGATCCCCAAGGCAGAAGCTCCCAAAATGAAATTGACCCAATAAGATTGCTCCGGAGCATGGATGAAAAGTACGATTCCCAACAAATACAAAAGCTTGCTGAACACGTTGGCGATGGAAATCAGCTTCATTTTTTCCAATCCCTGAAAAAACCAGAGCGGAAGGGTGGCTTCAGAAAAAAGCAACAACACCGAAAACAAAAGTATCCATTGGTATTCCCTGAACATATTCAGTCCAAAAACAGCCAATATGATACCCAAAGTCGCCAATAAAGCCATCAAAACCTTACTGAAAACAATATTGGAAACAAGGTGGGAGAGCGATTCCTTGTCGTTTTGACTGAGTGCCACGTCCCTCGGTCCGCTCAGGTTATAGCCGAATCCAACCAAAATATTGGCTAGAATGATGACCGAAAGCGAAAGATTGACCAAGCCGAACTGGTCCACGCCGATAGACTGTATCAGCAAGGGCATGGAAATCAGCGTAATGACAATATTGGAAGCCTGGATTGTAGTCAAAAAAATAAAGTTCTGTATCGATTTACTCTTAAACAGTCCAGCAAAAGTATAGGAAGTGATTTTTTCTATCATATCAGGACATGAAGGAAATTCAACTTGCCTCGATATGAAGGCGGTATAATTGTCTGAAATACAAGAAAACCATGGCCACAAAAACCATCAGGAAGGCACCAAATATAATCCCTTTCAAAAGTTTAATCTTTGTTATTTTCAGCGGATACCTCGGAGAATCGATGATCTGAATCAAAGGAGAGTTGTTGCGGTGATTTACTTTGGCGATTTCTAGATTTTTGGTTATCTCGGCAAAAACTGCTGAAGCGGCCTGAATATCCACTTGCTTTCTCCGGCTGTTCACAGTGGCGCTTTGCACAAGCGCATTTGGAAATGGAATCCTGTCTGCTATGTTCGCAAACTCCATCAGGTTCTGATCCAACACTGCCCTGACACTGTCTGCCTGCATCTGAAGGATGGTAAGGTTTTCAGCTGTTTTTTTGGTTTTAGTCTCAAAATAAAAGGTATTGACATTCTCTACCATAGACTCATTGAAAACCTTAGAAAACAACTCGTCTTTGGAACTTACCGTGACATAGATGATGCTCAACTTCCGGTTAGGCTTTTCAACCGACAAGTGTTTTTCCCTGATCAGTTTCGAAATTTCTTTTACCACCGAATCCTGTGTCACAGAAAAATTCTCCCTTGGAATGGAAAATTTGAGATTTGCCAGATCTACTTTGCTTTCCCATTTTTTGTCAAGCTCGTTAAATCCAATGAACCTATCGATCAGAAGTGTTTTGTCATCAAATGGGCTAAGGAGCGTTTTGCCTAACATGTTGTCGGATTTGTAAAGTTCCATGATATTTTCACCCTGAAAAATCCCGGATGGTCCGCTCATCGAGCCCAAATTGATCCCAATCAAAGAAGCAAGACCTGAAACTTGTCCCATTCCTCCCATATCCGATTCCTCCAATACGAAAGTCGTTTCTGCATGGTACACAGGCTTCTTGAAAATGGAAACCAAGGCTCCCAAAACCATCCCGATTATTGCTGCCAAAAGAAAGAATTTCCATTGACCCAGAAAAAAGATAATCCACCCGCGAAAGTTGAGAATGACTTCCTTGAGCGTGATCTTGTCATCCAAAATATGCTGCTGTCCATTCATATCATTTGAAGCTAACTTGGGTGAGTACCAATGCAAGGGTTGCGAGCGCCGTTGCAATTCCTGCAATTTCGCCGGGTCTCACAGAAAGCCTAGGTCCTTTTGTAGGGACAATTACTTCCGCGCCAGGCGCTACAGCAGGATAAGACCTGAGTCCAAAAAAGCTCTTGGTCCTCGCCACCTCGCCGTTGGCATAGACGACATAGGTTCTTTTTCTGTTGGCGCGCATGTCAAAACCACCCGCACGGTTGATATAGAATTTTGTCCCTCTGTCTTGTTCAAACCTGACAGTTGCCGGATAGACCACATCTCCTCTCAACCTGACGGTTTGCAATTGACGGGGAATAGATATCACGTCACCTTCTTCAAGGATCAGGTCTTTGTCCGAACCGGGATTTTTCATAATGTCTTCCAAATCGATCGCTACAGCTTCTGTTTGTCTGATTCTTAGCGGGGCTAGGTCGGCTTTGGTTTCAGAAATACCGGTGATGGCTTCCTTTTTCGATTGGGCTGCGATGGCTCCTTCTGAAGTCCCAAGGTCAACATTGCCGATTTCGAGAAACAATCTCTGCAACAGCAATTCCTGTGATTCTGAATTGTTTGGATCCTGTTGGAGTTTTTGCTGCAGGTCCTGCAGGTTCCTTTGTCTCCTAAGCTGTTCTGATTCGGTATCAAAATACTCTGTTCTTCTGATCAAAGTCGCTCCTTTGGTGTAGGCATAGGGTGTCAATCCCCCAGCTCTTTTGATCACATCAGAGATCCTTTCTTCTGCGGTCTGTACGGAAAAAATACCTGGGGAATTTACCTGTCCTTCTATCAGAATCTGTTTGTTCAGTGTAAAATTCGGTTTTCTTCTTACCACCACATTGTCAAAAGCCTGAAGGGTGACAGGATTTTCCCGGATTTCCAGACCCATATTAATTTTTACAGGGATCAATTCAGAAAAAGTACCCGAATCGTTTGAGGTGGATCTTCTCGCAATTTCGATATCTTCTATATTGGCAGACTCTCTCAATCCTCCCGCCAAAATGATCAGGTCTTCCGCTGACATCTGTTTGGAGAAAGGATAGGTGCCGGGGTTTTTGACTTCACCGCTGATCTGCACATAATATTCTTCCTGAAGGTCATAGATACTCGCGATCCTTACGACGTCTTCCCTTTGGAGCGGAATATCAGGAGCAGTTCCCTCCAATATTCCACGAAGGTTGACTGAAATCACCTCAGTGGTCAAGTCGTCATAAGTTCTCAGGATACTTGCCCTTTCCAAGTACGCTTCTCCCCGGACGCCATCTGCGTTTTTGATTAGCTGCGAAAGTGTCAGCCCATCCGTGAGGGAGAAATTTCCCTCTCTAAAAACTGCACCTTTGACCTGCACCCTGTTTGAAAACCTGTTCAAAACCTTGGTTACCGTATATTCATCCCCGCCTTTGACAGTGAAAATGGAAAACTGTTCATTGAAAATATCCGATACGGCTTTCTCTTTTCCGGTAATCCTGATGACGTTGATCCTATCTTTAAAAGCAAGATCTGTAAACCCTCCTGCATATTTCAATATATCCGCAAAAGTCTCATCCTCTTTCACTTCAAATATTTTTGGTCTTTTGACTTCTCCCGAAACACTGACTCTGGAGAGAAAAGGATCTACCATGACGACATCTTGGTCCTTCAATTGGAAGTTGAGGTTGGCATTGCCGTTGACCAAAAAATCATAAATATCTACCTTGGAGATGATTTTACCATCCCGGATGATTTTCACCTGACGCATGGTCCCGTTGTCATTCGGTCCTCCGGCGGCATATAGGGCGTTGAAAACTGTACTGAAAGCACTCAGAGTGAATGTTCCCGGCAACCTCAACTCACCCACCAAATGCACTTTGATCGTCCGGACATTGCCAAGTGTGACCTGCATAAAGGTGTTGGGATTGCTGCCCCCCATTCCTGTGTAGAAGTTCAAAAGCCTGTTTTTGATGATGATGGCTGCATCTTCGATGGTTTTTCCCGAAAGGGCGACCGGCCCCACATTGTCCAGAATAATGAATCCGTCTGAACTGACGGAAGCCTCATAGTACTTTTCTGATTGTCCATACACATCAATGTAAATCAGGTCGCCCGGCCCGAGGACATAATTTTTTGGTGTTGCAATATTGAGATTGGGTTCGAAACTCAACCTCCTCTTTTTATTGTAAAAAATATCTGCTCCAAAATAGGGTGAGGGCTTTTCTGAAGAATTGCCAGGGTCTTCCTGTAACTTAAACAATCCTTCAGTGATCTCATTCAAGTCCCCTTGTCTTCTTGGCTCTCTTTTGGAAGAAGTGGCAGAAGGTTTTCCGCCAGATCCTGAAACTTCCAATTTCTCAATTCTGGTCTTCAATTTTTCTAACTCGGCTTCCGAAACTCCTCTCAGTCTTGCCATCTGAATCAACTCCGACTCTGATAATCCTGCCTCACCGGCTCTTCTGATCAATTCCTGAATCTGTGCATCCGACAAGTCATCCACTTTGATGGTGCTGAGGTCACCCATGGATTGCGCTTGGGTGACATCCGTATTGAAACAAATCAACGAAAAAGCAATGAAAAATATCCCTAAAGCTCTTTTTAGAAATAATTTAGGCTGAAAATACATAAGGTATTGGTGTGTCATTTGGTTGGCAACCTGGATATACTGGTTGAATTATATCGTATAACCCTAGGGCGTTTCTATTCAAAATAGGAGAAAATCTGCGTAAAGATAACTATTCCATGCAGTAAAGAAATATCATGGCAATTAAATTAGGGCCATTCAAATTACTCTGTGCAGTTTTTGCAGATGTCAATCTGGGACCTGTCTGCCAACAATTGCTCCCGAAATGTGGAATAAGTCTCATTCTTCCAGATTTCTTTGAAACCGCTTTCTCCGATTTTCCCCATGACATGTTGCCCGTCTTTGTCAAAACAACAAGGCAACATCCTTCCGTCCCAAGTCAACACAGCCCCTTGCCACATCCTCCAGCATTTGTTTTCTATTTCTTTTTTGAGTTTCCAGGTGCCATCGCCCTTAGGCAGGTAGCGGGAATACCGGTGGTTGCTGGGAATCAAAGGAGACCCGTTTTCAAAATCATAGACTTGGGTGGTCTTCAGTTGAAGTTCATCTACCCCGATTTCTTTGGCCCAATCTTTCAAAGCAGGAATCTGATGCTCATTTTTGCCGGTCACGAGAAACTGTAGAACTATCCGCGGAAAAAGCTGGCTGGTTTCTTTCCTTTTTTGGAGTAGCAATGAAAGTCCTTCTTTTACCTTTTTCAAATTTCCCCCAATCCTGTAATCTTCATAGATTTCCTGTGTGATGCCGTCCATAGAGACGATCAACTGCTTGAGTCCGGAATTCAGGATGGACACCACACTTTTTTCATTCAGATAATGGGCGTTGGTAGATGTGGAAGTAAAAACCCGATTTTTATCAGCATAGGAAACCATATCCAAAAATCCGGGGTGAAGAAATGGTTCTCCCTGAAAATAAATATGGAGGTAGGTCAGGTAATCTTTGGATTGGTCAATGATGTTTTGAAAAAGCTTTTCGTTTATCATCCCTGTCGGCCTGGAAAAGCTTCTCAATCCACTTGGACATTCCGGACAGCGAAGGTTACAGCTTGTCGTAGGTTCTATGGATAAAGTGGTGGGATATCCCCAAATTTTGGGTTTGCCGAGCATTCTGCTGACTTGGTAAGAGGATAAAAGCAAAAGGTAATTGCTGAGTTTTTTCAAACTCATGTATTTTAAAAATGCTTTTCCCTGAATCAGTTTGTTTTCCACGGATTGAAATAGTCAAAAAATAAGCTAAAAAAAAAGTGCCGGGAATTACCGGCACTTCCCTATTGATTAAATCGGCAATAAAACTTTGTCAATTACATGGATGACACCGTTGGTAGCATGGATATTCAATGCCGCCGGAACAAGACCAGAATCATTTATCTTCAAAGCAGAAAGGTTTACAGTAAGGTTTTTTCCCGTAAGCAAAGTCGGCAATGAAGCCCCTTGTCTCAAATCCTGGGAAAATGCTCTTGCCGGTACCACGTGATACTGCAATACAGAAGTCAGAGTTTCCAATGGAATTTGATCAACACTTGTAACTCCCAAAGCAGCATAAAGATTTCTGAAAGCAGCATCAGTCGGTGCAAATACAGTTAAATTATCATCAAATCCACCGGTTAAGGCTCCTGCGAGATTGGTCCTGACAAGCGCTGCTACCAATTGGGTAAACTCAGGTTGTGCAGCAGTAGTCGAAGCAATGGCAATCTGAGCTATGCTTTGTGTTGGGGGAGTGATTACATAGTCTAACGCGTGAATGATACCGTTAGAAGCAGAAATATCGGTTGCTGTAATTTTTGCATTTCCGTTAATCCAGATGTCATTGTTAGGAGCGACGCTTACATAAAACGGGTCACCCGAAACAGAAGCCACTTTGCCAGCTGCCACTGCTGAGGAAGGAACTGAGGCTCCAACAACATGGTAAGTCAATATTTCATCTAATCCGTCAGAAGCCAACAACTGCGCAGCAGTCAGAGAGTTTGCCGTCAAAAACTTATTGAACGCATCATTGGTAGGTGCGAAAACTGTGAATGGACCTGTTCCGGAAAGTGTCTCCGCCAATCCGGCACTCTGAACGGCCGTCACAAGTGTAGAAAAATTGCTGTTTGCAGCCGCAACTTGCACAATATTAGGATCTGGGGCCGGGTCATCCTCGTTGCAAGAAGTAAAAAGCCCCAATGTCATTGACATCATGGATAAGGCCAATAAATTCCATTTTAATCTGATAGTTTTCATAATTTTTGTTGGTTAAGTGTTAATTTGAGTACAACTGGAACGTTGACGCCTCTTAAATGTTAACCGGAATAGCACCAACTTTTAAATTTTGTAGACCAACGGAAGATTTTTGTAACTAAATCAAATTTTTTATAATCCACATATTCCGACTTTACCAAAAAATTGATCGCTAATTTTAAGATTCCTTGTAGATTTGGCCAGATTCTGTTTTAGGACCATATTTCTATGAAAAACCTGACCCTGTCACTGGCAATTTTGATTTTCGCAACCCTTATTTCTTCCTGTAAAAAAGAAACAGAAGAATGCCAATTGGACGAAGACATCCTTAAAACCGAGGTTGAATTAAAGATTGTGAGGTTGGAAACGGAATTCTTTTCAGCAAAATCAA
>JBBRFK010000156.1:0-9321 GCA_038224435.1 Cytophagales bacterium | reverse complement strand
GATATCCTGGGCCGAATTCAGTCCTACAATCACAAAGAACGCTATCAGCTCCTACCTAATAATTTGGAAAAATATATGCTGGCTGAGTAAGTCGGGAATATGGGTTGCTCGGACGGATACCATCTAAAGCAAAATCTATTTTGCAGGTCTCCGATGCCCGCCATTGTTTATATAGGATCTGCATCTGATCATGGTCATATCTTTTCTTGACAAAAGATGAGCGCAATCAGGATATTTTTGAAAGATGGGGTTTATCGGACAGATATGTTTATCATAGGCTGCCCAGGACAATCTCCAGGGTAATCTCACATACCTGAAGGTGCGGCATCAACCGATCTCTTAGTTGACCTTGAATATAAGAACAGTAGATAGCACATGGAAGAACCTAATGCCAGGACTTCACATGATTGGGTCATGTATGCATATATATGCCTATGTTGTGGTTGCCTCTTATACTGAGGTCTGGCCGAAGTGAAAAAAACAGGATAGGTCTTTGAACATGAAAGGAATTAACATACCTTCATCCCATCTGAGATGTCTTAACGGTTATCACTTCTTTCATCGTCTCACTCTAACGTGGTAACCGGATATCCCAGAATAGTTTTTCTGTTTCATAACCCAAAGCCCCTTCTAACGAGAAGGGGCTTTGGGATTTTGAGGGGGGAGTTAATCATGGGTGTTTAATGTTAGTACATGTTGACCGTGAAGAATCTATAGTTGATTTTGATTATTGGGAAATGAGATTAATTTAGGCCTATTGTTGCGTGGGATGCCCCAATTGTTGAATTAACAAACCGATGGTGAAGCTGCGCCAGACTTTTATAGTCGCAAAACCGATTATAAAAGTACATTTGAACAATTTGCAATTATACTTGAATGAGTAAGGAAAATGACATAGAAGACAACCTAATTAAGCACCTGAGGGAGTTAAAATACACGCATCGACCTGAAATTGTTGATAGAAGAACCCTGGAAAAGAATTTCAAGTCCAAGTTTGAGGCGCTTAACCGCGTCCATTTGTCAGATAGTGAGTTTCTACGGTTGCGCGAAGAAATCATAAAGCCTGATGTATTTACTGCTTCCCGGCTATTGCGGGAAAGACAGTATTTCCAGCGGGAAGATGGCACACCGCTCCATTACACTTTGGTAAATATCAAAGACTGGTGCAAGAACGAATTTGAGGTGATCAGTCAGTTGCGCATTAATACCGAAAACAGCAATCACCGGTACGATGTAATTCTGCTGATCAATGGTCTACCCGTGGTGCAAATCGAACTGAAAAAGCTGGATATCTCTCCCAGGAAAGCCATGCAGCAAATTGTGGACTATAAAAATGAACCGGGAAATGGGTATGGGAATTCCCTCCTTTGTTTTATGCAGCTCTTTATTGTGAGCAACCGGAGTAACACAATCTATTTTGCAAACAATAAAAACCAGCATTTTCAATTTAACGCAGATGAACAATTTTTGCCTGTTTATGAACTGGCCGACATAAACAATCAAAAGATTCGCGGCTTACATGATTTTACCGAGAAATTTCTACCAAAATGCACGCTTGGCGAAATGATTAGCAAGTATATGGTATTGGTTGAGAGCGAACAGAAATTGCTCGTCATGCGGCCTTACCAGATATATGCAGTAAAAGCAATCGTAGACTGTATCCAGCAAAACCGTGGGAACGGCTACATATGGCATACCACAGGCAGCGGCAAAACGCTCACTTCTTTCAAAGCTTCTACCCTATTGAAGGACAATCCAGATATTGAAAAATGCCTCTTTGTGGTGGACCGAAAAGACCTCGACCGACAAACGCGCGAGGAGTTCAATAAATTTCAGGAAGGCAGTGTGGAAGAGAATACCAATACGGAGACATTGGTAAGGCGGCTGCTCTCTACCGACTATTTGGATAAAGTCATAGTGACCACCATTCAAAAACTGGGTTTGGCTTTGGATGGAACTTATAAGCGAAACTACAAAGAGCGACTGAAACCTTTGAGCGACAAACGCATTGTTTTCATTTTTGATGAGTGTCACCGTTCCCAATTTGGGGATAACCATAAAGCTATCAAAGAATTTTTTCCAAATGCGCAACTATTTGGTTTTACAGGCACACCCATTTTTGATGAAAATTCGAGTTACAGTTACATTGAAGGCGAAGAAGCTGCATACAAAACCACTAAATCTATTTTTCAAAAGCGCCTGCACGACTATACGATTACCGATGCAATCGAAGACAAGAATGTGCTCAAATTTCACGTCGATTATTTTAAAGGCATGGGCAAAGGCCAGGCGCAAGCAGCCAATCAAAACCCCAAGCCCGGAGAACCCATTGCCCGACAGGCAGTGGTAGAAGCCATACTCAGCAAGCACAATACTGCTACCAACCACCGCAGATTTAATGCCACTTTGGCTACGGCTTCTATCAACGATGCCATTGAATATTATCGGCTGTTTAAAGAAATACAAAAAAGCAAAGAAGCAGAAAATGAAGATTATACTTCATTAAAAATTGCTTGTGTATTTTCACCACCCGCCCAGCTCATTGCCAAAAATGGAGACCAGCAAAGCCAGAAGAATGCCGCAGACATCAGGCAACTTCAGGAAGATCTTAACCAGGAAAAAGAAGACAACAAGCAAAACCCCGAAGAGAAGAAACTAGCCCTGATGGAAATTATTGCCGATTACAATGCGCAATATGGGACAGATCACAACATCAATGAATTTGATTTGTACTATCAGGATGTGCAAAGCCGGATCAAAAACCAAAAATTTAGGAACAAGGATTATCCGCACAAAAACAAGATCGATATCACCATTGTGGTGGATATGCTCCTCACGGGTTTTGATTCCAAATACCTGAATACCCTGTATGTGGACAAAAATCTGAAATACCACAGTCTGATTCAGGCTTTTTCCCGAACCAACCGGATACTGAATGATACGAAGCCTTATGGAAACATCCTGGATTTTCGCTCCCAACAGGATGCCGTAAATCAGGCCATTGCCCTCTTTTCAGGAAAAGATAGCGCACGTGCCCGGGAGATATGGATGGTGGAGCCCGCCCCGGTGGTGATTGATAAATACAAAGCGGCCGTTGAAGCGCTGGGTGTATTTATGCAAGCACAGAATCTTGTGAGTGAACCTCATGAAGTATTCAATATACGTGGTGATGCTGCGAGAATTGCTTTTGTGAAAAACTTTAAGGAAGTACAGCGTCTAAAAACCCAATTGGATCAATACACCGACCTTGACGAAGTACAGCAAGCCAACATAGAAACCATATTACCCAAGGATACTTTGCAGGAGTTCCGAAGCTCTTATATAGAAACAGCAAAACAATTGCGAATAATACAACAGAAAGAAGGGTATGACGCCCCGGAAGATATCCAGCAACTGGACTTTGAATTTGTGCTCTTTGCTTCTGCGGTGATTGATTACGATTACATCATAGGCCTCATAGCCGACAGCACGCAGAGAAAACCATCCAGACACAAAATGACCCAAGCCGAGGTGATTGGATTGTTGAAATCCAATTCCAATTTGATGGATGAAGAGGATGACCTCGCCGATTACATCAACAGCCTGGATTGGAACAGCGGTAAAGATGTCGACACTTTGCAGAAAGGCTACGAAAACTTTAGGGTAGAGAAATACGACAAAGAACTGGCCGATATTGCCAATAAACATGGTATTCATACTACAGACTTAAAAGCCTTCGTAGAAAAAATAATGAACCGAATGATTTTTGATGGGGAAACACTCACCGACCTCATGGAGCCTTTGGAACTTGGTTGGAAGCAACGCAGCAAAGCCGAGACGGCATTGATGAGTGAATTAACACCTCGATTAAAAAAACTTGCCCAGGGCCGGGAGATTTCAGGATTAGCAGCTTATGAGTAAGGAAAATAATTTAATTCCCAAATTGCGTTTTCCTGAGTTTGTGAAGAATGAGGAATGGGAATATTTAAATGGAAATAAGTTATTTGAACCCATATCAAATAAAAATCACAATTCTGATTTACCAATTCTAGCGATTACGCAAGAACATGGTGCTGTACCAAGAGAAATCATTGACTATCACGTTTCAGTTTCAGATAAAAGTATCGAAAGTTATAAAGTTGTTGAAATCGGTGATTTTATTATTAGTCTCAGATCTTTTCAAGGAGGGATAGAGTATTCAAAATATTTAGGTTTATGTAGCCCCGCCTATATCATTTTAAGAAAAAAGTTAGATATCATAAATAATTTCTATCAGCATTTCTTTAAATCAGGTCCATTCATTCAAGACCTTAATAGGAAATTAGAAGGAATTAGGGACGGGAAAATGGTCAGCTACCAACAATTTTCTGATATTTTAATTCCAAAACCAAAGAAACGAGAACAACAAAAAATCGCTTCATGCATTTCTTCCTTAGATGAATTGATAGCCGCCTACAACGAAAAGCTACAAGCCCTCAAAGACAACAAAAAAGGCTTGATGCAAAATATTTTTCCACAAAAGGGTAGAAAAAGGCCTAAAGTCCGGTTTAAGGAGTTTGCGAATGATGGGGAGTGGGTGGAGAAGAAGTTGCGGGAGGTCGCAATATTTTTAAAAGGAAAAGGAATATCAAAAGCAGATATTACTGAAGATGGAATTTTGCCCTGTATAAGATATGGAGAGCTTTACACACATTACAATGAGACCATTAATAAAATAAAGTCGCGCACAAATTTAGATTCAGATAATTTGGTTTTGAGCCAAGCCAATGATGTTATTATACCTGCATCAGGAGAAACACAGATTGATATTGCCACAGCGGCATGTGTTTTAAATGATGGAATTGCGTTAGGTGGCGATTTGAATATTATTCGCACAGAGTTGAATGGTGTTTTTCTTGCCTATTATTTGAATAGTGCTAAGAAAAGAGACATTGCTCAAATGGCGCAAGGTGTTTCAGTAATCCATCTTTATCCAAGTCAATTGAATACATTGAAAATAGCTATTCCAAATCCAAAAGAACAAAAAAAAATCGCTTCCTGTCTTTCGACTTTGGATGACCTCATCTCCGCCCAAGTAGAGAAATTAGAACAATTTCAATTACATAAAAAGGGATTGATGCAGGGGTTGTTTCCGAAAATGGAGCGTTAAGGTATGGCGACTCTAAACGAAATAGCAGAGCAATTAAAAGATGTAGGGGAATACATCGTGTGCGTTTATGCGTTCAATTCTACTGGCAAAACAAGGTTATCCGTTGCTTACAAAGACATTACCAAGTCTGCAAACGGGGGAAATCATGCAGGGGTTTATTACAATGCTTATAGCGAAGACCTTTTTAACTGGGATAATGACGAGGATAACGACAACGTAAATATTAAACTTGATATAAAGAGAAGTAGCCTCAATAGGCTTTATAATTTACTAACCGAAGAAAGAATACTAAAAGAACTCTCCGTTTATAACCCTATTTATAAGTTCAGATTCAATGCTCATTCAAAACCTGAAATAGGCATTGAATCTATTTCCTTCTTTCTTGAAGGTCATGAAAACAAATCAATAAAAATATCAAGCGGCGAAGTGCGGATATTTATATGGTGCTTTTTTTTAGCACTATTTAAAATTGAAGGTTGGGCTGATGAGCATAATGCGCATTTCTTCATAGATGACCCTGTTTCAAGCTTGGATGATAACAATATCTTCTTAACGGCTGATACAATAATGCGATTAGTGGAAGATAATTTTGAAACAGACAGGAAAATCATTCTGACAACTCACCATATTGGTCTATTTGCTGTTTTGCATGACCGGCTGAATTACGGAGAAAAAAGTGGCAGATACAGTAAGAATTCAAAAACCTTTATGCTAAAAAGGCAAGGAGAAGAATTAGAATTAAAGGAATTTAAGAATGAAGTATTCTTGTTCCATCTTCATCTTTTTCAAGTTTTGGACGAGGCCAGAAAAACGCAGTTGTATACTTATCATTTTGTTCTTTTAAGACAATTATTAGAAAACATTGTTTCCTTTTTGGGAAAGAGTCAAATCAAATTCGTATTGCAAGAAATTAAAGTTGATAAACCGGATGAAACCATAAACATGCTCAACTCTTTATCCCATAAGAAAGTGTTTGTTCCGCAATTCAATGAAATGAGCGAAAATGAAACGCGATATTTTAATGAGATTTTTCAAAAGCTCCTTGCTAAATACAATTTTAAATTTTAGTCAATGACCCAAAAAGACCAACAACAACTGGGGAAAACCCTTTGGAATATAGCAGACGACTTACGTGGCGCAATGAATGCAGATTCTTTCCGGGATTATATGCTTTCATTTTTGTTTCTGCGTTACTTGTCACACAACTACGAAACTTCAGCAAAAAAAGAGCTGGGCAAAGATTACCCAATCCCAGGTTCGAAGCATCTCAAACCTGATTTTATTGTACCGCCACCTTTAGAAGTTTGGTACAATGAGAATGAAGCTGATATAGTGGAATTTGAAAAGCAGATGCGAAAAAAAGTTCATTATGTCATCAAGCCACAACACTTATGGAGCAATATTACCGAATTGGCACGAACTCAAAATAATGAATTGTTGAAGACTCTTGAAGAAGGTTTCCGCTTTATAGAAAATGAGTCATTCGACAATTCTTTCCAGGGGTTGTTTTCAGAAATCAACCTAAACTCAGAAAAGCTTGGGAAAACATCCGCCGATAGAAACAAGAAACTCTGCACCATCATTCAAAAAATTTCAGAGGGTATTGCCGATTTCTCTACCGATTCAGATACCCTTGGAGATGCCTATGAATATTTGATAGGTCAGTTTGCAGCAGGTTCTGGTAAAAAGGCAGGTGAGTTTTACACACCACAACAAATTTCCACCATCCTTTCGGAGATTGTTACGCTTGACAGTCAGGATCCTGCTACAGGTAAGAAAAGAAAACTGGACAAAGTGTTGGATTTTTCCTGTGGTTCCGGTTCCTTGTTGCTCAACGTAAGAAAGCGTATCAAAGACAACGGTGGAACTGTAGGTAAAATATATGGTCAGGAAAACAACATTACCACCTACAACCTTGCAAGAATGAACATGCTACTGCACGGCATGAAGGATACCGAGTTTGAGATTTTTCACGGAGATACCTTGAAAAATCAGTGGGATGTATTGAATGAAATGAACCCATCAAAGAAAACAGAATTTGATGCGATCGTTGCCAATCCGCCCTTTAGTTTGCGTTGGGAACCGAATGATACCCTTGCAGAAGACTTTCGCTTCAAAAGTTATGGACTGGCTCCTAAATCCGCCGCGGATTTTGCGTTTCTCCTGCACGGCTTTCACTTCTTAGGCAAAGCAGGGACCATGGCCATCATTCTGCCACACGGGGTATTATTCCGGGGTGGAGCAGAAGAAAGGATTCGTATCAAGCTCTTAAAAGACAATCAGATTGACACTGTCATAGGTTTACCCTCCAACCTGTTCTATTCAACCGGAATTCCTGTGTGTATTCTTGTGCTGAAAAAGTGCAAAAAGGATGAGGATGTGTTATTCATCAACGCCAGTGAGCGATTCGAAAAAGGAAAGCGCCAGAATTCATTAAGAGAAGGTAAGAACGGTAAGCAAAATGATATCAATAGTATTGTTGATACATACAAATACCGAAAAGAGTCCGAGCGCTATTCCCGTAAAGTCTCGATGCAGGAAATTGAGAAGAATGGGTATAATCTGAATATTTCGAGGTATGTGAGTACCTCCGAGGATGAAATCCAGATTGACTTGAATGAAGTTCATGAAAAGTTAACTTTGATCAATGAAAGGATTGAAGAGAAGACGAAGGAACACAATGAATTTTTGAAGGAGTTGGGGTTGAAGATGATATGATTAAAGCATTATGTTATCTCCAAATGTAAATTGAAAACAATACAATCTGGAATTTGATAACTTCCTGAATTATTAAAAGATCATCGTGGTCCTTCCGCGAACGGTCAGATTGATGAATTGAATACGGGCGGAGTGGAGTGAAATTATCGATAGCTTTTATTTAGAAATTATTAAAGTAAATTATTATGGCTGAAGAGCAAGTTAATATATCCAATTTCAGGAATTATTTCCCCGTCGTGTTGGCTTTAATATATTGGGGTGGAGCATCATATCTCATTGGTCTCGAATACCAGTTGGAAACGAATATTTTTGCAATATTAGATATTTCAGATATTGTCTTGCTACCCTTTATAGATGTGTCATTTATCTATATAATCTTTTTTTTATTGTGTATTGTACTTATTCCACGTCTTGGTATTGAGTACAACAAGGCCGATCAGGAAAAGATACGATTAAAAACATTTAGAATTTTATTTGCTGTTTATATACTCCTATTCATAATGGCTCTTTTATTGGGGATCTTTTTCGATTTTAGTATTTTTTGGGGTAGCATTATTGGCGGTATTATTGGGATAGGTGGTTCATCTGTTGTTTTTTTTGTACTAAGGCCATGGATCAAAAAAAAATCGTTTAGCTCAACATTAAACCATTCTCAAAAAGTTGTACTATTATTTATTGTTTTTATTTCATTGCTTATACCCTTGATTAGTGGATTACAAAAAGGACAACAGTTAATGAAGTACGGTTCTTTTACAGAAATTGTCGCAGTGGTCGGGGAATCAACTATTCAAGGAACATTAATATTTGAAACTCACAACTGGCTCATATTTAGACAAGCTAACTTAAAAGAAATTTGTGATAACGAGGAGTCAGGAATACAACATTGTTTTACATATCTTGAAAAAGGAAATACAACATCGTATGTAAAGATAAAAGGAAAAAAAATATCAATGCTTGAAGGAATTAAAGAAATTTGGAAGGAGAAATGGAACTAAATGTTGGACTCACATTCAATTCACCAAAAAAAGGTGTTTAGAGATTGGCACCACATTTAGAGTGGGATATTGAAAGTGGTGATTGCCGTTAAAGATGTTTTCAGGTGAATCAAATATGGGTCTTTCCGTTATCATCAACAAGTCCATTGGTGATATCAGTGTTTTAAATGTCTAAGACATTTTTAAAGGAATGAAATGATCCGAGTTCGTGGAATTACTGCATAGATGTTCCAGTTTTTTCTGATTGCCTTTTCCGGGAAGCCGGACATCCTAAGCGACCGAACTCAAACTATAAAAATCCCCTCACTCACACCCCCCCATCAACCCCACCAAATCATCCCCATACAGCAACTCATACCCAAGTTTCTGCGCCATCTTCAAATGTTTGCAGGCTTTTGCGTCGTCGTTTTTCGCTTTATAGATTTCTCCGGCGTAGCGTTGCGACATCGGATTGGACTTGTCGTTGGCCAGTGATTTTTT
>JBBRFK010000155.1:0-9342 GCA_038224435.1 Cytophagales bacterium | reverse complement strand
CTTTGCTACTACTTTGGTATGGCGTTGCTATACCTCAAAAGAAAGGAGAGACTAGATAATATCCTTAATTCAAATGCGATACAATTGATGGAATGAAGCTTATTCAAATTCCAAGTCAACATTTTCCCCTTTGTAATCAATTCCTTTCAATGACTTCAGATTTGGTGGCAAAGAAATGGTACCTCCTGAGTTTGAAAGGAAACCTGACCGGTTGAAGATTTCTATCTTTTGGGTTTTGCCGTTTTCAAATTCCATAACAACTGTATGGATTCCCAACGGCACTTTGAAGGCTGTACCATTACTAGAATTTTTCAATGCATGGATTTTAAGCGTACTTCTGTTTTGGGTAGAAAGATAGAGGTTCCGGCCGTCTGCCATGGTCAGTACCGCCATGGATTTGGCATCACCGGGGACTAAAAATCCTGATTCCAAAGACCTCACAGCATCAAAACTTCCTTTGCCATCTCCCAACAAAACCAAACCGGTAAATGCATCATAACGGCCTGAAAAAACCTCATTGCCATAATCATTGCCTACCAAAAGGACATCTAAGTTACCATCATGATTGACATCATCTACCACCATTCCATTGACAGGGGCTATCTGCGCCAACAGCGGCAATTCATGAATTTTAAATTTGCAATTTCCAAGGTTTTCGATGTAACTGCTTCGGTCGTAATTTCCTTTGAGTATGGTGACTCCCTGCAACTCTTCCGGAGTAAACAAATCGGCTTCTGTTACCCTTGCGTATTGCTTGTACCGTTCAAATTTCCTTCTGAAAAGGGCACTTTGCCCATACAGGTCATCCCAATAATGGGCCGGAAAAGATTCATAAATCCCGTCATTGTTTTTAAAATAAGCAAAAGTGACAGGGTCCACACTCTGATTACTGTCAAAATCCTTGGCATATATTTTCACCGGCCGGTCAGCGGTGGGATGGTAATAATTATTTGCGCCCATATTTCCTGCAACATAATCTGTGTCGCCATCTCCATCAAAATCTCCGGCAACAAGGCTGTTCCACCAACCGAAGTGATTTTCCAATCCGGTTTCGGATGGTTTTTCAAGTTTCCCGTTTTTGTTTAGAAAAAGGGTAATCGGCATCAATTCACCGCTCACCATCAAGTCCAAAATACCGTCACCATCTGCGTCAGTCCAAAGCGCGTCTGTGACCATTCCGATCCTGCGGAGTCCGAGTGCCATCATGTCTGTGACATCTTCCAACTTCCCATGGTTGTTTTTCAGGATGAGGGATTGGTCGGGAAGTGGATATTGGGCGATAGGAGTCCTGCCGCCCACAAACAAATCCATAAATCCATCTCCATCAAAATCAGCTGCCCGAACTACTGTCCCGCTGGATTTGAAGGCAGGGAGGCCGTCATTTTGTCCGGAAAAGTTTCCTCTACCGTCGTTGAGGTATATCCTGTCTTGGTATTCGGCAGCATCGGGCATGAATTCGGAACTTCCTGAGACCAAATACAGGTCAAGGTCTCCGTCTTCGTCCAAGTCAAAAAGCAACATTCCCATTTCCTCAAACGATTTTTCCACATCAGTACTGAACATTTCTTTTGAGGTAAAAGTCCCATCCGCTTTTTGGAAATTGGCCATGGGAGAAAATCCGGATGCACTTCCAATAATGAAATCTTCCAATCCATCGCCATTCAACTCGCCTACAGCAAGGCTGGGGCCGTATTGGGTTAGTTTGTGCGGAAGGGTTCTCTGGACATTATAGTCTACCTTGTCCATTTCCCGGTGGATGTAATTTGTCCCTAACAGTCCGGATACCTCTTCCAATATCGGGGAAACAGATTTTGGTCCAAAAGGAAAAGGCAGGATGGCTGGTTTTGTAGAGGCATTCGCATGTTTCAAATCAATCACCTGATTGGCATTGAGTCCTTCTGTTTTTCCATACCGACCATCAGGCCAAAGGATTTCCAAGGTACTTATTCCTGTTTCTGTCCCTAGACCAAAGTGTATCACGTCCTCCACAGCTGACAAATACCCTCTGGAAAGCTGCTGTTCTTGGTATTGGAATTGATTTTGTCCATACCTGATTACCACCTTGGCCCCGATTCCAAAAGGGTTTTCTTTTGTTCCATTCAATTTTACCCGTAGGTAATTGGGTTTGACTTCTTTGGCATTCAATGTATTTTCAAATACAAAGGCCGGGTCGCTGATGTTGTTGACCACATAGTCCAAGTCGCCGTCCAAGTCCAAATCTGTAAAAACTGCACCGTTAGAAAAAGAAGGTTTGCTGAGTCCCCATGTGTCACCGACATTTTCAAAGGTCCAATCTCCCTTATTTTTATAAGCATAATTCGGGATTTTGATGACAGGAATGGAATCGAGTAATTGCCTTACGGAGGCAACACCGCCGACATCCGCCCTATAGTTTGCAAAATCCTTGTCTGTGATGTCCCTTGGGAAACCATTGGTGATCAATAAATCCCTATTGCCGTCATTGTCCATGTCCGCAAAGAGCGGAGACCATGACCAATCTGTTTGATACATCCCTGCCATAAACCCGATCTCGCTAAAAGGAATGTTAGGTCCGTTACCTGCATGGAGCATGTTGCGGACATGCTGGTATTCATATCCCCACTGTTCGTTGCTAATATAGGTCTGGTAGGAGTTTTTGGAAATGGTGGTTTTTTTTCTGAAGTTGTTTTCACCTAGCATGTCCAAGGTGACGATGTCAGGAAAACCGTCATTGTTATAATCGGAGATGTCCGAACCCATGGAAAACATACTTTGGTGTCGGAGATGTGTTTTGGATTGATTGGAAAAAGTACCGTCTTGGTTGTTGATATAGAGAATGTCATTGGTGGTGTAATCATTACTGATATAAAGATCGGACCAACCATCCGCATTCAAATCTGCTACGGCAAGTCCCAATCCGAATCCTTCGATAGTAATGCCTGCCTCAATCGTGACATCTGCAAAAGTTCCATTACCAATGTTCCGGTACAGTCTGTCATTGTTGATGGCGGTACCGTCGGATATTTTTTCCCTGTAATTGGATGGAAAAGATTTATTCTGTTCGTTATTGAGTACATAAAGGTCAAGGAAACCATCATTGTTGTAATCAAAAAAAGTGGCCATCATGCTGTTGTCAGATCCTGCAATGCCGTATTGGTCAGCAGCTTCGATAAAAGTCGGTATTCCATCTCCGTTCATTCCCTGATTTACGAATAGCATATTTGCCCTTCTTTGCTGATCCTTGAACATGGCCGCACAGACATAGACATCCAAGAATCCATCACCATTGATATCAACCACTGTCACTCCGGTACTCCACCTGTCTTTTGCTTCAATCCCTGCAACCGAGCTGATATCTTTGAATTTCAATTTTCCTTCATTCAGGTATAGTTTATTGGGAACCTGATTTCCGGTAAAGAACAAATCGGGAAGACCGTCATTGTTAAAGTCCCCTGTAGCCACTCCACCCCCGTTGAATATGTATTCGTCCGTGAGGATATTGAAGGAATCAGATTCCACTATTAAGTTGTTGAAGTCGATTCCTGTATCCTTTGGAGAAAGTTTGGTAAAAAGAGTGTTTTCTTTTTTGGAACAGGAAACAAGTAAAACCAAAATAATTGCACTGAAATAAAATACTGATTTCATTGGTTTGTTTGGGTTAAATATTGCTTGGGGTCAGGGTCTGAATTTACGGGTAATTATGTTACCCCAAAAAAGAAAAGAAAAAAATGAAAGCCTTATCAAAAAAAAGAGGCAGCTCTTCAGCCACCTCTTTTCTATTCATTTTTCAATTTTATTGATTAGAATCCAGGATTCTGAATCAACAAATCAGGACCAACCAAATCAATTTGGTTTTGCGGCAAAGGCAACAGACGGTGCTTGATATCGTAGGAAGTACTACCCATTGCAGCCTGCAGCAATACGCCTTCCAATGCAAAGTAGGTGTCCAATTCAGCTTTATCAGTTTTCCATCTTACCAAGTCATAGAATCTATGACCTTCCATACCCAATTCCAACTTACGTTCAAATCTTACTGCAGCACGGGCAATATTGGCATCCGTCCAAGCAGCAGTATAAGTACTGATGACATAATTGGCGGCTGGAGTTCCATCGGCTCTCAAAATCGGAGAATTTATGGCCCTTGTTCTCACCAAGTTTACCTTAGCTCTCGCAGCTTCTAAGTTACCCAATTCTATATCTACTTCAGCTGCCATCAGCAATACATCGCCAAAACGGATGATCATAAAGTTAATACCGGTATAGCCCGGAGTCCATGTAGAATTGTCTTGTATAGAATTTTGCTCTGCTCTTTGATAAACATACTTTTTAGGAGAATAAGGTCCCCCGTTTGGTTGGTTTCTTATCCAAGCTTGACCTGGAAAATCCCTCCAATCCAAATAAGGAATTCCTCTTCTGCCTGTAGTATGGTCAACTCTTGGGTCAAGCGGACCTGCATCAGGTGTAAATGCCTGTGCAGAGGTAAGGCCCATGTCGCTTACTACCCTGTTTGCAGGAGCATTGAACGAACCATCCAATAATGGTAATCCACCGCTAGTTCTGAATGAATTAACAAAGGTAAAGCTTGGCTGGAAGAATCCACAACAGTTACCAGGTCCTTCAGGACCTGTGTTGTAAGGGAAGTTCAAATCAAACTCTGGATTGGCATTGTTCACAGAACCGGTGTTGGCAGCAGACTGGTATGCCCATACAGACTCCTGATGGTTGTCATTCCTACCTCTGAACATATTGTCATAAAAAGGAACCAAACCATATTTCAAGCCATTGCTTGTCACCCCATTGGCAATCACATCGTCAAACAAAGTTTTCGCAGCTGTATAATCAGCAGCAGAGCCTGTTTGATTGGCTTTGTAAAGAAGGATTTTACCTAAGTAAGCTTTTGCAGCCCAAGAATTAACTCTTCCCACCTGAGGTTGGGTTGCAGGAAGATTATCTGCTGCAAATCTCATTTCGGCCTCGATATAAGGAAGCATCTCTTGGTCATTTTTAATTTCTTCCAAGCCTTTTTTGTAATCCGCCTCTTTTGGTACGATAGGCACTTTATTGAAGTTTCTCCAAAGCTGGAAGTAGAAATGGGCTTTCAGGAACCTAGCCTGCGCTTCCACAATCTTGGCGTAAGCATCAGAAACGTCAGCACCTTTTACGTCCAATAACCTCAAAACTTGGTTTGCCCTAGCAATCCCTTCAAAATTACCACTCCAGCTTTCTTCCAAAATGGACACTGTTGCATCCGTCTCGAATCTTTGTATAGGGTTGATGGTCGAGAAATCTCCAGGGTCAGTCCCCTTATTGGCATCACCGCCCCTGATACTTCCCCATACCCAATTGGAAGGAGAAGCCATTCTTTGGAACCTTCCATTTACTTGGGAATAGACAGAAATCAGAACCGCATCGATACCTGCTAGAGAACCTAACTGCGCCTCACTTAATTGTCCTACAGGAGGGACCTCCAGAAAGGAATCACTACAGCTTGTAGCAAGCAGCATCATCCCTGCTGTCATCATTGCCGCGAATTGATATTTAATGTTTTTCATAATTTAAATTGATTTATGAATTTTTTTTTAATAACAGTTTGTATAACAAAATGTTTGATTAGAAACTAAGGTTTAAACCCCAAGTATATTGTCTTGTTACAGGATAGTTGCCCACGTCTATACCAAGAGCAGTATCCACGTTACCACCCACCATTGGATCCAATCCATCATAACCAGTCAAAGTGAGCAAGTTATTGGCCGAACCAAACACTCTCAACCTTTCGATCTTCCATCTCTGAAGAATTTCGTTAGGAAGCGTATAACCTATTGTCAGGTTTTGCAACCTCAAATAAGAACCATCTGCCACATAATACGAGTTAGCAACGTTAGTGGTACTGAAGTTGGCAGTTTTTTCAACCACTGGTACCGTAGCACTAAGGTTATTTGGAGTCCAAGCATCATTCAACCTTGTTGAGATAGCAGCACCTTCGAAAGTCTGATAGAAGTCGGTAAACCATCTCCATTGTGCCCATATTTTGTTGCCTGCAGTTCCGTAGAAATAAGCTGACAAGTCAAAGTTTTTATAGCCAATAGTGAAGTTAAATCCTCCGGAAAATTTAGGCACGGGACTTCCCAAGAAAGTTCTGTCATCAGGATTGATGTTTCCATCTGGCAATCCTGTTAAATTTCCATTTGCGTCTCTACCATTGATATCCCTAAATTTAAACCTTCCGGGTGCTGCTCCAACTTGTGTTGCATGGGTGTTGACATCTTCCTGACTGCTGAACAAACCCTCTACCTGATATCCGAAGAAAGAGGAAAGAGGTTGACCTACCGCATTTCTGATCGGTTCAATACCCCTGAAACTTGGGTTGCCTGCTGTAATGAAAGGTAAACCCGCAGATAAAGCAACAATTTCGTTTTTCAGCAAACCACCATTCACCGTAAATTCATATCTCCAATCTTTATTGAAGTTACCTCTTGTAGTTACCATGATGTCTACACCCCTGTTCATCATCTCACCGACGTTAACAGAAGGGGCTGATGCATTGAAACCTGCGGTCGATGGAACAGGCACTGTAAACAATAGGTCCCTAGTGTCTTTTTGCCAAAAGTCTACAATCACGTCCAATTTTCCACCAAATGCGGTACCGTCAAATCCGATGTTTTTGGAAACTGAAGTTTCCCACCTACCATCAGGGTTGCCTAATCTTGATCTTCTAAATCCGATAACTGCAGAACTGTTGGTACCTGATATATCATAAGAAGAAGCACCCACGTTACCGCCAAACAAGCTGAACTGATTTTCAGGATTCACGTTGTTGGAATTACCCATCTGACCCCAACCACCTCGGATTTTCAAATCGTCTAACCACGTTGCTGAGGACATGAAGCTTTCCGCTGAGATCCTCCAAGCGGCAGAGAAAGCCGGGAAGACACCGAATCTGCTGTTGGCACCAAATCTTGAGGAACCGTCTCTTCGTACCACCGCATCAACAATATATTTGTCATTGAAAGTATACCTTGCTGTTGCGAAAAGAGAATAGAAGTTAACGCCCTTAAACTGTCCGGAATTAACCTGTCTTGTAGGAACTGGCAGGTTGGAAATATTCACAAAGTTAGGATCCCTAGAGAATGGGTTTTGACCTAGACCGGACAAGTTTCTCCCTGCACCAGTGTTCAAAGCTTCCTGACCAACCAAGGCTCTAACCGCATGTTGATTCCATTTTTTGGTATAGGTCAATGTATTGGTAAAGGTCCAACGCATGACATATCCCGAAAATTCATTGTATCCAAATGCGGAGTTGTTTTCAGAATTCTCATATTGAAGTCTCGAAAATCCTACACCGTAGAAATTGTCATACTGACCACCGATAGAGGTTCTGAATGTCAGGTTCTCAACAGGATCAACTTCCAAAAACACGTTTCCGAATGCATTGGCATTGAAGTTTCTGTTGTCTTGCAAACCTTCTCTATTAGCAACCGGATTTCTAGGGTTGTTGAATCCTCTCGCTGCAGTACCTGCATAGCCACCAAATTCGTCCCTAACGGGAATGATGGAAGGCATCCTGAAAGCTTGAAGGATATCGTTTTCATCAACGTTAACACCCTGACCACCAGCACCTCCTGTCTGTCCAAGGACAGAGCGGTAGGTAGCCTGAAAATTTTGACCGATTCTTATTTTGGAACCAAGGTTATGTTCTGAGTTTGCTCTCAAAGAAACTCTTCGGAAGTCGTTTCCTATTAGGATACCTGCCTGGTCTTGGATACCCAAACCCAAAAAGAACCTGCTAGTGCCATTTCCACCGCTAAAACCCAAAGAGTGTCTTGTAAGAGGAGCCCTCCTTGTGATAGCTTCAAACCAATCAGTACCCTCTCCTGTAGCTGCTCTCACCAATTGGTGGACCCGACCATTTCGAGGGTCATTGTTGTATAATGCTCTTTGCTCATCCAATTGTGCCTGGCTAAAAGGACCTGCAACACCTGAAGCACCGCCGACATTGATGTAATATGGCACAACCGGAGAAGAACCATTACCAAACTGCGGATGACCATAGGCTGGAGCCCTACCGTCGATTCTAGCCTGATTGGTTTCAGCTAACCAAGTAAGGTCAGCAAAATTCTGGGGATTGGCCATACTTATGCCAGCTCCCGGATCGGTAAAACCATACATGCCATTGTAGTCAAATCTCAATTTTTGAGCTTTTTTGCTACCCCCTTTGGTAGTGTAAATGATCACACCGTTGGCTGCCCTTGCACCATAAATTGAGGCAGCCGCTGCATCTTTCAATACAGTCGTGGACTCGATATCGTCAGGGTTGAGGAAGTCAGTGCTTTCTACAGGTAATCCATCCACGATATAAAGTGGCTGATTACCTCCAAATGCACCAAAACCACGCACCCTTACTTGAGATGTAGTTCCCGGCTGACCATTGGTAACAACGGTAACACCGGCAATCCTACCCTGCAATACTTGCTCCACGTTACCTGTAGGTATGATGGTCAAGTCTCTTGGGTTTACAGTGGATATCGCACCGGTAGTCTCTCTTCGGCTATCAATGGTATAACCTGTGATAACCAATTCTGACAATTGTCTTTCATCAGGTGCCATAGAAAGGTCGATCACGGAGCGGTTGCCCACCACTTGTTCGATAGCTTTATATCCGATAAAAGAGAAAACAAGCACACTTTCGTTGCTTGGTACATTGAGGGAAAATTTTCCATCAATATCTGAGGCTGTACCAGTTGAGGTTCCTTTTACCAAAACGGTAACGCCCGGCAATCCGTCACCGAACTCATCCAAGATGGTTCCTGTGACCGTTTTTTGAGCCAACGCTGTGGCGCTGGAAAGAACTAAGAGTAGTAGGAATACACTTAGGCTTTTGTAGAGTTTTTCCATAAACATAGATTGATTGAGTAATAGTTATTGATTGATAAGATTTAAAGTTTTTCATCAATTCAAAAGATAGTGCAAACGATTGCAGGTATCCTGAAAATAATAACAACAGTTTTTGGGAATGTAAATTGATTTCCTGAACTATTGCTGATTATACCGTGACAGTGAATCTGTCGCAATGCTGTTTTGGATTAGAGAGCCAAAACACTTAATTGAGGGCGCTAAAAGGATTTATTTTACTTTTCAAAAAAAAAGAATCGACTCATAGGCATGGAGATTTTGGGTTAATGTTAATTGATGTTAATTTCTATGGATGCCAATATATATAAAATATATTAGTCTGCAATCATTTCAAGAATTGAAGTTTTCTACTGAAAACACGCAAATCAGCAACTAATATAAATGATTAAACACAAATTCAAAAGTTTTTATCAAAAAATGAAATTTGTTTGCAAACCGAAGAATATTCTCTTT